>CAZHLT010000327.1:0-5755 GCA_964533285.1 uncultured Conexibacteraceae bacterium | reverse complement strand
ACCGCGGCCAGCGGCGAGCGCTTCGCCGAGCGCGTCTGCAGCAGCCAGAGCTCGCCGCGCTCGACCGTGAACTCGACGTCCTGGATGTCGCCGTGCTCGCGCTCGAGCCGCTTGGCGGCGTCGAGCAGGCGGCGGTGGGCGTCCGGCAGCGAGGCCGCCAGCTCGGCCAGCGGCAGCGGGTCGTGGGTGCCGGAGACGACGTCCTCCCCCTGCCCCCGCGGCAGCCACTCGCCGTAGGGCTCGGGGTCGCCGCTGAGCGGGTTGCGGGAGAAGAGGACGCCGGTGCCCGAGCCCTCGCCGAGGTTGCCGAAGACCATCGCCTGGACGATCACCGCGGTGCCGCCGTCCTCGGCGATGCCCCAGTGCTTGCGGTAGGCCTTGGCGCGGCGCGAGGACCAGGAGCGGAAGACGGTCCTGATCACCGCCTTCAGCGCCTCGTGCGGGTCGGTCGGGACCTCTTCGTCGGTGTCGCGGAGGACCGCCTCGCGGACCTCGGAGGGGGTGGCGCCCTCGCCGGGCTCGTCGAGGTCGGCGCCGAGCACGGTCTCGCCGAACTGGTGGACGAAGCGGCAGTGGGTCGAGCGGGCGAAGTCGCGGTCGCCGGAGAGCGCGGCCAGCGCCTCCTCGACCTCGTCGGTGATGCCGAGGTTGAGGACCGTGTCCATCATCCCCGGCATCGAGACCGCGGCGCCGGAGCGGACCGAGACCAGCAGCGGCTGCTCGCCGCCGCCGAAGCTGCGGCCGAGCCGTTCCTCGAGCCAGGCGACACCGGCGAGGACCGCGCGCCAGGCCTCCTCTTCGAGCTCACCGCCGGCGGCGTGGAAGCGGCGGCACTCCTCGATCGGCAGGCACAGCGCCGGCGGCACCGGCAACCCGAGGCTGCGCATCCAGGCGATGCTGTGGCCCTTGCCGCCGACCACCTCGCGGTCGGGGACGGTCGAGCCGTCGAGGACGACGACGCGGTCGGCCACCGCGGTCAAGGCGCCTCCTCGCGTTCGCGGCCGAGCATCCGGAGCAGGTCCTCGTGCAGCTCGAACCAGACCGTGTGGTAGCTGTCGATGCGGGCGCCGCTGACCCAGTCGATCTCGCCGGCGAGGACCTTGTCGTAGGCCTCGTCGAGGCGGGTCTTGTAGACGCCGAGCCGGGGATCGAGCGCGGCGAAGCGGTCGAGCACCTTCTCGGCCCGTTCGTGCTGGGCGCCGAGGCGGTCGATCACGCCGTGGTCGTAGTCGGCGTCGGAGTGGTCGTTGGGGACGCGTTCGCCGCCGGCGGCGGGCATCATCTGCCAGTCGGTGAAGAGCGCCAGCAGCTCGCGGTTGATCTTCTCGAAGCGCTCGTAGGCCTCGCCGGCGGCGGGGTCGGCGCGGAGCTCGGCGAAGGCCTCCGGGTAGCGCTCGTCGAGCCACTCGCGGCCGGCGGGGGCGACCATGAAGGTGCCTTTGGCGCCGGCGGCGCGGCCGGCGGCGACGTGGGCCTCCAGCGCGGTCTCGATCTCGGGCTCCGCGGCGCCGAGGACGGCGGCCACCGCGGCGGGGCTGCCGGCCTTCTTCACCGCCAACCCGTGCAGGGCAAGCAGGTCGGTGTCGGTCATCGGCCCCAGACTCTCACGCCGCCCTGGAGAAGACCACCACCCGAACCGCCTCCGAGTTGTGATTTCCCCACAACCCCACCCCCCTCCAAGTCGTGGTTCCTTTGTCCGCATATACGGGACAAAGGAACCACGCGATGAGAGAGACGGGTCGCGCGGAAAGTTGCGGTTCCTTTGTCCTGGCATGCCGGACAAAGGAACCACGGGATTTCAGGCGGCGGTGGACCAGTGGCGCTGGAGGGCGGCGGCGGTCTCGGCGGGGCGCTCGAAGGGCCACCAGTGGCCGCACTCGAGGACGACCAGCTCGCCCTTCATCCGCTCGGCCAGGCGCTCGCCGAACTCGAGCGGCACGTAGGGGTCGGTGCGACCCCAGATCACCAGCGCCGGCACCTCCAGCTGCTCCAGGTCCGGCTGCCATTCGGCGCCGATGTGGACCGCCGAGCGGTAGAGCTTGAGGATCGTCCCCTTGCCGTGCGGGGTCAGCCATATGTTGCGCTCGGCGTACTCGCGGGGGACGCCGTTTTCGACCAGGTGCTCGATCCCGAACTCCGGCGTCAGCTCCTCCTCCATGTACTTCTCGCCCTCGCCCGGGGTCTGCCAGACCTGGGCCAGCGGGTGCCAGGGGTAGTCGACGTCGACCGCGGCGCCGCCGCAGGCGACGCTGGCGAGCAGGTCGGGGCGGACGGAGGCGACCCGCTGGACCAGCAGCGAGCCCCAGTCGTGGCCGACCAGGTCGACGCCGCCGCCGAGCGCTTCCAGCTGCGCGACGATCCACTCGACGTAGGCCTCCTTGGTGCAGGGGAAGCCGTCGGGGGCCGGCTCGGCGAAGCCGGGCAGGTCGGCAGCGACGACCTCGCCGTCGTAGTCGCCGAGCTCGGCCTTCACCTTGTCCCAGAGGGCGGCGGTGTCGGGGTTTCCGTGAACGAGGAATGCGGGCATGTCTCCCCCTTGGGATCGGGCGGGCGCCGGCCGCACCGGACGCGCCGCGAGCGTTGGTGGTGGCCTAGCCGGCCGGGCCGGTCCTGACCGTGAGGTGCGAGATGTCGTTGAAGCTGCGCAGCAGCCAGCGGCCGTCGCCGTGGACGACGAGCCGCGAGACCGAGCAGTTGTCGGAGTGGACGAAGGCGAAGGGGCGGCTGTTGGTCGCCTGGCGGCAGAGCTGGCCGATCACGGCGCCGTGGACGACGGCGACGGCGCTGGTCTCGGGCCCGACCGCGGCGACGATCCGCTCGACGCCGGCGGTGACCCGGGCGGAGAAGTCCTCCCAGGGCTCGCCGCCCGGGATCGCGTCCCAGCGTTCCTCGGCGAAGACCTGCTGGATCACCGGGTCGCCGCGGCCGGCGCGGACCCGGTACTCGCCGCCCTCGAAGTCGCCGAGGAAGACCTCGCGCAGCTCCGGGACCACCTGCGGCCGCAGCCCAGTGGCGGCGGCCAGCGGCGCCGCCGTTTCCCCGGTGCGGCGCAGGTTGGTGACGAAGAGGCCGCTGAATTCATCGCCGCCGAGCCCGCGGGCGACCATCTCCGCCTGCGCCCTGCCGACCTCCGACAGCGCCGGGTCGGAGTGGCCGTCGACAAGCGGGAAGCGGCTGCCGACGACCGCCGCCTCGGAGGCGCCGTGGCGGACGAGGACGACCTCGGTCGAGCCCGGGGGCAGCTCGTAGGGGCTCTGCTCGAAGCTGTCGCGGTCGGCCATCCGGGCTCAAGTCTGTCAGCGGCTCGGCGGTCGGCGTTACGGGGTCGTGTAGCCGCCGTCGACGCTCATCGCCGAGCCGGTCACGAACGAGGCCTTGTCGGAGAGCAGCCAGACCGCCGCGTTGGCGATCTCCTGCGGCTCGGCGAAGCGGCCGATCGGGTGGTTGGCGCGGGCGGCGGCGATCAGCTCCTCGTCGTTGCCGAGCGTGTCCTCGAAGAGGTCCTTCTCGACCATCGGGGTGAGCACGTAGGAGGGGCAGATCGAGTTGACGCGGACGCCGGACTCGGCGTACTCGAGCGCCGCCGATTTGGTCAGGCCGACGACGCCGTGCTTGGCGGCGACGTAGGCGGAGGCGCCGGGCCAGCCGATCAGGCCGGCGGCCGAGGCCATGTTGAGGATCGAGCCCGAGCCCTGCGCCGCCATCACCCCGAGCTGGTGCTTGGTGCAGAGGAAGACCCCGCCGAGGTCGACGTCGATCACCCGCTGCCATTCGTCGAGCGGGACTTCGCCGGCGTTGCCGATCGCGGCGAGGATGCCGGCGCAGTTGAAGGCGCCGTCGAGGCGGCCCAGCTCGGCGACCGCGGCGGCGACCGCCGCCGCGACCGAGGCCTCGTCGGTGACATCGCAGTGGACGTAGGCGCCGCCGAGCTCGGCGGCGACCGCCTCGCCCTGCTCGTCGCTGATGTCGCAGAGCAGCAGCTGCGCCCCCTCGGCCGCCGCCTCGACGGCGGTGGCGCGGCCGATGCCGCTGGCGGCACCGGTGATCATGATCCCCTTCCCATCCAGGATTCCCACGGCTCTCCTCTCAGCTGGCCGCCGCGGCGAGCTTCTCGCGCAGCGGCTTCTTGTCGATCTTCCCGGTCGAGGTCTTCGGCAGCTCCGCCACCACCTCCCAGCTCGTCGGCACCTTGAACGGGGCCAGGCGCTCGCGGCAGTGGGCCTCGAGCGCCGCGACGTCCTCGCCCGCGGTCAGGGCGACGACCGCGTGCACCTCTTCGCCGCGGACTTCGTCAGGGCGGCCGACCACCGCCGCCTCCTTGACGCTCTCGTGTTCGAGCAGGACGTCCTCGATCTCGCGCGGGTAGATGTTCTCGCCGCCGCGGATGATCATGTCCTTGGTGCGGTCGACGAGGTAGAAGTAGCCGTCCTCGTCGCGGTAGCCGACGTCGCCGGTGTGCAGCCAGCCGTCAACCAGCGTCTCCGCGGTGGCGTCGGGCCGGTGGTAGTAGCCGTGCATCATGTTCGGCCCGCGGAAGCAGACTTCGCCGCGGGTGCCGTCGGCGACGACGTTGCCGTTCTCGTCCATGATCACGACCTCCTGGGCGCGGGTCGGCAGCCCGATCGAGCCGATCTTGCGCGGCCCGGTGAAGGGGTTGATCGTCGTGCAGCAGGTGCCCTCGGTGAGGCCGTAGCCCTCCATGATCTTGAGCCCGAACTTCTCCTCGAAGCGGCGGAACAGGGCGGGCGAGAGGGGCGCCGCGCCGCAGATCACGAAGCGCAGCGTGTTCGACTCGGCCTCGTCGGCGCCGGGGGCGTGCAGGAGCGCGGCCAGCATCGTCGGCACCGAGGAGAAGGTGACCGGTTCGAAGCGGGCGACCTCGGCCCAGAACTGCGAGGCCGAGAAGCGCTCCCACATCGCCACCTGGGCGCCGAGCACCAGCGGCAGCACCGTGGTGACGACCTGGGCGTTGACGTGGAAGAGCGGCAGCACCATGCCCATCACGTCGCCGCGCGAGATCGGCAGCGGCTCGCCCAGCTGCCAGGCGTTGGCGAGGAAGTTGCCGTGGCCGAGCATCGCCCCCTTCGGCTTGCCGGTGGTGCCGGAGGTGTAGACGAAGGAGGCGAGGTCGCCGGCGGCGATCCCGGCGTGCTCACCGACGCTGCCGCGGCCGCGCAGCGGCGCGGCGGGATCGGCGCCCGCGGCGGCAACCAGCTCGCGCAGGTTCGGCAGCTCGTCGCGGTGCGCCTCCAGCCCGGCGGCGACCTCCGGCGTGGCGACGACGACCTTGGCTTCGGAGTCGGCGAGGATCCCGACCGCCTCGCGCGCGGTCAGCGCCGGGTTGACCGGGTTGAAGATCGCGCCAAGCCAGAGGATCGCCCACCAGACCTCCAGGTAGTGGGGGCTGTTGGGAAGGACGACGCCGACCACGTCCCCCTGCTCGACGCCAAGCTCGCCCAATCCGGCGGCAACCTCCATCACCCGCTCATGGAACTCGCCATAGGTCCACGCCTGCTGAGCGTCCCGAACGAAGCGCTCCCCGCCGATCTCACCGGCCCGCGCCGCCAGCAGCTCGGGCAGGCTCTCGAAGTCGGTGCGCAGAGCGGTCCGCATCGTCGTCAGCATCGCAGTGCGGCGGGCGCGGGGGGGTGGGGTTTGGGCGGGGCGTTTGTGGGGGTTACAGGGTGAGGGGACGGGGGTGGCCGTGGGAGGGGTGGGGTGTCCCTCTTCACTCGCCTACCTGGCTGTATCGCTT
>CAZHLT010000326.1:0-6159 GCA_964533285.1 uncultured Conexibacteraceae bacterium | reverse complement strand
GCAGGACCGTGGCGCCGGCGGGGCGCTGGTCTTCGTGTTTGGAGAAGCGGTAGGGGTCGGCGCCGGCGGACTCGATCAGCGCCGCGAGCGAGAACCCGGTCACCGTGGCGGTCGTCTCACCGCCGGCCGAGCGGACCGCGTAGGCGCGGTCGACGACGTCCTCGCCGCCGGCCAGCGCTGCCAGCGCCAGCGTCCGCCCGGCGCCGCCGGGCGAGACGACGGTGACCTGGGCGACGTCGGCCCGCGCCGGCGCCGCGAACGGCGCCAGCGCGGCGAGCGCCAGGACGGCGGCGATCAGCCGGCGGTCGTGAACGAGAGCGTGAAGCACCCGAAATCGGTTCCCGGCGCGTAGAAGCCGGCGAAGGTCGAGCTCGCGGTGCCGGCCGGGATCGCCCCCGGCACCTGGTCGTAGGTGTAGGAGTTGCCGCTGGCGGCGATCCGCCCCGCCCGCGAGAGGTCGAGGTTGACCAGCACCTCGCGGGCCGCCGGTTTGCCGCCGTCGGTGATCGAGAAGATCGCCCGCGAGGACGCGCCGCGGATCTCGATTTCGGGCGAGGCGGTCGTCAGGTCGATTTCGTGGGCGCTGTAGAGGAAGCGGACCGCGCCGCCGTAGGCGATCAGCCCGCTGTCGTCGCCGGGGTTGCCGAGGTCGGCGCCGCGGTCGAGCCAGCCGCTCGCGAACGGGAATTGGAAGTCGTAGGAGAGCGCGGCGCTGGAGCCGGGCAGGACGACCGGCGGCGAGGCGGTGGCGCCAGCGGAGACGCTCGTCCCCTCGCCGGTGTTGATGTAGCGGACGAAGGACTCGCGGACGTGCCAGTCGAGCGTCGCCGCGGTGACGTCGACGGCGCCGACGGGGCGCGTCATCGTCCCGACCGGGCTCTCCGGTTCGGGGCCGGGGGTCGAGGGCAGGCCGCAGCTCAGCGCCTGCTGGCCGCCGCCACCGCCTTCGCCACCACCGCCGCCGGTGCCGCCGGCGGCGAGGCCGCGGGCGCTGGCGCTGAGGCTGCCGAAGCGCTTCGCGGTCAGCTTGCGGGCCGTCTTGCGGTCGAGTTGGAGGCCGAGGCCCCGGGTCAGCGCCCGCCGCGCTGCGGCGGTCAGCTTCAGACGCAGGCCGGAGACCGTGACGCGGCCGGCGACGGCGTCGATCTGGCGGCGGCCGCTGGGGAGGACGCGGAAGAGGTCGATCTGCTGTTTGCCGATCCGCGCCTGCACCAGCGTCCGCTGCGCCAGCCGCAGGGTCAGCTCGCCCAGCGTCAGGCCCCGCTTGCCGGCCTTCAGCCGGATCGCGCCGCGGTTGCGGACCAGCGTCGTCTCGGTCCCGGCGAGGCCGGCGCCGACCGGCAGCGCGACCCGCCGCGGGCCGCCCTGCGCCGGGCGCAGCGGCGTCACCTCGACCCCGGCGTCGCGCAGCGTCTTCGCCGCCGGCCCGTCGAGGAGGAGGGTGGTCGCGCCACCGGCGCCCAACGCGGGGGCGGGCAGGACGGCCACGGCGGCGGCGACCGCCGCCGCCGCCGTGAGACCGACCGCCCGGGTGAACGTCCCTCGGATCACCCGATGCCCGCCGTGATCGTGACCGGGTCGAGCTCGTCGCCGGCTTCGTAGAAGCCGCCGAACGGCGCCGCCCCGTCGGCGGTGATCTTGGCTGGGATCGCCGTCCAGGTGACGGTTTTCCCGTCGGCCGAGGAGGTCGGCGTCACGCCGCTCGGGTCGAGCGTCGCGATCTCGACGTCCGCGGTTTCGGCGGGAGGCCCGAATTCGGTTTTGACGTCACCGACGAGCACCGAGTCGGTCCCGTCGAGCCGCACTTCCAGGTTCGAGAAGTAGATCCCGTTGATGCCGTGGCCGGGCTTCGCCCATTTGACCGTGCCGCCGCTGGTCAGCGTCAGCCGGTCGCTCGCTCCGTACAGCCCGTCGACGAAGGTGCCGCCGGTGACCGGGAAGCCGTAGACGGTCGCGACGCTGGTCAGCGGTCCGCTCGCGGTCGCGCCGCCAGAGACGGTGACCGAGCCCGCGGGCGGGACGTTGAGGATGTAGCTGCGCCAGGATTCGAGGAAGCCCCAGTCGAGCTCGCCGGAGCTGAGCGTGTGCGAGACCTGGATCGGGTCGGCCTGGGCCGAGATCCAGATCCTGCCGATGCCGTTGCGCCGCAGCGCCCGCTTCAGGCCGAGCTTCGTGCGCACGACCTTGGCCGCGTCGGCGGTCAGCCGCAGCTCGCCTTCGCTGAGCGAGACCGAGCCGGTGACCGGGTTGACGTTGGGCTGGGCGCCGAGCTTGAAGACCGCCATCTCCTCGCCGCCGAGCAGGCCGTCGAGGGTGCCGGCGGCAAAGTTGAAGTGGACGCCGGCGAGGGCGACGCCGCGGCTGCCTTTGCGGAAGGCGAGGTTGCCGGAATGGCCCGCGGTCGACTTGGCCGGGTCGACCTCTGGCACCGGCAGCGTCAGCTTGCCGCCTTCGAGCGTGGTTCCCTCCCCTGCCACCAGCTGGCCTCCCTGCCCGCTGAGGGTGCGGCCGCGGTCGTGCTCGGCGGTGATGATCACGGCCTTGCCGCTGGCGCTGACCGCGCCGGCTGGCGTCGCCCAGACGGCGGCGCTGATCGCGACCAGGGCGAGGACGCCGGCGACGGCGGCCCTCCTGCTCGCACTGCTTCGGTTGCTTCTCATCCTCGGGAGGTCTCCTTCAATCGGGGGTTGTATGCGCAAAATTAGGGTGCCCTAACAAATCCACACTAACAAGATAGGAATTAGGTTGCCCTAAGACACCGCCGCATCGACCCAGGCGACGTGCAGCGCGGTGCGCCCGTCGTGCTCGGAGAGGTGGGCGTCGGCCCCCCAGACCTCGGCCAGCCGCTGCGCGGTGAGGACCTGCGCCGGCGGCCCGGAGGCGACGGTGCGGCCCTCGGCGACGATGACGACGCGGTCGGCGACGGCCAGCGCCAGCGCGAGGTCGTGGACGACCAGCAGCACCGTCAGCCCGTCGGCGACGAGGCCGCGGAGCAGGCCGGCGACGCCGACCGTCGCCCCGAGGTCGAGCTGCGAGGTCGGCTCGTCGGCGATCAGCACCGGCGCCTCCTGCGCCAGCCCGATCGCGATCTGGACCCGCTGCAGCTCGCCGCCCGAGAGCGTCGTCAGCGCCCGGTCGACGAAGCGGGTGACGCCGGCGCGCTCGATCGCGCCGTCGATCGCGGCGCGGTCGGCGGCGGTCAGCCGGCCCAGCACCCGGATCCGCGCCGAGCGCCCGATCGTCACCGCTTCGCGCACGTCGACGCCGCCGGGGATCGGCATCCGCTGCGGGACGAAGGCGCGCAACTGCGCCAGTTCGCGGCCGCGGATCCCGTTCAGCAGCCGCCCCGACCACCAGACGTGGCCGCCGCTGAGCGGCTGGATCCCGGCCAGCGCCCGCACCAGGGTCGACTTGCCGGCGCCGTTGGGGCCGACGATCGCGACCAGCTCGCCGCGGTCGAGCCAGAGCTCGGCGCCGCGGAGGATCTCGGCGCCGCCGATCTCGACCGCGACCCCCTCGGCCGCCAGCAGCTGGCTGCGATCGCCGCCGGCCACCTCACACCGCCTTCCGCAGCAGCCAGAGGAAGAGCGGCACGCCGAGCAGGACCAGGAACGGCCCGACCGGCATTTCGATCGGCGCCCGCAGGGTCCGCGCCAAGGTGTCCCCGGCGGTCAGCAGGGCGGCGCCGCCGAGCGCCGAGGCGGGGACGACGTAGGTGTGGCTGGAGCTGCCGCCGGCCATGCGGACGACGTGGGGGACGACGAGGCCGAGGAAGCCGAGCAGGCCGGCGATCGAGGCCGAGGCCGCCGCCAGCAGCGCCGCGGCGACGCCGGCGCCGAGCCGGATCAGCTGCGGCCGCGAGCCGAGCGAGGCGGCGACGTCGTCGCCCAGCGAGAGCCGATCGAGCGGCCGGATCAGGAAGAAGGCCGCGATCAGCCCGGCGGCGAAGTAGGGCCAGACGGTCTCCAGGTTTTCCCAGCCGCTGGTGGTGAGGCCGCCGGCGATGAAGAAGATCGCCGAGGGGGCGCGGTCGGGGTAGGCGGCAAGCAGGCCGGTGGTCGCCGCGGTGAACAGCGAGAGCATCGCGATCCCGGCGAGGATCACCTTGGTCACGCTGCCGCGGTTGCGACCGGTCCAGGCGAAGGCGAAGACCAGCGTCGCCGCCAGCAGGCCGAAGAAGAGGGCGCTGACCGGCAGCAGCGCGATCGAGCCGGGGAAGAGGACGATGATCAGGATCGCGCCGAAGCCGGCGCCGCCGGTGACCCCGATCACGTCGGGCGAGGCGAGCGGGTTGCCGAGCGCCCCCTGCAGCACCGCGCCGGCGATCCCCAGGGCCGCCCCGACGACCAGCGCCTCGACCGTGCGCGGCAGCCGCAGGCCTTCGACGATCTTCTGCTCGGGCCCGCCACCGCCGTGGCCGAGCAGGACGTCGATCACTTCCGCGACCGGGACCTTCACCGCCCCCAGCGCCAGCGAGGCGACGGTGGCGGCGAGGAGAGCGGCGAGGAGCGCCACGAAGACCAGCGTGCGGCGCCCCAACTCCGCCTCAGTTCTTCAGGTACGCGCGCCGCACCTTGCGGATCGTGCGGGCGATGTCGGTCCCGGCCTGCAGCAGCGAGTTGTCGACCGAGATGTAGACCTGGCCGGTCTGCGCCGCGGTCGTGGTCGACCAGGCGGGGTTCGAGCGCAGGTATTCGGCGAGGCTGGGGATGTCGTCCTCGTCGGCGTGGGGGACGGCGATGATGATGTCCGGGTTTTCGGCGACGACGACTTCGTCGGAGATCCGCTCGAAGCCCGAGCCGGAGCTGACGCCGCCGGTCAGCAGCTCGCCGCCGGCCTTGCTGACGATGTCGCCGCCCCAGCTGTTGGGCAGCATCACGAACGGGGTGCGGCCGACGCCGAGGATCAGCATCACCTTGGGATGCGAGGTGATCCCGGCCTCGGCCGCTTCGGCCTGGACCCGCATCTTTTTCAGCATCGCCCGCGCCCGGGTGCGGCGGTGCACCAGCCAGCCGATCTTGTAGGTGTCGGCGAGGGCGCCGGCGATCGTGCGCGGCTCGTGGACGACGACGCGGATGCCGAGGTTGCGCATCGCCTGGTTGCCCTTGGCCCAGGTGGACGAGGAGAGGACGAGGTCGGGGTCGAGTGAGGCGAGCTGCTCGAGGTTGGGGCCGTTGGGGTGGGAGAGCGGCAGCACCTCGACCTTCTTCAGCTTAGGCGAGAAGCGTTCGGCGCCACCCAGCGTCTGCCCGATCCCGATCGGGGTGACGCCGAGCCGGGCCAGCGTGTTGGCCGCGAACGGGGTGAGGGCGACGATCCGCTGCGGCGGGTCCTTGAGCGGCGCCGCGGTCGCCGCGGCCGCCGGCAGGAGAAGCAGCGCCGCCAGCGCTGCGACCAGAATCGTGGTTCGCTTGTTGCGCGCGGCGCGACAAAGGAACCGCGTCATGCGGGCACCCGGCTGTCGATCACCTCGTAGTGGCGCACCTCGCTGCCGTGGGCGAGCTCGCCGTCGGCGTGGCGGTGGCTCATCTCGAACAGCTCGCTGTTGACCCAGCCGCGGAAAGCCTCCTCGCTGTCCCAGCGGCTGAGGACGATGTACTCGCCGCTGCCCTTGCGCCGCAGCAGCTCGAAGCCGGCGAACCCGGGAGCCTTGTGGACGTGGCTTTCCCGCTCGAGGAAGGCCCGCTCGAACGCCTCCCGCCGATCCTCCGACACCTGGACGACGTTCATCACGACTTTCACACGCTCTCCTCCGATAGCAGGCGCTTAGGACGCCCTAATTAGGTTTTCCTAATTAGGGTAGCCAAATAATTCCGACGGCGACGGTAGGCGATCTGGCGCTATCCTCGCCTCGGTGGATTCGTCGACGCCGCGCCCAATCGGGATGGGCCTCAGGGCTTCGCCTCGGCGCGTTAAGCCCTGGTGCGCCAGGTCCTCGACTTCAAGGCCGCGTCCGGGCGCAAGCACCTGGTGACGCTGGTCAGGAAGCCCGTCTTCTAGATAGTTGATTCCACGGCGGGCTGCGCGCGGAGACGCGAAGCGAGACCGCCGGGTGCGTCATCCGGGCGTGTCCGGTCGTGGACTCACCACCTAGAAGGGATTGGCGAAACCCGCATGTCGGCGCCCCTGTCGACTTGCTCTCGCATAGCGAGAGCAAGT
>CAZHLT010000325.1:0-16348 GCA_964533285.1 uncultured Conexibacteraceae bacterium | reverse complement strand
CTCGGCTGGGTCTGAGCTCTTCCCGAGCCGACCTAATGACCTTTTTACCCCTGTGGTTTACAATGGTCATGTGGTCGGGGTGGGGTGGTGGTTCCTACAGGGGGTGACGGGACGGGGGCGTGGGTTTGCGTTAGCGTGCCTTGTTCATGGGGGATCTCGGGGGGAAGACGATGATCATCTCCGGCGGCAGCCGGGGGATCGGGCTGTCGATCGCGCTTGCCGCCGCCCGCGAGGGCGCCAACGTCGCCCTGCTGGCGAAGACGGCCGAGCCGCACCCGAAGCTGCCGGGCACGATCTACACCGCGGCCGAGGAAATCGAGGCGGCCGGCGGCAAGGCGCTGCCGATCGTCGGCGACGTCCGCGAGGACGCTTCGGTCGAAGCCGCGGTGGCGCGGACGGCGGAGACCTTCGGCGGCATCGACGTCGTCCTCAACAACGCCAGCGCGATCGATCTCAGCAAGACGCCCGACGTGCAGATGAAACGGTACGACCTGATGCAGGACATCAACTGCCGCGGCTCCTTCCTGCTCGCCAAGACCTGCATCCCGCACCTGCTCGAGGCCGAGAACCCGCACGTGCTGACGCTCTCGCCGCCGATCAACCTGAACCCGTTCTGGGCCGGCAACAACCTCGCCTACACGATCGCCAAGTACGGGATGAGCCTCGTCACCCTCGGCCTCGCCGAGGAGTTCAAGGAGCAGGGGATCGCCGCCAACTCGCTCTGGCCGCGGACGATCATCGCCACCGCGGCGGTGCAGAACCTGCTCGGCGGCGACGAGGCGATGGCGCGCTCGCGCAAACCGGAGATCATGGCCGACGCCGCGATCGCGATCCTCAAGCGGCCGAGCCGCGAGGCGACCGGCAACTTCTACATCGACGACGAGGTCCTCGCCGAAGAGGGCGTGACCGACCTCTCCGAGTACGGCTACGGCGCCGCCGCCGCCGACCTCCAGCTCGACATCTTCCTCGACGGCTGAGCGTCGCCCGCGGCCTCAGGACTCCGGCAGGATCTCGGCCAGGCGCGCCAGCGCCGTCTCGCGGTGCCGGTCGAGCTCGGCGACGAGGCGGTCGGCGGCGCCGGCGCGGACCGCCTCGATGATCCGGTCGTGCGCCTGCAGCGACTCGTGCCGGCCCTGCGGCGAGCTGTAGTAGAGGGCGCGGTAGTTTTCGGTCGAGTCCCAGAGCAGGCGGATCAGGCGCAGGGTGTGGACCTGGTCGGGAGCGTCGACCACGGCGAAGTGGAAGCGGCGGTTGGCCTCGAGCTCGGCGACGACGTCGCCGGCGCTGGCGGCGTCGACGCAGTCGCGGGCGGCAAGCTCGATCCGCCGCACCGCGTCCTCATCGAGCAGCGGCAGCGCTCGCCGCGCCGCCCGCTCCTCGAGCAGCCCCCGCAGCGCGTAGATCTCGCGCATTTCACCGAGGTCGAGCCGCGCCACGAAGTAGCCGCGGCGCGGCAGGTAGGTGACCTGGCCCTCCTGCTCGAGCGTCGCCAACGCTTCCCGCACCGGCGCCAGGCTGAGGCCGAGGCCCTCGGCGATCTCCTCCTGGCGGACGCGGTCGCCGGGCCGCAGCTCGCCCTCGACCATCGCCCGCCGCAGCCCTTCCAGCGCGTGCTGGGCGGCGGTGCCGGGGACGGCGCCGCGGGACGCGGTTGCGGCGCCGCTCACCGCCGGCTCCCTGGCGTCGCGTTCACCGGAAGGCCTGGATCCCCGTCACGGCGCCGCCGATCACCAGCGCGTGGACGTCAGCGGTGCCCTCGTAGGTGACGACCGACTCGAGGTTGTTCATGTGGCGGATCACCGGGTACTCGAGCGTGACGCCGTTGGCGCCGAGCACCTGGCGGGCACTGCGGGCGACCTCCAGGGCGGCGTTGACGTTGCCGAGCTTGCCCATGCTGACGTGCTCGGGCCGGAGCACGCCGTCGTCCTTCATCCGCCCCAGGTGCAGCGCCAGCAGCGTCGCCCGGTTCACCTCCAGCGCCATGTTGGCCAGCTTCTGCTGCTGGATCTGGAAGGAGGCGATCGGCTTGTCGAACTGGACCCGCTCCTTGCTGTAGGAGAGGGCGGCTTCGTAGCAGGCGCGGGCGGCGCCAGCGGCGCCCCAGACGATCCCGTAGCGGGCCTCGTTGAGGCAGGAGAGCGGCCCCTTCAGCGAGCTGACCTCGGGCAGGACCGCGTCGGCGGGCAGGCGGACGTCGTCGAGCAGCAGCTCCGAGGTGATCGAAGCACGCAGCGAGAGCTTCTTGTGGATGTCCTGGGTGGTGAAGCCCTTCGTCCCTTTCGGGACGAGGAAGCCGCGCACGCCCTCGTCGGTCTGCGCCCAGACCACGGCGACCTCGGCCAGCGAGCCGTTGGTGATCCACATCTTCTGGCCGTGCAGGATCCAGTCCTCGCCGTCGCGGCGGGCGCGGGTGCGCATCGAGCCGGGGTCTGAGCCGGCGTCGGGCTCGGTCAGCCCGAAGCAGCCGAGCGCCTCCCCCGCGGCCATCCGCGGCAGCCACTCCTGTTTCTGCTCCTCCGAGCCCCAGCGCCAGATCGCGAACATCGCCAGCGAGCCCTGCACGGACACCAAGCTCCGCACGCCCGAGTCGCCCGCCTCCAGCTCCATGCAGGCGAGCCCGTAGGCGGTCGCCGAGGCGCCGGCGCAGCCGTAGCCCTCGAGGTGCATCCCGAGCACGTTCAGCTTGCCGAGCTCCCGCGCCAGCTCAGGCGGGATCGTCGCCGCCTCGAACCAGTCGCCGACGTTGGGCACGATCTCGTTCTGGACGAAGGCGCGGACGGTATCGCGGATGTCGCGCTCCTCGTCGGAGAGCAGGCGGTCGATCGCGAGGTAGTCCTCAGGGCGGATCGGTGGGGCGGCGGCGGTGCTGCTGGCGGTCATCGGCCTTCCTCGTGGTCTCGCGCGCCGGGCATTGCCCTGGCGCTGATGCTAGATTTTCGAAAATCGAGGATCCAGCCTACACCAGCGCCCCAGGGGCGGCGGGGCCGGGAGGCGAATCGGCGCTCGGTCCACTCCAAGGCGAATCGGCCCTCGGCCCGCTCCGAGTCCTCGACTTCTCGCGCGTCCTCGCCGGCCCCTTCGCGACGATGACGCTCGCCGACCTCGGCGCCGAGGTGACCAAGGTCGAGCGCCCGGGCGGCGGCGATGAGACGCGGGCCTGGGGACCGCCCTACGACGAGCGCGGAGAAGCGACCTACTTCCAGTCGGTCAACCGCAACAAGGCCAGCCGCGTCCTCGACCTCGGTGCCGAGGGCGATCTGGCCGAGATCCGCCGCCTCGCCGCCGCCGCCGACGTCCTCGTCGAGAACTTCCGCCCCGGGCTGATGGCGAGCAAGGGGCTCGGCTACGAGGAGCTGGCCGCCGCCAACCCACGCCTCGTCTACTGCTCGATCACCGGCTTCGGCAGCGGCGAGGGCGGCGCCGCGCTGCCCGGCTACGACCTCCTGATCCAGGCGCTGGGCGGGCTGATGAGCATCACCGGCCAGCCCGACGGCGAACCGACCAAGGTCGGCGTCGCCCTCGTCGACGTCCTCGCCGGGCTCTTCGCCACGGTCGGGATCCTCGCCGCGCTGCGCCACCGTGAAGCATCCGGTCGCGGCCAGCTGGTCGAGGTCGATCTCCTCTCCTCGCTGCTGGCGGCGCTGGCCAACCAGGGCTCGGCCTACACCGTCGCCGGCGTCGTCCCCGGCCGGATGGGCAACCGCCATCCCAGCATCGCCCCCTACGAGCTGTTCGCGACCGGGGAGGGGGAGCTGGTCCTCGCGGTCGGCAACGACCGCCAGTTCGAGCTCCTCTGCGAGGCGCTCGGCGCGCCGGAGCTGGCCGCCGACCCGCGCTTCGCGACCAACCCGGCCCGGGTCGAGAACCGCGACGAGCTGGGGCGGCTGTTGGAGGCGAGGCTGGCGGTGCGGCCGGCCGCCGCCTGGGCGGCGGAGCTGACCGCGCGCCGCGTCCCCGCCGGCGTCGTCAACGACCTCGCCGGTGCCTTCGCCCTGGCCGAGCGGATCGGGCTCGAGCCGACGGTCGCGATCCCGCGCGAGGACGGCTCGACGGTCGAGTTGACCCGCAGCCCGATCCGGCTCTCGGCGACGCCGCCGCGCTACCGCACGGCGCCGCCGCTGCTGCCCGAGGACCGGGCCCGATGAGAGGCGCGCCCCACAGCGGGCTCGCGGTCGTGGTTCTCGCGGCCGGAGCCGCGACCCGGTTCGGGTCCGCCAAGCAGCTCGCCGAGGTCGAGGGTCGTCCGGCCCTGCTGAGGACTCTCGATGCCGTCGACGGCATCGGCGCGCCCCAGATCGTGGTTCTCGGCGCCTCCGTCGATGCCGTGCGGCCGGGTGTGTCGGCCGACCGCTGGCGGATCGTCGAGGCGGCGGGGTGGGGGGCGGGGATCGGCGCCTCGCTGCGAGCCGGGCTGGCCGCGGCCAGTGAGGTCGATACCGCCCTGATCGTCCTCGGCGACCTGCCGTGGCTGCGCCGCGAGGCCGTCGCGCGAGTGCTCGCCGCGGCTGCCGCTGACCCCCGGGCGGAGGCGGTCCGCGCCTGCGAGGGCGGTCGGCCGGGTCACCCCGTCCTGGTCCGCGGGTCGTTGCTCGAGGCGGCCCGTCGCGCGCCCGACGACGGCCTCGCGGGGGTGTTGGCGGCGGTCCGCGTGCTGCAGGTCGATTGCGAGGGCCTTGGCGTCGCCCGCGACCTCGACCGCCTTGAGGATCTCGCTGGCGGGGACTGACCGCACCGCTTTCAGCGCGCGTGGATCGGGCCCTCGGCCTCCCGCAGCGGTCCACCGTCGCGGCCGTTGCGGACGGCCAGTATCTCGGCCAGGATCGAGACCGCCGTCTCCTCGGCGTCGCGCGCTCCGATGTCGAGTCCGGCCGGCGAGTGGATGCGCTCGAGGTCGGCGGCGGTGGCCCCGGCTGCCGCGAGGCGCCGGTGCCTGTCGGCCGCGGTGCGGCGGCTGCCGAGGGCGCCGACGTAGCCGACGTGGGTCTGCAGGCCCGCGAGCAGCGCCGGCTCGTCGAACTTGGGGTCGTGGCTGCAGACGAGCAGGGCATCCTGGGATCCCAGCGCGAGCTCCTCGATCGCCTCTTGCGGCCAGCAGGTCAGGACCCGGGCCGAACGGCTGAAGCGGGCGGACTCCGTGAAGGAGGGCCGCGCGTCGCAGATCGTCACCTCGAACCCGATCGCCGCCGCCAGCGGCGCGAGGGCCGCCGAGAAGTCGACCGCGCCAACGATCAGCAGTTGCGGCGGCGCGCCGCGGACCGCGAAGAAGACCCGGACCTCCTCGCTGCCCAGGCGGGTGCCGTCGGCGCCATAGCGGCGGATGCCGCCGGTGCCCCGGCGCAGCATGCCCGCGATTTCGCGACGGACGTGGCGCATGAGCTCCGGGTCGGCCCCAACCGCCCCAAGCTCTTCCCCGTTGCAGAGGGCCAGCACCGAGCCAGCTCCCGGGCCGTCGAGGAGGGTAGCGGTCGCCACCGCTCGGTTGGCCGCCTCGGCCTCGGCGAGCAGCGCCAACAGCCGCTCGTCGTCCTCCTCGAGGCGCCGTACGGCGATGTGGACGATGCCGCCGCAGGTCAGGCCCACAGACCCGGCAAGCTCGTCCGAGACGCCGAACCGCAGCACGCGGAGTCGCTTGGGGCCGGCCAGCAGGTCGACCGCCGATTCCGCGGTCGCGCTCTCCACGCAGCCGCCGGTCACCGACCCCTCGACCGCGCCGGCCCCATCGATCGCCATCGTCGCTCCCGGCTCGAACGGCGCCGACCCCTCGACCTCGACTACGGTGGCGAGCGCCACTCGGCGTCCCTCCCGCAGCCAGGTCAGGGCCTGCGTCAGGGTCTCGCCGAGAGCGCTCATCGACCCCCGGGGCGCAGGCTCGCCCGCCAGCGGCCGGCTTCGCGCTGGAGCTCGATCGGCGCGGCGAAGCAATCCGAGAGCGCGTCGGCGGTCAGGGTCGTCTCGACCGGTCCCGCCGCGAGCACTCGTCCCGCCGTCAGCAGCAGTGCGTGGGAGGTCGTCGGGGCCAGCTCCTCGAGGTGATGGACGACGCTCACCGTCGCCAGCTTCGGATGCGCGGTTGCGAGCGTCGCCATCGCGCTGACGAAGTCCTCCCGGGTCGGCAGGTCGAGGGCGGAGCTCGGCTCGTCGAGGAGCAGCAGGTCGGGCTCGCGCATCATGGCTCGCGCCAGCATCACCCGCTGTCGCTCGCCCTGGGAGCAGGTCCGGTAGCGGCGCCGGGCGAGGTGCCCGCAGTCGAACCGCTCGAGCAGCTCCGCCGCCTTTGCGCGTTCCTCGGGCCCGATCCGGGCGCCCATCACCGCGGCCGGCCCGGCCCGATGCATGTAGACGACCTCTTCCGCGGTCAGGCCCTCCGGGCAGGTTCGCGGCCGGCCCTCGATCACGCCGATGCGCAGGCGCGGGTTCAGCAGGCCGATCGCGTCGTGAGCGCGGCCCAGCACCTCGACCGACCCGCAGCTCGGCTTCAGCTCCCCTGCCGCGACGCGCAGCGCTGTGGTCTTGCCGGCTCCGTTCGGGCCGACCACGGCCCAGTGCTCACCGCAACCGACCGTCCAATCGACGCTCTCGAGGAGTGGGGGCAGGCCCTCGTCGCCGCTGACGAGGACGGACCTCAGGACCAGGGCGGGGCGGCTCAAGCCCTCTCGCCGTCATCGGCTGCCACCCCGTTCTCGCCGTCGATCAGCGGCAGGTGGGCCAGGGCGACGTCGCGGGCCCAGAGAACGTGAGCCTTCATCAGCGATTCCGAGCGCTCCGGGTCGCGGTCGCGGAGCGCACCGAGGATCTTGCGATGGTCCTGCAGGGCCGATTCGCGGTTTTCGCGCGAATAGGTCATGTAGGAGCGGTAGATAAGGGGGATCGCCGTCGTCTGTCGGATCAGCGACCTCAGTAGGTCGCTCTGCGAAGCCTCGATGATCGTGTTGTGGAAGGTGAAGTTCTCGTCGGTGAGCTCACGCAATCGCGCGTCGTTGTCGATCATCTCGGAGTAACGCTGGACGCTGCGGTCGAGCTTGGTGAGGTCCTCCTCGCTGAGGATCGGCGCCGCGGCGCGAGCCGCGTAGCCCTCGAGCACCGCACGCAGAGAGTGCATCTCGCGCAGGTCGCTTGCGGTGAAGGTGCGGACCGCGGCCGGCCGGTTGGGCGGCGTTTCGACCAGACCCTCGCCGCGCAGCAGCACCAGGGCCTCGCGGATCGGCGTGCGGCTGATTCCGAGCTGCCTTCCCAGCGTCTGCTCGCCCAGCGTCTGCCCGGGCCGCAGCTGGCCGGTGAAGATCGCGTCGCGCAGTACTCTGGCGGCGGCGACGCTCGTCTTCTCTCCGCGCGGAAGATCCACACTGGCCCCCAACTCAGTCATTGCTCAGAATTCTACTGGAAGAGCATGCTTGTATGCACGAGCTACCCGGTTCGTCCGTTGACCATGTGTGCACCCGCTTATAAAGCCGAGCGTGAAGGGATCAACCGCAACAAGTATGCATGTATGCAATCCTTAGGCCATGGACCCCTCCGATACCGAGAAGGTCTACAAGCGCGCCGGATGGGGAGGACGTGTCCCGCGTGGAAGACGGCCGGCGATCCTCGTCGTCGACCTCAGTCGCGGCTTCAGCGAACCGCAATTCACGACCGGAGCTGACCTCAGTCAGGTCGTTGTGGCGACCGGCGAGCTGATCGCGGCAGCTCGTGCGGTCGCGGCCCCGGTCGTGTTCACGACGATTGCATACGAGGCGGCCGACGTCGAGGACGATGCCTGCGCCTGGCTTCGCAAGGCTCCCGGCCTGGGAATCCTCCGCGTCGGCAGCGAACTCGTGGATATCGACCCGCGCCTGCCGCGTGCCGCCACCGACCCCCTGGTCACCAAGAGGGGCGCCTCTGCCTTCTTTGGCACCGATTTGGCGTCAGTACTGGTCGCGAAGAGGGTCGACACGCTGCTCGTCTGCGGGGCGACGACTAGTGGCTGCGTTCGCGCCAGCGTCGTCGATGCGGTCCAATACGGCTTCACGGTCCTCGTCCCGAGGCAGTGCGTCGGCGACCGGGCGACGGCGCCGCACGAGGCGAATCTCTTCGACATCGACGCCAAGTACGGCGACGTGATCGAGCTGGAGGACGCGCTCGCCTATCTCGCCGACCTTCCGGGAGTCGAGGCGTGAGGGTCGTCCTGCTGCCGGGCGACGGCGTCGGCGCCGAGGTCGTCGCCGAGGCGGCCAGGATCCTCAGGGCCGTCGTCCCCAGCCTGGTTCTCGAAGAGCACCTGATCGGACAGGAGGCGATCGCCGCCCATGGCGAAGCTCTGCCGGAGGCGACGATCGAGGCCTGCCGCGATTGCGACGGCGTGCTGATGGGTGCGGTCGGCGCCGCCACCTACTCCTGGACGTCGTCCAACCCCGAGGACGGGATGTTCGCCCTGCGCCGCACCCTCGACGTCTACGCCAACCTGCGCCCGTTCCGTGAGGGGGAGGTCGATCTGATGATCGTCCGGGAGCTGGTCGGCGGCCTCTACTTCGGCGAGCGCGGGACCCGGCCCGACGGGACCGTCTTCGACACCTGCGAATACCGCCCCGATCAGGTCGACCGGATCCTGCGGCGCGGCTTCGAGCTTGCGCGCAAGCGCGGCGGCCACCTGACCTCCGTCGACAAGGCCAACGTCCTCGCCACCTCGCGCCTGTGGCGGGAGCGCGCGGAGGCCCTTGCCGCCGAGTACGCTGACGTCGAGCTCGACCACCTGCTGGTCGACACGGCGGCGATGCGGCTGGTCGAAGACCCGTCTCGCTTCGACGTGGTCGTCACCGAGAACACCTTCGGCGACATCCTCTCCGACGTCGCCGCGGCCGTCGCCGGCGGCATCGGGGTCGCCGCCAGCGCGTCGCTCGCGGACGCGGGCCCCGGGCTCTTCGAGCCGGTCCACGGCACCGCCCCGGACATCGCCGGTCAGGGGGTCGCAAACCCGACCGCGACGATCCGCTCGGCCGCGATGCTGCTCGACTACGGGCTCGGCCTCTCCGAGGGGGCGGCCCGGGTCGAAGCGGCGCTCGACCGGGTCGAGCGGGACCATCCGACCGCCGACCGGGGCGGCACGACTTCCACGACCGAGTTCGGCGACGCGATCGTCGCCGAGCTCGCCTCCGGGGACGCGGTGGATGCCTGAGCCCGAGCGGATCAGCGAGGGGCTCCTGGCGGAGCTGCCGACCTTCGGCGCCGAGAGCCGCTGGGTACAGAGCGGCGGGCGCCGCCTGCACGTCCTCGACTACGGCGGCGACCGCCCGCCGCTGCTCGTACTGCCCGGGATCACCAGCCCGGCCGTCACCTGGGACTTCGTCGTTGCACCGTTGCGCGACCTCGTCCGGCCGCTGGTCATGGACCTGCGCGGCCGCGGCCTCAGCGAGGCGGGGGGCGAGTACGCCGCCCCCGACTTCGCCGTCGACGCCGCCGCCGCGATCGAGCAGCTTGGCCTCCGCCGACCGCTTGTCCTCGGCCACTCCCTCGGCGCCCGAATCGCGGCCGCGCTGGCCGCCCGCGAGGCGGTCCAAGTGGCGGCGACGATCGTCGTCGACCCCCCGCTCAGCGGCCCCGAGCGGGGCCCCTACCCGACCACCCGGTCCGCCTTCGAGCAGCAGCTGCGCGAGGGCCTCGAAGGAACCACCGCCGACGCGGTCGCCGCCTACTACCCGCTCTGGCCGCGCAGCGAGCTCCTGCTGCGCGCCCGTTGGCTCTCGACCTGCGAGGAGCACGCGGTGCTGGCGACCTACGACGAGTTCGTCCGTGAGGACTTCCTCGAGTGGTGGGCCGAGGTGCCGGCGCCGGCGACCTTCGTCAGCGGCGGCGACAGCCCGGTCGTCACCGCCGACGGCGCCGCCGACGCGCGCGAGGCGAACCCCGCCGCGTGCTACGCGGTCGTTCCCGGCGCCGGTCACATGGTGCCCTGGGACAACTACTCCGACTTCATGGCTCAGCTGCGTCGAATCCTTGAAACCGAGCTCGCGCGTGGAGACGCCGGCTCCTAGATTGACGGAGGACAGAAGATGGCCACCACCACGTTCACTGACCTGTGCCGCGACGAGCTCGAGCTCTGCGGCATCAAAGAGGGCAGCACGATCGCCGTCCTCTCCCAGGGCAGCAGCAAAGCCCAGTACGTCGACGCCTTCCTCGCCGCCGCCGACCAGCTCGGCGCCACCGGCTTCAACGTCCGGCTGGCCGGGTCGACGACGAGCCTCGACGGCGAAGATGGCTACTGGGAGGTCGGCGCCACGCCGCTGGCCGGCAACCGGCCGGCGATCGAAGCGTTGAAGGGCGTCGACCTGGTGATCGACACGATCTTCCTCCTCTTCTCTCCCGAGCAGATGGAGATCCAGGAATCCGGCACCCGGGTCCTGCTGTGCATCGAGCCGATCGAGCACATCGAAGCGATGCTGCCGAGCCGGCGCCTGCGCGAGCGGGTCGAGGCCGGTGAGGAGCTGCTGAAGAGCGCCAAGGAGCTGCGCTTCACCAACGAGCACGGGACCGACGTCACCTACAAGCTCGGCGCCTACCCGGTGATGACCCAGTACGGGTACACCGACACTCCCGGGCGCTGGGACCACTGGCCTTCGGGCTTCGTCTTCACCGGCGGCGCCGACGACGGCGTCGACGGCAAGGTCGTGATCGCCCCCGGCGACATCATCTTCCCGTTCAAGTCCTACGTGCAGACGCCGATCGAGCTGACGATCGAGAGCGGCAAAATCACCAGGATCGAGGGCGGCGTCGACGCCGATCTGCTGCGCGAGTACATGGCCTCCTTCAACGACCCCGACGCCTACGGCATCAGCCACATCGGCTGGGGCATGCTGGAGACGGCGCAATGGTCGATCCTCGCCCACGACAGCCGCGGCATGGGCATGCACGGCCGCTCCTTCTACGGCAACGTGCTGTTCTCAACCGGGCCCAACGGCGAGCTCGGCGGCCCCAACGAGACGATGTGCCACGTCGACGTCCCGATGCGCAACTGCAGCCTCTACCTCGACGGCGAGCCGATCGTCGTCGACGGCGACATCGTCGTCGACGTGCTCAAGGCCGACGCCCCGGTCGGCGTCTGAGCGATGGCGCGCATCCACTGGATCGACGAGCCGGGGGCCAGCACCGATCTGGTCGGTGGCAAGGTCAGCAGCCTGGCGGAGATGACCGCCGCCGGGTTCCGGGTGCCGCCGGCCTTCGGCGTGAGCACCGAGGCCTTCGCGGAGTTCGCCGCCGGCGCCGGCCTGGCGGAGCGGAGCGCCGAGATCCGCTCCGGCCTCGACGTCGACGACGTGGCGGCGGTCGCGGCGGCGAGCGCCGAGATCGCCGCCCTGATCGAGGCGACGCCGCTGCCGGACTCGCTCGCCGAGGAGATCCGCGCCGCCTACGCGGAGCTCGAGCGGCGGGCCGGCGCGGACGTCCCGGTCGCGGTCCGCTCCAGCGGCGTCAACGAGGATCTCGAGGGGGCCAGCTTCGCCGGCCAGTACGACACCTACCTGTGGGTCGTCGGCGGCGACGAGGTGATCCGCCACGTCCGCCGCTGCTGGTCGGGCCTGTTCAACTCGGCGCTGCTCACCTACCGGCCCGACGGGCTCGAGGTCGCCGCGGACGCCGACCTGCCGGGGATGGGCGTGGGGGTCCAGCAGATGGCTCGCAGCCGCAGCGCCGGCGTCATGTTCACCCTCGATCCGGTCAGCGGCGATCGCTCGAAGATCCTGATCGAGAGCTGCTGGGGCCTTGGCGAGGGCGTGGTCAAGGGCGACGTCACCCCGGACCGGCACCGGATCGACAAGGTCACGCTCGAGGTGCTCGACCGCGAAGTCAACGAGCAGGCTGAGGAGTACCGGTTCGACGCTGAGAGCGGGCAGGTCGGGCTCTTTCCGGTCGAGGAGGAGCGCCGGGGCGGGGACTCGATCAGCGCCGAGGAGGCGCTGGAGATAGCCGAGCTGGGCAAGCGGATCGAGCGTCACCGCGGCGGGCCGCAGGACATCGAGTGGGCGATCGACCACGACGGCATCCTGCACCTGCTGCAGGCGCGCCCCGAGACGGTTTGGGCCGCTCGTCACGCCGCCGGCGTCTCGGGGGCCGAGAATGGCGGTGCCGTCGGCCGCGTCTTCACCACCTTCCTCAACGCCGCCGGGCGCGGTCAGCGGTGAAGCCGGCGGCGTTCGAGTACGTCCGACCCAACGACGTCCGCGGCGCGGTCTCGGCCCTCGCCGCCCACGGCGGGATGGCGCGCGTTCTCGCCGGCGGGCAGAGCCTGGTGCCGATGTTGGGGATGCGGCTGATGCGGCCGAGCGCGCTGGTCGACATCAACGGCCTCGAGGCGGAGCTGGGCCAGATCGAGGTGCGCGGCGCCGAGACCGCGATCGGCGCCCTGGTCCGCTACTCGACGCTGGAGCGCTCACCGCTGGTCGCCGAGCGGTTGCCGCTGATGGGCAGCGCGATCCACTACATCGGCGACCGCCAGGTGCGCAATCGCGGCACGATCGGCGGCGCCGTCTCGCAGGCCGACCCGACCGGCGAGATGCCGCTGGTCTGCCTCACCGCCGGCGCCCGGGTGATCGCCCGCGGCCCGGCCGGGGAGCGCGAGATCCCGATCGAGGACTTCTTCCTCGGCTCCTACGCCAGCGCCCTCGAGCCCGAGGAGCTGCTGACCGAGCTGCGGTTCGGCGTCCTGCCCGAGCGCTGGGCGTTCTTCGAGCGCGGCCGCAAGCACAACGACTTCGCCCTGCTCAGCATCGCGGTGCTCGCCTCGCGCGGCGCCGACGGCCGCTGGAGCGGGGTCCGGATCGGGCTTGGCGGGATGAACGACACGCCGGTCCTCGCCCGCAGCGCGGCGGCGCGGCTGGAGGGCGCCGCCTGGGACGCCGGCACGATCGCCGAGGCCGCGGCGCTGGCGCTCGAGGACTGCGACCCGCCCGAGGACGTCCGCGCCAGCGCCGAGTACCGCGCCTACCTGCTGCCGATCCACCTGCGCCGCGTGCTCACGGGCCTGCTCGAGGGGGACGACGATGGATGAGACCGTCGCGATCGCGGTCACCGTCAACGGCGTCGTCCGCCGCGAGGCGGTCTCGCCGCGGATGCACGCCGCCGACTTCCTCCGCCGCCAGCTCGGCCTCACCGGCACCCACATCGGCTGCGAGCAGGGTGTCTGCGGGATGTGCACGATCGTCCTCGACGGCGAGGCGGTGAAGAGCTGTCTGCTGCTGGCGCCGCAGCTCGACGGCCGCGAGGTGCGGACGGTCGAGTCGCTCGCCGAGGACGGGCGCCTGAGCCGCCTGCAGCAGACCTTCAAGGACAACTACGGCCTGCAGTGCGGCTTCTGCACGCCCGGCTTCCTGATGACGGCGACCGCCCTGGCCGCCGGTGGCGGCGGGCTCGACCGCGACGAGATCCGCGAGGAGCTGAGCGGCGTCCTCTGCCGCTGCACCGGCTACGAGGGCATCGTCACCGCGGTCGACGAGTTCCTCAACGGGGCCGAGGACGAGGGATGAGCACGGTCGAGGAGGCCACCCGCGAGCGGCTCGGGATCGGCGCCGCCGCGCCGCGCAAGGAGGACGACCGGCTGCTGCAGGGCGACGGTCGCTTCACCGACGACGTCGAGCCGGCGCGGGCTCTGCACGTCGCGGTCGGCCGCTGCCCCTTCCCGCACGCCCAGATCGCCTCGGTCGACGCCAGCGAGGCGGAGAACCTGCCGGGCGTGCACCAGGTCCTGCTCGGCCCCGAGGTCGCCGTCCGCACCGAGCCGATCAGCGTCCTGCGGCCGGTGCCGGGGGCGCCGACCCTCCCGTTCTACGCCCTGGCCGCCGAGATCTGCGCCTTCGAGGGGCATCCGGTCGTCAGCGTCGCCGCCGAGAGCCGCCAGATCGCCGAGGACGCGGTCGAGCTGGTCGAGATCGACTACGAGCCACTGCCGCACGTCTCCGACCCGCTGCGGGCGCTCGAGCCCGACGCCCCCCTCATCCACCCGCGGCAGATGGAGTCCAATCTGCTCGTCTCCAACCCGCAGCGGCGGGGCGAGCCGGAGGCGGCGCTGGAGCGGGCCCCGGTGGTCGTCGAGGGCAGCTTCCGGATCGGCCGGGTGACGGCGCTGCCGATGGAGCCGCGGGCGATCGTCGCCGAGTGGCGCCCGGGGGCGCGCGAGCTGACCGCCTACGTCTCGACCCAGGTGCCGCACCTGGTCCGCATGCAGCTGGCCCAGTCGCTGCGCCTCGACGAGGGCGAGGTGAGGGTCGTCACCGGCGACGTCGGCGGCGGCTTCGGCCTCAAGCTCGGCGTCTACCCCGAGGACGTCCTCGCCTGCCTGCACGCGATCGATCTGCGGCTGCCGGTGAAGTGGACCGAGGACCGGATCGAGCACTTCCGCGCCAGCACCCACGGCCGCGAGGCCGTCCACGAGTTCCGCATCGGCGCCGCCGAGGACGGCCGGATCGTCGCGATGACCGACCGCTACACGACCGACATGGGCGGCCAGAACTCCGGCTTCGGCTCGGCCCAGCTCTCCAGCATCGTTTTCACCGGCCCGTACCGAGTCGAGGAGGGCGCGGTCGAGCGCCGCGTCGCGGTCACCAACAAGACGCCGATCGGCGCCTACCGCGGCTACGGCCAGCCCGAGGTCAACTTCGCCCGCGAGCAGCTGATCGACCGCCTCGCCCGGCGCCTCGGCCGCGACCCGCTCGAGCTGCGGCTGCAGAACATGCTGACCCCCGACGAGCTGCCCTGGCGCAACGCCGCCGGCGCCCTCTACGACAGCGGCGACTACGGCGCCTGCCTGACGATGCTGGCCGAGGCGATCGACTACTCCGGGCTGCGCGAGCGCGGTCGCGGCCCGCGCGAGGACGGGCGCTTCGTCGGCGTCGGCCTCACCTCCTTCGTCGAGCGCACCGGCTACGCCAGCGCCAAGTTCCTCGCCAACCGCGGCTCCCACTACGGCGCCCACGAGAGCGTCACCCTGCGGGCCAACCGCAGCGGCGGCATCGACCTCCTCACCGGGGTCTCGACCTTCGGCCAGAGCAACGAGACCGCCTTCGCGCAGATCTGCGCCGAGGTGCACGGCGTCTCCTACGAGGCGATCCGCGTCCACGCCGGCGATACCCGGGCGACGCCGCTGAACACCGGCGCCTTCGCCTCGCGGACGCTGATCGCGGGTGCGGGCGCGGTCCGCGACGCCGCCCTGGCGCTGCGGCAGAAGACCCTGCGGATTGCGGCCGGCAGGCTCGAGGTCGCCGACCCCGAGACGCTCTCGATCGAGGGCGCGCAGGTCGTCTCCCGCGACGACCCGAGCCTGGCGATCTCCCTCGCCGAGGTTCACATCGCGGCGATCACCGGGCAGGGGATCCCGGCTGACGAGGAGCCGGGGCTGGAGGCGACCGCGCACTACGAGCCGTCCGAGGCCGCCTACGCCTTCGGCAGTGCCGGCGCGGTCGTCGCGGTCGACGCCGAGACCGGCGAATTCGAGATCGAGCGCTTCGTCCTCGTCCACGACTGCGGGCGGGTCGTCAACCCGAAGGCGGTCGAGGGCCAGGTGCGCGGCGCCCTCGCTCAGGGCTTCGGCGCCGCCCTGGCCGAGGAGCTGCGCTACGACCCCGACACCGGCCAGCTCGTCAACGGGACGATGCTCGACTACTTCGTGCCGACCGTCAGCGACCTGCCCGCGGTCGAGCTGCACCACACTGAAGTCCCCTCTCCGTTCACGCCGTTCGGCGTTCGCGGAGTGGGGGAGATAGGAACGATCCCACCCGGCGCCGCCATCGCCAACGCGGTCTGCGACGCGCTGGCCGGCTTCGGCGTGGAGATCGACAGTCTGCCCGTGACTCCAGAGCTCGTCTGGCGAGCGCTGCGAGATGCCACCAACGGAGGTGAGAGGTCTTGAAGGTCAATCAGTCTTTCGTCGTCGACCAGTCGCCGGAGAAGCTCTGGGAGTTCTTCGAGCAGGTCGACGAGGTCGCGCGGTGCGTGCCGGGCGTCGAGTCCGTGGAGGTCGTCGACGCCGATAACTCCAAGATCAGGGTCACCCAGGCCGTCGGTCCGATGACCGCGACCTTCGACCTGAAAATGCGGATCACCGAGCGCGAGCCCGGCAGTCGGATCCAGTTCACCGCCGTCGGCCGTGCCGTGAAGGGTGCCGCCGGCAACGTCCGCACCCAGAACACGGTGCGGCTGGAGTCGGTCGAGGAGGGCACGAAGGTGCTGCTCGAGGCCGATCTCGCGATGGGCGGGGTGCTCGGCTCCGTCGGCCAGAAGGTGGTCGCCAAGCAGGCCGACTCGGTGACGCGCGAATTCGTCACCTCGCTGGAGCGGGCTCTGCGTGGCGAACCGCTGGTCGAGGAGGCGCCCGCCGCCGCGGCCGCCCCCG
>CAZHLT010000324.1:0-25127 GCA_964533285.1 uncultured Conexibacteraceae bacterium | reverse complement strand
CCCCCCCCACCCCCCCCCCCCCCCCCCGGGTGCCCCGGCCGTCGGGCCCCCCGCCCCCCCCCCCCGCCGCCCGGGGGGCGCCGCCCGGTTGTGCTGCACTTCGGTGGCGAGGTGGGCGGGGCGCCACCCGGCAAAAAGTGCGCCCCGCCCGTCGCCCCTTCAGACGGCCGCAGATCTCTCTGCCTCGCCGCCGCCCCGGGGCCCGCGGCGAGTCGAGGCGCCACGGAGGGGGGTGGACGGCGAACCGCTGAAGCTCATGGCCTGGTTTGGCCGCAGGTACGCGATCTGGCCCTCGCGCAGCTCGAGCCGCTGCAGCTCGGAGCGGGTCAGCTGCGCCCAGACCTCGGTGCCGTCGCCGAGCACGAACTCGACCCGCACCTCGAAGCCGAGGGCGACGATGCGCTGCACCAGGCCCTCCTCGGTGCGCTCGTCGGGGTCGGGCAGGACCTCGATGTCGTGCGGGCGGACGTAGGCGTCGCCGAGCCGGTTGACCTCGCCGACGAAGCTCATCACGAACTCGTTGGCGGGCCGCTCGTAGAGCTCGTCGGCGCTGCCGGACTGCTCGACCCGGCCCTCGTTCATCACCACCAGCTGGCCGGCGACGTCCATCGCCTCCTCCTGGTCGTGGGTGACGAAGATCGTCGTCACGTGCATCTCGTCGTGGAGTTTGCGCAGCCAGCTGCGCAGGTCCTTGCGGACCTTGGCGTCGAGGGCGCCGAACGGCTCGTCGAGCAGCAGCACCTGCGGCTCGACCGCCAGGGCCCGCGCCAGCGCCATCCGCTGGCGCTGGCCGCCGGAGAGCTGCGAGGGATAGCGGTCGGCCAGCCCGTGCAGCTGCACCAGGTCGAGCAGCTCCTGGACGCGGGCGGCGATCTCCTGCTTGGGCCGCTTGCGGATCTACAGCCCGAAGCCGACGGTCTCGTACACGGTCATGTGCTAGAAGTCGGCGTAGTGCTGGAAGACGAAGCCGACTTCGCGCTTGCGGGTCGGCGTCGCCGAGACGTCCTCGCCGTCGATCAGGACGCGGCCGGAGTCGAGCGTCTCCAGCCCGGCGATCGCCCGCAGCAGCGTCGACTTGCCGCTGCCGCTGGGTCCGAGCAGCGCCGTCAGCGAGCCGTCCGGGACCTCGATTGACACGTCTCTGAGCGCCTGAAAGTCACCGAAGCTCTTGTTGGCTCCCTCGACTGAGATTCCCATCAGGCGTCCTCCTTTCGTTTCAGCAGGTTCATCGCCAGCAGCGCGATCAGCGCCAGCAGCGCCAGCAGCACCGAGGCGCCGTAGGCCCCCGGCTCGTTGAAGCCCTCGAACTGCTTTGCCACGAACAGCGGCAGGGTTTCGGTTTGGCCCGAGATCGAGCCGGAGACGATCGTCACCGCGCCGAACTCGCCGAGCACGCGGGCGATCGTGAGGACGACGCCGTAGGCGACGCCCCAGCGGATCGCCGGCAGGGTGATCCGCCAGAAGGTCTGCCAGCCGCCGGCGCCGAGCGTCGAGGCCGCCTGCTCCTGCTCGGTCCCGATCTCCTGCAGCACCGGCACCGTCTCGCGGACGACGAAGGGCAGCGAGACGAAGACGCTGGCGAGGACCATCCCCGGCACCGAGAAGAGGACCTTGATCCCGGCTTCGGCCAGGGTCGGCCCGAACCAGCCGCCGTTGGTGCTGTAGAGGATGAACAGGGCGAGGCCGATGACGATCGGCGAGAGCGCGAAGGGCAGGTTGATGACGGCGTCGATCAGCGCGTTGCCCTTCCATTTGTGCCGCACCAGCAGCAGCGCGCAGATGACGCCGAAGACGGTGTTCAGCGGCACTGCGATCGCCACCATCAGCAGGCTCAGCTTCAGCGCGTGGAGGCCGTTCTCGGAGGTGATCGCTTCGAGCGGCGGCATCAGGCCGTGCTCGAAGGTCTTGAAGAAGATCACCACCAGCGGCGCCACCAGCAGCAGGGTCAGGTAGCCGAGGCCGAGGAAGCGCAGGCCCCAGCGGCTGCCGGCGCTACTCACCGGGGACCACCTCCGGGACCGGGCGGTCGTGGCGAGCGCTCCAGCGCTGGATCAGCGAGATCGCCGCCAGGCAGAGGAGCGAGGCCGCCAGCAGCACCATCGAGACCGCGGCGGCGCCGGGCTCGTTGCCGGACTCGACCTGGGCCCTGATGAAGACCGAGGAGACCTGCGTGTCGGGCAGGCCGCCGGCGAAGATCAGGACCGAGCCGAACTCGCCGAGGGCGCGGGCGAAGGCGAGGGCGACGCCGGCCGCCAGGCCGGGCAGCAGGTTGGGGAAGATGATGCGGCGGAAGACCGTGAAGCCGCCGGCGCCGAGCGAGGCCGCCGCCTCCTCCATCTCGCGGTCCATCTCCATCAGCAGCGGCTGCACCGCGCGGACGACGAAGGGGAGGGTGACGAAGAGCAGGGCGACGACGACCGCGGCGCGGGTGAAGGCGATGTCGATGCCGAACGGGCTGTCCTTGCCGTAGAGCGCCATCAGCGTGAGGCTGGCGACGATCGTCGGCAGGGCGAAGGGGAGGTCGATGATCGCGTTGACCGCCGCCTTGCCGGGGAACTCGTCGCGGACCAGGACCCAGGCGATGATCGTGCCGAAGACGGCGTTGATCGCGACGACGATCAGCGAGGCGATCAGGGTCAGCTCGAGCGAGCGCAGCGCCTGCTCGGAGCTGACCTGGTTCCAGAAGTTGGCGAGGCCGGAGCTGAGCGATTCGTCGAGCAGCGCCGCCAGCGGCACCAGGACGATGACGCTGAGGTAGAGGACGACGACGCCGCGGCCGAGGCCGACGCCGAGCCCGGGCAGGCGGATGCCTGCCCGGGCCGCGCCGGGGTTGGGGGGGAGGGTTGCCGGGGTTGCCTCCATGGCTCAGCCGCTGGTGGAGACGCCCAGTTCGGTCTCGATCTTCGCGACGGAACCGGTTTCGTCATCGAAGAACTCGTCGTTGACTTTGCCCCAGCCGCCGAAGTCGGCGATCGTGAACAGGTTCTGCGGGGTCGGGAACTGCTTTGGGTCGACCAGCTTCGGGTTGACCGGGCGGTAGCCGTGTTCGGCCCAGATTTCCTGGCCTTGGTCAGACCAGATGAATTCGAGGAAATCCTGGGCGGCCGGTTCGGGCGCGTCGACGGTCTTGGCGATCGGGGTTTCGATCTGAATCGTCGACGGCGGCACCACGTATTCGACGTCTTCGCCCTCGTCGATCGCCTTGATCGCCTCGTTCTCGTAGCCGAGCAGCACGTCGCCCTCGCCCTGGGTGAAGGTGGCGAGCGCGTCGCGGGCGCTGCCCGGCTGGGCGACCGTCTTTTCCAGCACCGTCTTGACCTCGTCCAGCGCCTCCGCGGGGGAGGCGCCTTCGTCGATCGCGGCGCCGTAGATGGCCATGATGTTCCAGCGCGCCGCCCCGGAGCTGAACGGGTTCGGGGTGACGATGTCGACGTCCTTGGTCTGCAGGTCCGCGAGGCTCTTGATCCCCTCCGGGTTGCCCTTGCGGACCGTGATCACGACGACCGAGTCCTGGGCGATGCCGTCGTAGGGCTGTTTGTCCCAGTCTTTCGCCACCAGTTCGCCTTCTTCGACCAGCCGTTCCATGTCGCCGGCCTGGGCGAAGTGGACGATCGACGCCGGCTGGCCGGCGACGACCGCGCGGCTCTGGTCGCCCGAGGCGCCGAACGAGTTGCTGAAGCTGACCCCCTCGCCGGCCGGGGTCTTCTCGAAGGCGGGCTCGAGGGCTTCGGCGTATACCGATTCCGGGGTCGAGTAGCCGACGACGTCGAGCTTGGCGCCTCCCGAACTGCTGGAGCCAGAGCTGCTGGTGTCCGAGCCGGTGTCGCCACCGCCTCCTCCGCACCCGGCGAGGACGAGGGCGAGCAGCAGCGTGACGAGGGCGGCCGGGAGGCCGATCCTGACGCTGCGCCGCCGGGTCTTGCGCGCGTTCCGCATCTAGGTTCCTTCCTTTGTCGACTGACTTACTTCAGATTGAGGGCGTCACGCTAGCACAATGTTGATCGAGAAGGTAGGGAATCCCTATCACCCCCGGGCAAAGGCGATTAGACTGCGCCCCCGGGAGCGCGGCGGCGGTTGTCGCCGATGCATGGGAGCGAGGCGGCCGCGGCCGCGGAAGAGGAGGGGAAGATGGCTGTTGACGCGATCCGGACGCCGGAGGAAGCGCTCGAGGGGCTGCCGGACTACCCCTTTGCCTCGTCCTACGTGGAGCTCGACGGGCTGCGGCTTGCCCACCTCGACGAGGGCGAGGGGCAGCCGGTCGTCTTCTTCCACGGCGAGCCGACCTGGTCGTTCCTCTGGCGCAAGGTGATCCCGCCGGTGCGCGAGGCCGGCTTCCGCTGCATCGCCCCCGACTACGCCGGCTTCGGTCGCTCCGACAAGCCGACCGACCTCGGCTGGTACACCTACGACCGCCACGTCGAGCTGATGGCGGCGCTGCTCGAGCAGCTCGACCTGCGCGACGCGACCGCCGTCGTCCACGACTGGGGCGGGCCGATCGGTTTGCGTCTGGCGGTCGAGCACCCCGACCGCTTCTCGCGGCTGGTGATCATGGAGACCGGGCCGTTCACCGGCCACCAGCGGATGAGCGAGGCCTGGCTGGCCTTCCGCGAGTTCGTCCGCGACACCGAGGACCTGCCGGTCGGCACCCTCGTCCGCGGCGGCTGCAAGCACGACCCCGGCGACGCGGTGATCGCCGCCTACGACGCGCCCTACCCGGAGCCGGCGGCGAAGGCCGGCGCCCGCGCCTTCCCGCTGATCCTGCCGACCGAGCCCGACGCGCCGGGTGCCGCCGCGGGCAAAGCGGTGGCCGACGCGCTGCGCGAGGACGGGCGGCCGGCGCTGGTGCTGTGGGCCGAGGAGGACCCGATCCTGCCCTTCGCGGTCGGCGAGCGGGTCTCCAGCCAGCTCGGCTTCCCGCCGCCGCGGCCGATCGCCGACGCCGCCCACTTCCTCCAGGAGGACGCCGGGCCGGAGATCGGGGCGACGATCGCCGAGTGGCTGACCGGCGCCTGAGGCACGAGGGCCAGGCGCATCTGTTCACCCGGGGTGGACGAGCGCGCCTCCGATCCCCGCGGCGAGCGCGGCGATCTCCGCCGGCGAGCGCTCGGCGAGCAGCTGCACGCGGCGCGGCGGCGCGTCGTCCTCGACCCAGGTGACGGTCCCCGGCCAGTAGGAGTTGGGCGGGCGGCCCGGGTGGTGGAAGGCGGAGGAGAAGACCCAGCTGCCGGTGTTGTGGAGGCGGCCGCCGCCGGGCAGCGGCCACTCGGCTTCCTCGGGCCGCGGGCCGGCGCGGTGGCTGTGGCCGGTGATCACGTGGCCGCCGTCGACGCCGAGGCGGCGCGCGACCTCGCCGGCGCCGGCGACGCCGCCGCGGAAGATCGAGGCGACCGAGATGTCGGACTCGAACTGCGAGCGCAGCAACTGGTTGACGCCGGCGACCGCGAGCGGGAAGCCGTGGCGGGCGGCGGCGATCCCGAGCCGGCGGCGGCGGCCGCGCTCGCCGCCCGGGCCGGCGAGCAACTCCCAGGCCGCCTCGGAGGGAGCGTGGCGGGGAGCGCCGCGGTGGCGGCGGGCCTGGGCGACGCCGTAGGCGAAGCCGTAGATCGGCCGCAGCACCCGCTCGTAATCCTCGGGGGTGGCGGGGTCGGGCAGCGGCCGCGAGAGCCGCACCATCGTCGCCACCGCCAGGCACTCGGCGCGCGGCAGGTTGAGGTGGGCGTCCATGTAGTGGCCGTGAGTCGCGTAGACGTCGTCGCGGATCCAGGCGCCGGGGTAGGAGATGCGCAGCCGGGCGGGGCCGAGCCAGCGGTCGATCGCGGCGGTCGGGCCGGGGGAGGGGTCGCGGCTCTCGGCGAGGCCGAGCGTGGCGCCGTCGAGCGAGAGGTCGTCGAGCAGCGGCTGCGCCAGATGGTGGTCGTGGTTGCCGGGGACGATCGTCACCTCGCGCTCGCCGAGGGCGGCGCCGAGCTCCTCGAAGAAGGGGCGGGCGGCGGCGAGGGCGGTGCCGATCGCGACCTCGCGCAGCTCGACCACGTCGCCGAGCAGGACGACGCGGTCGGCGTTGCCGATCTCCTCGAGCAGGCGGGCGCGGACGCCGGCGTCGCGCAGCAGGTCGCCGCCGCTGAGCAGGCCGAGGTGGAGGTCGGAGAGGAGCGCCGTCCGCATCCGTCTCTTTTACTGGACCGCCGCCCGGCGCCCCGCGCGGTTGGGGGAATGCAAAGCGATCCTCGCCCAGGTCCTGGCTGCACGGCCAGTCCTGGCTAGACTGGCGCGGTGCACTCGTTCGGTGAGGAACGCCGGGCCGCGGCCAACGGCCTCGAGCTCGCCTACCAGGAGATGGGCGACCCCGAGGGCGAGGCGGTGGTCCTGATCATGGGCCTGGCGACGCAGATGATCGCCTGGCACGAGGAGCTCTGCGGCCTGATCGCCGAGCGCGGCTACCGCGTCGTCCGCTTCGACAACCGCGACATCGGCCGCTCGACCCTGCTCGACTCGGCCGGCGTCCCGAGCCGGATCGACATGCTGACCGGGCGTCGTGCCACCGCCGCCTACCTGCTGCGCGACATGGCCCGTGACACGGTTGGCCTGATGGACCACCTCGGCGTCGACGCCGGCCACCTGGTCGGCGCCTCGATGGGCGGGATGATCGCCCAGCAGGTCGCGATCGAATTCCCCGAGCGCAGCCGCTCCCTGGTCTCGATCATGTCGACGACCGGCAGCCGCTGGACCGGCCTGCCCAGCTTCAAAGCCTTCGCCGTCCTCCTCGGCACGCCGCCGGTCAGCCGCGACGCGGTGATCGAGCGCGCCGTCAAGACCTTCCGCGTGATCGGCTCACCGGGCTTCCCCTTCGAAGATGACCTGGTCCGCGACTACGCCGGCCGCTCCTACGACCGTGGCCACAGCTCCGCCGGCATCGCCCGCCAGCTGCACGCGATCATGGCCTCGGGCGACCGCACCAAGGCGCTGCACCGCCTCGACCTGCCGGCGACCGTGATCCACGGCGGCAGCGACCGCCTCGTCCGGCCGACCGGCGGCCGCGCCACCGCCAAGGCGATCCCCGGCGCTCGCCTCCGCATGTTCGAAGGCATGGGCCACGACCTGCCGCGCCCCCTCTGGCCCGACTTCGCCGCCGAGATCGCGGCGACCGCCGAACGCGCCGGCGAGGGCGCACCCCAGCCCGCCTGAGCGCCACCCTCCCATGTCGACTTTGTCGACCATAGCCCGACAAACTCGACACGGGGCCGATGCGGCTGAGAGGAGTCGAACCTCCACGAGCTTTCGCCCACACGGACCTGAACCGTGCGCGTCTACCAGTTCCGCCACAGCCGCGGGAGCAGGCAATTTACCGCCTCGCCGCCCTCGCCGGCGCCTTCCCCCGCTTAGCGCCCCTTTACCCGCTTCGCTAAACTGCTCCGTCCTCACGCCGCTATCGTCTAGGGGACTAGGACGCCGGATTCTCAGTCCGGAAACCGGGGTTCGAATCCCCGTAGCGGTACCTCAGATTTAGAGCCAAATGCGCCGCCCGAGGGGCGGCGTTTTTGCTTCCGGGTCAAGGTCTGGGTCAAGGTGATGCAGACGGGAGGCAGGCCGAACGCCCTAGATGCCCTTTCCTCGGTTGAGAGTCCGAAGGCCAAATTAGGGTCCGCCCGATGAACCCGTTTCCGTCGATGAAAGCCAAACGGCTCCTTGCCGTCTTGGAACGAAAGCCGCTCGGCTACCGGGTAGCGCGTCAATCCGGCTCTCATCGTCGGATGGAGTCGCCGGATTACCCGACCCTGACCTTCGCCTTTCACGACAAGGCGACGATTCCCGCTGGTCTCGTACGCAAGATCCTTGTCCGCGACGTGGGACTTGCCGAAGACGAGGCCCGGAAGCTACTCTGAATCGGAGAAATCATGGAGATCGTCCGCGTCATCTATCACCACGAAAACGACGGCTGGTGGGCCGAGTCCCCCGATGTTGAGGGCTGGTCCGCTGCTGGCGACAGCTACGCGGAGGTCGTCAAACTGGCCGAGGACGGCATTCCATTTGCTCTAGGGCACGGGGCCACGCTGGAGAACTTCGTTCCCGCTGGCGAGCACGTCGCCGCCTGAGTAGGCGGGCGACAGGAAGATGATCCCGTATGTGATGACGGAGGAGGATTTACCGGCCCGATTCGAGTTGGATTTGCCAGCGATCAAGTGCCAGGACGATTATGGGCACGCCGCTTTCGAGCTATTGAAGGAGGCGTCAATGCTGGTGGTCATGCTCGTTCATGCCATTCCATCGGAACCGTTCCAGCGGAATGACGCCATTCGCCGTGGGCTCATCAAGCGGCTGAGCCTACTTGGCAAGTCTCTTCTGTCTGACATCTGCCACAACTCCGGGTACCAGCAGGAGACGCTTGCTCGCCAGATCGTGGAGGCGGCGGCCAACTATTTCTATCTTGCCGATGACGATGGCTCCGGTGCCCGGTACGACGCCTATGTACTCAACACCTTGGCGGAGGAGAAAGCGAGCTTGGCAATCGTCGCCGAGCAGATTGAGGCACGAGGCGGCGACACGCTGCCAATCGAGAGCCGGATGCGCCGGTCGATTGAGCGCATGGCCAGGGCTGGCGGCTACGACTACGGCAGCGTGCCAGGAAAGGCCAAGATCGACTGGCCGAGCGCGCTCAACCGTCTCGCTCTACTTAGCCCTGTTGCCTACATGCCGTATCGAACGGGCTCAAATGCCATCCATTCGGGCTGGACGGTGCTCCTACTTCGAGATATTGAACAGGTCGAGGGCGGCTTTTCGCTAGAGAACGGTCCTTCGCCCGCTGTGCAGTCGATGACCAGCGCCGGAATCGTTATCGCCGAAACCGCAAGCCACTACCTGGAAGTAGACGGAACAGAGGCGGAGCAGCACTGGTTCCAATTTCGACTTGACGATGTGGTCGAGAGAATCAGGGCGCTCGATGAGGCCCATGAGGCATTCATGCAGGCGGCAGAAGACGAGCCAGGCCCGATCTAGCTCGAATCGCAACCAGCGCCGCAGAGAGCAAATGGCAAGGAGATTGGCTGGGTGTGGCCGACCCTGCTGGCCTGACCCTCATAGTCACTACCAGACGCCAGCCACGCGCCCGAAGGAGACGACCACAACGACAAACCCGCCGACATCGGCCACAAATCCAATGAAGGGGGGCACGTGTCTGATGCGGCCGGTGAGGACCGTTGGCCAATGGCGCCTCTCAGCCGAGCGAGGCTGTTGAGTCGTTGCAGCCTTGACCTCGGGCTTTGCAGTCTTCGCCCTCGCCGTTGCTTCTTCCAGCTTGATCTGAAGACCGGCGATTTGGCTAGGAATCCGGTCGAGGATCGCTCGCTGAATCTCCATGCCGTCGCTACCAAAGGCGAAGCCATCGAAGTCGAAGACTTGTGAGGGCAAGTCGGTCGACTTGATACCGCCTCCCATCGCGGGGGGATGCGTGATGAGTAGTTGCCCGACTCCCGATGCCTTCATCGCTCGATCCGCTTTCACAGCCAGCATGGAGATATCCCGTTTTCTTTCGGCAAATTCCTCGGGGGTCCAAGTCTGTCCCTCGCCCGCCCAGTCGCGGCGAAGGGCGTCGAGGAATGCGCCGTACTTCTGCTCGAACTCGGACAGAGCGTCGATGTGGCGCTGAATCTGATCGGTGCTTTCTCCCACGTCAAGCCAGCGTAGAGAAACAGGCGGCGGCTCCCGATCAGCAACACAGAGCCGAAATAGGCGCTTTAGTAGGCAGATTCCCCGAATCTGCCTACACCCTCCTCTATTCAGCTATTAAGCAACCCGAGGTTCCTTCGGTGGGGGGGAAGCTCTCCCCGGCTCCGTGTGCCATTGGCCCCGTCCTTGACAAAAACTGAGAGATGAAAACCTCGCAGCCGCCTCGCTTCCTTGGGCCCTCCCCGCGCTCCCTGTATCTGACCCCGGTCGATCACATCGTGAGCGGGTGGGGTCAGATACAGGGAGCGCCCTCTTTTGGCCCACGGAAGCGAGGCGGCTGCGAACGCTGGAGTCGCGGGCTTGTTCGTAGCCGCCGGAGCCAGAGGCATACTGGCTACATCCAAGAGCCGCTTGAAAATCTCAGTCAAACCGCTCAACAGGTACACGCCTGCTTGGTTCAAGACCCAAATCGCACCATGTCCCTTGAGGAAATCTCCGAGGAGACGGGTTTGACGCCTGGTGAAACGGCCGATGCTCTTCGCGGGCTAGAGGCAGCCACACGCGCCGCCGAGTCGTTTGGCGGCTGGAGCGTCGTCATCTAGGTCGAGTGGCGAATCGGGTCGAAGGCAAATCTGTCGAGGAGTTGCTAGATAACCTGGCCGGGCCTGAGCCGGGTTCGGTGGCCCATGAGCAGATCAAGGCCGCTATCCAGGTTCGGATTGCCGAATTGCAGCGGGATGCCGCACGAGACTCCTTGGCATGGGCCAAAGTGACTGCCTTGGGGACGGCAGGCGCAATGGTCATTGCCTTGGCGGCATTTCTGGTCGCAACCTTCTAACTCGGGCGGTGGCCCCTCGCGCCGCGAGTTCGGATCGTCGTAGGCTCCCCAAATGCCGACCGATCCGAAGGACGCGCTTCGCGCCTCCGTCCGTGCCGCACAGGAGCGCTATGACGCCGAAGCGGAGGCGGCTCGTCAGACCCGCCGCGACGCCTTCGCCCGTGCGCAGAAGGAGGGGCTGTCGCTAGGGGAGATCGCGGCCGAGGTCGGTCTTCACAAGAGCCGAATCGGTCAGATCATCGAAGGCAAATAGCCATCTAGATTTTCTAGACGGCTTCTGCTAGGTTGAGCGCTCAAATAAGTGGGGCCGCGTGCTTACACACCGGCCCCGTGGCATCCGGCAAAGGTGGAACTCGGCCGGACGCAGCGGGAACGGTAGCGGGCTACCGGCTCCAAAAGCGGCCCCCGGCGGTGGGTGAACACCAACCGAGGGCCTGACCAAAAGGAGACGTAGCTCCTGATGGCTAACGACAACCCTACGGGCGGCGGGTCGCTGGTGTCCCTCGACCTTCCCCCGCAACACGTCCCGATCCTGCGCAACCGGCTGACGACCTGGCTGGACGGCGTGAAAGAGGATCTGGAAGCGCCCGACGAGATACAGCACCCCGACCAGGCGTGGCAGGAAGCGCGGGCCTTTGAGCGCCTGCTGACCGCGCTGACGACCGGGAAGATTTGCCTTCCCGACGAGGGAGCGCGAGCGGCCATCGAGGCATCGGCCGCGACCCACGACAAGGAGAGCGACTACGCGGAGGTAGCCGCCACCCACGACGCGCTGCACGCCCTTCTCGGCGTGCTGGGAGGGGCGAGCTCGTGACCGCCGCCAATCTCCCCATGCAGCGTGTCGTCCTAGCCCTGGTCCTCCGCGAACACCCGGCCCTGCTGACGCTCCCGGCGTTGGCGGGCCGGGTGCTGGTCAACCCTCGGACCCTGAGCGGAGGGGTCGCGCTCGCCCGCGCTCTGCGCGATCTGGACAACGAGGGCTTGGTGTTCAGCGACGGATGCCGGGTGCAGCCGAGCCGGCCGGCCCTGCACGTCAAGCGCCTGCTGGGGGCAAGCTGATGTTGATCCCTGGGCGGTTCAGCAGCGCTGCAATCGGCATCGGCGCGGGCGAATTGGAGCTACGCCTGAGCGACGGCGGCAACTGGCAGGTCAAGGTGAAGTCGGCCGATGGGGAGGACTGGCGGATGCTCTGCCGGGGTCACATCGACGGGACGATCTTTGAGACCGCCAACACCGACGAGCTGGCGCCGGTCGCGGTCGGCCCGCTGATGGTCGACCCGGCCGCTCGCCGGGTCGCGGTGCGCGGAAGTGAGGTCCGGCTGACGGCGCACGAATACGAACTGGTGGCGCTGCTCGCCACCGAGCCACGCCGCGTCTTCACCAAGCCGGAGTTGCTGAGGGAGGTCTGGGGTCGCAGAGGCGGCTCGGTCCGCACCTTGGACTCCCACGCCAGCCGCGCCCGATGCAAGCTGCGCAAGGCCGGGGCCGAGGGATTCATCGTCAACTGCCCTGGGGTCGGCTACTCCCTATGCGAGTAGGGCGGGGACGAATACGAAAGAGAATTGGACCGAATCGCCTCTGGCCCTCGTCTTAGAGGCCCATGACAAATCAATGGAACGACATATCTAGAGATTTGCCTGCTGAGCGTAGGCAATTGGCCTCACTCCTCTCACGTCTGCGCAGCGCCGAGCCGCCCTTCGCAGAAGCCTCGATATTGCAGCCCGACGAGGTAGGCGGCTGGCACGCAGCCGTCTACCTCCTGACGGGTTGCGGGTCGGTGTGGGACGCGCTCGGCCCCGCGATTGTGGCTCAGGCTTCCTTGGAGCCTGTCCGCGAAGAGATCAACGTCGCGGGCCTCTGGACCGAGACCGACCGCACGGCGATGGAGTGGGCGCTTCACTTCTGGCGGCCCGACCGATTCACGGCGGCCTATCCGGCGAGCTTTCCGCAGTTCATGTTCACGCGCTGGATCGTCGCCTCCTTCTTGCGCAAGGGACTCGCTCCGACGATTCGGCTGGAGTGGATTTGACGTGTCGCAGCGGCCACGTCCTCGCCGACCTACCCGGCAAATAGCGCTGCGCCGTTCGGCCGTCAAGGGCGCGAAGCGCCCGACCCCTTGCGGGTTGACTGCCGAGCGGCGCTGCGCTTCGCTGGCAAGTAGGTCGGCAGGCCCGGAAACGGAGGCGAAAAGGTGCCGAAGAGGTTGGAGCTTCGGAGGGGGCGAGGGAGCGCAGATATCCCTCGCCGCGAAGAAGTTACGAACCGTACCGACACCTTTCTACTTCTGTCAAGGAACGGGGCAGATCAAGACTTGCGCAGGCTCAAAAGTCTGTGCTACCTACCTTCCATGAAGAACAAAAATCAACATCCAAAGCGAGGTGATTTTTCGACGGAGAAGCACTCTCATAGAGCTTCATTGGAAGGTTGTAATTCAACTGCCCCCGCCCTTGACAGAAGTAGAAAGGTGCCTCTGAGGAGCAGAAGGCGCGACCATTCAGAAGGCGCCACGATGAACGCGCTCAGCGTCAATGTCGGCGACGAGTTCTTCGAGCAGATCGCCCACCGTGTCGCCGAGCTTCTCACCGAGCACGCAGCCGAAACCAGCGATGGCTGGTTGCGCGGCGCGGAGAAGATCGCGGCTTATCTCGACTGCCCAGCTTCGCGCGTCTACGCGCTCAATTCGGCGAAACGAATCCCCGTCCACCATGACGGCTCGGCGCTGATCGCCCGTCGCTCGGAGTTGGACAAGTGGCTGCTCGGCGGTGGCGGGGTGCGGCCGTAGGTGAGGAACAGCCGTTTCTGCAAGCAAGATGAACAAGGCAAGTGAAAGAGGCAGGCAATGGCAAAGTTGACGAAGACTTCTCTTCCCGGCGTCTACAGGCGCCACGTCAAGGGCTGCGATGGCAGCGCCCGTTGTCAGTGCTCCTATGTGGTCGTGTCCGAACACCGCGGCAAGCAAACGACGGAGACGGTTGCGACTTTCGCCGAGGCGCGGAAGCGGAAAGGCGCTCAGCACGCTGGGGATCGTCGGCCAACTTCAAAAGTTCGTTTTCGGGCGTATTTCGAGGGCTGGATAAAGAGCTACGGAGGGCGAACCTCACGAGGCTTTTCTGAGACGACGCGCCCCGAGTATGAGCGCCCGATCAAGAGTCATGCAGTGGGGCGGTGGGGCAGCTGGAAGTTGGCTGAGGTGGAAGGGGCCGATGTGCGCGAGCTATTCGGAGAGCTGAGGGCCGAGGGATGCTCGACTTCGCAAATAAAGAAGCTTCGCGCCGCGCTCTCGGTGATGTTCGCCACCGCTGTTGACGACGGCTTGGTGCGCTCGAATCCGGTGCAAGGAGTTCGTATCCCCGCCGGGCGCGACGAAGGCGAGCCCGAGGAGGAGACGGCAAAGGCTTTGACGAGGGCCGAGTTGGCTCTACTGATGGCGACGATCCCCGAGGATTGGACTCTTTTCTTCGAGTTCCTCACGGTGACCGGCCTTCGGATATCCGAGGCTCTTGGGTTGCGCTGGGAGCACCTCGACCTAGGTGAGAGCCCCGGCGTCATGGTCCGTGAGCAGTTTTATCGAGGCAAGCGCCGCAAGCTCAAGAGCGGCGCTGGTCGCCGCGATCTGCCACTTGCCCCGGATATGAGCGCGCGTCTGCTCGCTTATCGGCGCGACAGCTACCGCGGTCCCAAAACCCCTGTGTTCGCCTCGAAGACGGGAACCGAGTTGATCCGCGGCAAGATCGCTGAACGGGTTTTGACGCCTGCTGCCATTGCCGCCGGTTTTAAGAGAGAGGAAGCGGTGGTCAGTAAGGATGGCAAGGAAGAAACGAAGGTCCGGCCGACCGTCACCTTCCATACGTTCCGCCATACCTGCGCGTCACTTCTCTTCGATGACGGCCGGAACATCAAGCAGGTGCAGGAGTGGCTGGGCCATGCGGACCCCGGCTTCACCTTGCGCACCTATGTCCATCTGATGGATGCGGGCGTGGGTGGGGGTCTGGATGTGCCCTCTCAGGTCAAGGCGGGGTCAAGGAGAGGGGCGGAAATAGCCGACAACGGGGACGCAGATAAGGCATTCAAATCGGCTGTCTAAAGCGAAAAGACGCAAGAGCCGTAAACGTCCGCAAACGCTCGCTCAGATTCTCAGTCCGGAAACCGGGGTTCGAATCCCCGTAGCGGTACTTCGAGCCTCACCAGGATCGAATCCGGAGATTGCGGCTGGTGAGTCGGGTCACGGCCTGGAGCGAATGCCCCGGTCGCTGCCGGGGCATTCGCCGCTCGGTAGTGGGTGAGCTTTCTCGGCTAGGTCTGTGGCTCGATGTTTTGGTTGACTCGGAAGAGGTTGGTGGGGTCGTACTTGGCCTTGATTTGGCTGAGGCGGTCGTAGTTGTCGCCGTAGCTCGCCTTCACCCGCTCCTGGCCCTCGTCCATCATCATGTTCACGTAGGCGCCACCGGCCGAGTAGGGGTGGAGCGCTTCGAAGTAGTCGACGGTCCACTGGCGGATCGTGTCGGCGTTGGCCGGGTCCTTGTCCACGCCGGCGAAGACCGAGCCCCAGCGTGCGTCGCGGTAGGCCCAGGCGGTGTCGGCGGCGCCGACGTCGTGGGCGGCGCCGTCGATCGGATAGAGGTGCATCGTCGATTGCCAGGTCGGCATCGCCGCGCCGAATTCGGCGTGGGCTTCGACCGCGGCGTCCGGGATCTCCTTGACGAAGTCGGCGCGCCAGTACCACTGGTCGCCGGCCGGATAGACGGGGTCGAAGGCGCTCTGGAGCGCGGGCAGCGGCATCTCGTGCGGACCGTGGAGGATCGGCTCGGGGGTCGCCTCCAGCAAGGGGGCCATTGCCTCGGCGGCGTCGGCCGGATCGCCGGCGTAGCACCAGACGATGCCACTCACCTTGCGCAGGTGGAGCTCGTCCGGGAACGGCGGTGCGGGGGGGACGGAAGCGAAGGCGAAGAAGCCGTTCAGCTCCCGGGGGGCGTCGGGGATGAAGTCGCGGTAGGCGGACAGCACCTCGGCGCCCTGCTCAACCGGCCAGAAGGTCGGGCCGCCGACGACCGTCCCCACCTCGTGAAGGCGGAAGAGGAACGAGGTGACGACGCCGAAGTTGCCGCCGCCACCGCGGATCGCCCAGAACAGATCCGGGTTCTCGTCGGCCGCGGCGCGGACCTGCTCGCCACTCGCCAGGACCACGTTCGCCTCGATCAGGTTGTCGATCGTGAGACCGCATCTGCGGGTCAGGTGGCCGAGGCCGCCGCCAAGCGTGAGGCCGCCGACCCCGGGGGTGGAGATGATCCCGCTTGGCGTCGCCAGGCCGTGCTCGCCGGTCGCGGCGTCGACTTCGCCCCAGAGGCAGCCGCCGCCGACCCGCACGGTGCGGGCGCCGGGATCGACCTCGATGTCCTTGAGGCCCGAGAGGTCGAGGACGACGCCGTCGTCGCAGGTGCCGAGGCCGCCGCCGTTGTGGCCGCCGCCGCGGACCGCCAGCAGCAGGTCGTGAGTCGCGGCGAAGGAGACGACATTGGCGACGTCCTCGGCATCGGCCGGGGTCGCGATCAGCGACGGTCGCCGGTCGATCATCGCGTTGTAGACGGCGCGGGCCTTCTCGTAGCCCGGGTCAGCGGGGCTGGTGAAGGTGCCGGCAAAGCCGGGGATCTCGTTGCGGGCGCTCTGCATCAGAGCGGCTGGGGCGTTCACTGCGAACCTCCTGGGTCTGGATCGACTTGTCTCAGCCGACCGTAGGTTTTCCGCTCGCCCCTGTCATGACCCGAACTGATCCACTTTTCGTGTCGCTGGCTGGCGCGAATATCGAGCCGGGCTAGTCAATGCTGACTATGTTCTTGGCATGGACGCTGAGAACCCGGACCTTCCGGGCTCACTCCGCTCGAGCTCCGCCTCGCCCTTCGTCGGCCGCGCCGCGGAGCTCGAGAAGCTGCGCAGCCTGATGCCCCGGGCCGGTGGGGAGGGGAGCCGGGTGGGCCTGATCGCGGGCGCGCCCGGCGTCGGCAAGAGCCGATTGGTGCGCGAGTTCGCGATCGAGGCCGCGGGCGACGGGGCGCTCGTCCTCTATGGCTCCTGCGACGCGGCGGTGAGCACCCCGTACGGCCCCGTCGTCGAGGCGCTCGACCACCTGCTCCGGGTCACCGACGTCGCCGAGCTGCGCACGGCGCTCGGCGCCAGCGGCGGCGAGATCACCCGGCTCGTCCCCGAGCTGCCGGCCCTGGTCGGCGACCTGCCGACCTCCGCCGGCGCCGATCCCGACACCGAGCGCCACCGCCTCCACATGGCGGTCGCGGAGCTGCTTGCGAACATCAGCCGGTCGCGGCCGATCCTGCTCGTCGTCGAGGACGGGCACTGGGCAGACGCTCCGACCCTGCAGCTGATCCGTCACCTCGCTCGCGCCGCCTGGAACGCGCGCCTGATGCTGCTGGTGACCTTCCGGGACACCGAGACCGAGCTTGCCCCGGACCTGGCGGAGATGCTCGCCGATCTGCGGCGCTCCGAGAACGTGCTGCGGATGCGCCTCTCGGGCCTCAGCGGCGCCGAGGTCTCGGACCTCGTCAGCCGCGCCGCGGGTGGCGCCGGCGACCCCGACCCCGAGCTGCGCGAGCTCGCCGAGGCGATCCACGACCTCACCGGCGGCAACGCCTTCCTCGTCTGCGAGCTGTGGCGCGATCTGGCCGAGACCGGGGCGGTCGAAGCTGTCGCCGGGCGAGTGAGGATGACCACCCCGCTCTCCGAGCTCGGCACCCCCGACAGCGTCCGCGAGGTGGTCAGCCAGCGCTTGGCCCGCCTGCCGCCTCAGACCACCGAGGTGCTCGAGCTCGCCGCCGTCGCCGGGTCCGAATTCGACTTCGAGCCGATTCGCCGGGCGGCGGAGTTGGCCGAGCCCGCTCTGATCGGTGCGCTCGAACAAGCGGTCGGCAGCGGCATGATCGAGGAGCTCCCCTCCCGTCGGCTCGCTTTCCGTTTCACCCACGAGCTGGTGCGACGGGCCCTCTACGACCGCCTCTCGCGGATGCGGCGGGCCGAACTGCACCTCCGGGTCGGGGAGGCGCTCGAGAGCGTCGGCCGGGTCTCGGGGCGGTCGCTGGTCGACCTCGCCCAGCACTTCGGCGCCGCCGCCCAGCTCGGAGGCGCCGAGCGGGCGATCGACTACAACCTGCGCGCGGCGCGGGCGGCGAGCGGCGCCCTCGCCTTCGCCGACGCCGCGGCGCGGCTGCGCACCGCGATCGAGCTCGGCATCGAGGACGAAGCCGAGCGCGCCTCGATCCTGCTCGAGCTCGGCGCCGCCAGCCACCGCGCCGGCACGGCGATCGACGCTCAGCGGGCGCTCGCCGCGGCGGCGGAGATCGGACGCGGCCTCGGCGATCCGACGATCCTCGGGATGGCGGCGATCGGCTACGAGGAAGCCTGTTGGCGCCCGGGCCTCCCGAGTGGCGAGGCCGTGGTGATGCTCGAAGAGGCGCTGGCGGCGGTGGACGACGCCGAGGACGGGTATGAAGAGCTGCGAATCGGCCTGCTCGCCGGGCTCGCGCGAGCGGTGGGACTGCAGGGCGACGCCGAGCGCGGGGCGCTGGTCCGTGACAATGCCATCGCGCTTGCCCGGGAAATCGGCGACCGTCGCGGCCTCGCCAAGGTGCTGGTCGGCTCCTACTGGGCCCGCGGGGCGACGCCGCTGGAGGAGATCCTGGCGATGCTGACCGAGGCCCGGGACCTCGCTTCGGAGCTCGGCGACGCCGAGGCCCACGCCGACGCGATCGCCTGGCGAGTACCGACCTTCGTGGCCCTCAGCGACCTCGAGTCGGCGCGGACGGAGGTCGGCGTCCTGCGGGAGCTGGCCGAGCGGACGGCGCAGCCGTTCCTCAACCACGTGGCCGAGCACTACGGATCGGCGATCGCACTCGGCGACGGGGACCTCGCCGAAGCCGAGCAGCGGGCGATCCGCTCCAACGAGTGGAGTCGCCTGCTGTCCGGGCGCGATGCCTCGGGCACCTTCGGCATCCAGATGTTCGGCATTCGCCGCGAGCAGGGCCGGCTGGCGGAGCTGGCGCCGGCTGTGAGGATCCTCGCCGGCAACCCCGACCGCCGCGGCCCCTGGCAGCCCGGCCTGGTGGCGGTGTTGGCCGAGCTGGGGATGGAGGCCGAGGCGCGGCAGGAGCTGGCGAAGCTCGCCTCGGCCGGGATCGAGGGGTTCCGGGCATCGCTGTGGCTCGGGACGCTGGTCTACCTGACCGACGCCTGCGCGGCGCTGGGAGACGAGGCGATGGCGGCGCTGCTCTATCCCGAGCTCGAGCCCTTCGCCGGGGAAAACGTGATGATCGGTCATCTCGTCGCCTTCTACGGGTCGGCCGACCGCTATCTGGGAATGCTCGCCGCAGCGCTTGGCGAGGCGTCGTTGGCGGAGCGGCACTTCGAGCGCGCGCTGGCGCAAAACAGGGAGATGGGGGCACGGACCTGGCTCGCCCACACCGCTTATGAGTACGGGCGTTTCCTTCGCCGGCGCGGGACCGCGGCGGCGGCGCGAGCCGACGCTCTGCTCGGCGAAGCCGCGGCTCTGGCCGAGGGCATCGGCATGGCGGGGCTGTTGGCGAGGATCGACTCGCTTGGCGTGGCGCAGCCGGTCGCTGCCCTGCCCGCGGGGCTCTCGCCGCGCGAGGCTCAGATCCTGTCCCTGGTGGCGAGGGGTATGAGCAACCGCGAGATCGGCCTCGAGCTGGCGATCAGCGAGCACACCGCCGCCAACCACATCCGCAGCATCCTGCGCAAGACCGAATGCGCCAACCGGACCGAGGCCGCCTCGTTCGCCCATCGCAACGGAATCGTTTCCCAATCGGGCTGAAACCCCGCTACGATCGTCCCGATGGCTCTCTACATGATCGAGCGGAGCTTCGCCGATCAGCTCGACCTGACCGAGGGCGACGTGGAGCTGATCGAGGAGGTCAACGGCGACGAGGGCGTCCGCTGGCTCTTCTCCTTCCTCAGCGCCGATCGGCGGCGCACCTACTGCCTCTACGAGGCGCCCTCGCCCGAGGCGATCCTGGCGGCGGCCCGCCGCGCCAACGTGCCGGCCGACGAGATAGTCGAGGTCAGCGCCGCGACTCCACAGTTCTCCGACCGCCTGCGCGACTGGGCCGACGCGGTCGGCTGATCGGGACCGCCTCAGCCGCTTCGGCCGTGAAAACGATCGCTCCGTCTGGGGCGAATGGCTCCGTCCGCTCGGTCGAGGGTCGCGCGGTCGGGCGGGTCGGCCACCGCCGGAGCCGTCCACTAATCTGCGCCGCCTGCGTGGGGGAATCAGAAATCCAAACGTAGTCGGCTGGATCGTGATGGCGGCGGCGCTGGCGTTCGCGGCGGCGGCGACCTTCTGGCTCGAGCGCGGCCTCACCTTCATCTGGGACGAATTCCCCTGGATGTACAACGTGACCGTCCGGGACGTCGGCTTCTACTTCCATCCCTACGGCGGCCACCTGATCGCCTTCCCCTACTTCGTCTACAAGGCGGTGCTGGAGCTGTTCGGGACCAGCTACCACGCCTTCGCCGTGATCCAGGTCGCCGGGCTGCTCGGCACCGCGGCGATGGTCTACGTCTACGGGAAGCGGCGGCTGGGGCCGCTGCTGGCGCTGGCGCCGCCGCTCGCCCTGCTCGCGCTCGGCTCCTCCTGGCAGGTGCTGCTGCAGCCGATGGTCGGCATCCAGTTCCTCTGCGCGGTGGTGCCAGGTCTCGGCGCGATCCTCTGCCTCGAGCTCGACAGCAGGCGCGGCGACATCGCCGCCTGCGCTCTGCTCGTCCTCTCCTGCGCCGGCTTCGACCAGGCCCTCGCCTTCCTCGCCGGGGCGATCGTGATCGTCGCCCTCAGCCCCGACTGGAAGCGGCGAGCCTGGGTCGTCGCGGTGCCGCTGATCGCCTACGGCGGCTGGCACGTGTGGGCGACGACGGTGGAACCGACTGGCGTCAAGCTCTCGAACATTCCGCTGCTGCCGGTCTATTTCGTCGACGCGGTGGCGGCCCTCAGCAGCGCCCTGTTCGGGTTGACGCCGCTGATCGCGCCCGGGCCCTGGACGCTGCTGCGGCTCGAACGCTCCGACATCGGCGTGATCTCCGAGGGCGGCGTCTTCCTGATCCTCGAGGTGCTGGTGATCTGCGGCGCGATCTGGCTGCTGCGTCGGCGCGGGCCGATCCCGAAGACCTTCTGGCCGGCGGCGGCGATGCTGGCGGCGCTGATCGCCGAGATGGGGATCATCTTCTCGCCCGGCAGGACCGCCTTCGAGAACCGCTACCTCTACACCGGCTGCCTGGTCCTGCTGCTCTTCGTGATCGAGCTGTTCCGCGGGGTGAAGACGACGCGCGTCACTGTCGCCGTTGCCTTCGCGCTCGCCTTCGCCGCCGTCTTCGGCAACCTCGCCCGCTTCCACGAAGGCCGGCAGTCGCTTGCCCAGTACTCGAGGGAAACGGGCGCGATCCTGACGATCGAGCAGCTCAGCGGCGTGCACGGCAACCAGTACTTCAGCCCCAACGCCGACGCGCGCGAATTCACGCCGGCCGGCCTCTGGGCGATCACCGGCAACTGGCGCACGGTCGTCGACCGCTACGGCTCGGTTGCCGACACGATTCCGCAGCTCCTCGACCAGTCCGAGGAAGTCCGCGCCAGGGCCGATCGCGTCGCCGCGATCGCGCTCGAACTCGGGGTGGAAACGGGCCGCGAGGTGAGCGGCCGCGACTGCCGGCTCTACCGCGTTCCCGGCGGCGGCGCGATGCAGGTCCAGCTCCCGCCCGGCGGCGCGGTGATCGCGCCGCGCCGCCCGACCGAGCTCTCGCTGCGCCGCTGGGGCGAGAAGTTCGGCGCCCCGGTGGGCTCGCTGCGCGCCGGTCAGACCGGCGTGCTGCGGATCCCTCGCGACCCGGCGTCGGGCGTCCCCTGGTACCTCGGCTTCGACCAGGGCCCGGCGGAAGTCTGCGCGATCGGCCGAGCGGAAGCTCGGCCGCCTCGCTGATCCGTCGAGTTTGCGCCGATTCGGGGGCCGACACCTGTAGCCTGGCCTGCTCGATGCGGAAAGGGGTCCTGACGATCGCCGCTGCTCTCGCCTGCCTCGGGCTCTGCCTGATCGGGGCGGCCGGGGCCAGCGCCGGCGAGAAGGAAGCGAAGGCGCACGCCTCGATCATCGGCGGCCGCACCGCGACGATCGAAGAGCTGCCCTCGCTCGCCTACCTCGAGGGCGAAAACGCGAGCGGCGGCTACGCCTGCAGCGGCACCGTGGTCGCGCCGCGGGTGGTGCTGACCGCCGGCCACTGCGTCCAGGATATCGAATCCGGCGAAATCACGCCGCCCGGCGAGGTCGCGGTCGCCACCGGCGTCGCCGACCTGACCCAGATCGACCAGGCCAACGTCTCGCGGGTCTCGCAGACGCTGGTCTATCCCGAGTTCGACCCCGGCGAGCTGGTCGGCGACGCCGGCCTGCTGATCCTCGCCGGCCCGGTCGGCGCGCCGCCGATCCGGATGGCGTCGGGCGCCGACGCCGCCCTGCTGGCGCCGGGCACGCAGCTGACGGTCGCCGGCTGGGGGCTGACCAGCGCCAAGGCCAAGGAAGGCTCGGCGCAGTTGAAGCTGGGTCTGCTCGAGGTGCAGACGACGCAGGCCTGCCGCTCGAAGTCGAGCCGCTACTACCCCTTCTACACGCCCGCCCGGCAGCTCTGCGCGCTCGACGCGCCGCGCGACAAGACCACCGCCTGCCACGGCGACAGCGGCGGCCCGGCGATCGCGGTCGGCGCCGACGGGGTCCCGGTCGAGGTCGGGATCGTCAGCACCGGCGGTCCCGGCTGCAGCCCGGCGCTGCCCAACGTCTTCACCCGCGTCGACCGCGTCTCCGCCTGGGTCAACCAGTGGATCGCGGCGGTCGAAGCCGGCGGCCCGCGGCCGGCGATCGAGGTGCCGAAGGCGCACAAGCCCTACCTCAGCGTCGCCCGCACCAAGGAACTCGCCGGTGTCGGCTTCGCCCACGACTTCCGCCAGCGCTTCACCCACGCCAGCGAAAAACGGATCGCCTGCAAGCGCCGGGCCAAGGCCAAGGTGAAATGCCAGGTCAGCTGGTACCAGGGCGGCAACGACTACTACGGCACCGTCACCGTCTACTACTCGATCGTCCACAACACGATCGGCTGGGGCTTCACCTATACCGTCAGCTGGGTGAACAACCACTGCTACTTCTACAGCGGCCACCGCGCCAGCTGCACGATCCACACCAAACAACGCTAGCGATTCGCTCGCCGCGGGCGCTCGGGCGAAGTAGGCTCGGTCGGGGATGGGACTACTGGATCCGGCACCGCCGCCGTTCGAGGTGGAGGAGTGGCGCAGGCGACCGCACCTGGAGCGGATCAAGCCGCTGGCCCAGGACTGGGCGCTGAACGGGTTCGGCACGCCGCCCGTCGTCTACCTGCTCTACGTCATCAAGCTCATCGTCTACGCCGGCGGCGGCCTGCTGCTGATCGCCGCGACCAGCGACGGGCTCGGCGGGCTCGGCGACGTCGGCGACTGGTGGACGCAGCCGATCGTCTTCCAGAAGGCGGTCGTCTGGACGATGCTGTGGGAGGTGCTGGGGCTGGGCGCCGGCTCGCTGCCGCTGACCCTGCGCTTCTCGCCGATGATCGGCGGCGTCCTCTACTGGCTGCGGCCGGGGACGACGCGGCTGCCGCCCTGGCCCGAGCGGGTGCCGCTGACGCGGGGGACGACGCGGACCGCCTTCGACGTCGGCCTCTACGCCGGGCTGCTGGCGGCGCTCGCCTTCCTGCTGCTCTCCGGCGCCCCCGACGGCCGCCTCGACCCGGTCGCGGTCGGCGTCGCCCTGGCGCTGCTGGTGGCGCTCGGGCTGCGCGACAAGGTCCCGTTCCTCGCCGCTCGGGCGGAGGTCTACGGCAACCTGATGGTGATCTTCCTCTTCCCGCTCGGCAACCTGATCGTCGCCGCGCAGCTGGTCTTCGTCTGCATCTGGTGGGGGGCGGCGGCCTCGAAGCTGAACCATCACTTCCCGTTCGTCGTCACGGTGATGATCAGCAACACGCCGTGGAACCGCTGGCGCGCCTTCAAGCGCCGCCTCTACCGCCACCACCCCGACGACCTGCTGCCCTCGCGGCTCGGCACCCTCGACGCCCACGTCGGGACCGCGATCGAGTTCACCCTGCCGCTGGTCCTGCTCGTCACCAGCGGCGGCGTGCTCGGCACGATCGCCGTCGCCGGGATGGTGATCTTCCACCTCCACATCCTCTCCACCTTCCCGCTGGCGGTGCCGCTGGAGTGGAACGTCTTCATGATCTTCGGCCTCCTCTTCCTCTTCGGCCACTACGGCGATGTGTCGTTCTCGACTCTGGGTGACCCGCTGCTCTTGGCGATCCTCGCCGTCACCTGCGTCGCGATCCCGGTGCTGGGGAACTTCCGCCCCGACCTGATCTCGTTCCTGCCCTCGATGCGGTACTACGCCGGCAACTGGGCGACCAGCCAGTGGCTGTTCCGCAAGGGGGCCGGCGGCGAGGGCGGGGCGGAGGACAGGCTGGACCGCGAGGTGGTGAAGTCGGCGCCGATCGTCACCCGCCAGCTGGAGAAGTTCTACGAGCCGGAGCTGATCGAGGTCCTCGTCTACAAAGGCCTCGCCTTTCGCTCGATGCACTCGCACGGGCGAGCGCTGAACGCGCTGACGGCGCGGGCGGTCGATGACGTCGAGGCCTACGACGTGCGCGAGGGCGAGCTCGTCGCCGGCGTCGTCCTCGGCTACAACTTCGGCGATGGCCACTTCCACGACCAGCGGCTGCTGGCGGCGGTGCAGGAGCGCTGCCGGTTCGCGCCCGGGGAGCTGCGGATCGTGACCCTGGAGTCCCAGCCGGCGCACCGCCAGCGCCAGCGCTACCGGATCTTCGACGCGGCGAGCGGCCTGGTCGAGGAGGGCTCGGTCGCCGTGCACGACATGATCGTGCGCCAGCCGTGGCTCGGCGGCGAGCCGTTCCCGGTGCGGCGCGAGGACGCGGCGCCGGACGGCCAGGCGCGCCGCGCCTCCGAGCCGGCATGAGCAGCGCCGTCGTCGTCGGCTCGGGGCCGAACGGGCTCGCCTGCGCGGCACGGCTGGCGGCGGCCGGGGTCGAGGTGACCGTGATCGAGGCGCGCGAGGAGATCGGTGGCGGCACCCGCAGCGCCGAGCTGACGCTGCCCGGGCTCGTTCACGACGTCTGCGCCGGCTTTCACCCGATGGCGGTCGACTCGCCCGCCTACCGCGACCTCGGTCTCGAGCGCCACGGGCTGCAGTGGCTGTGGCCGGAGGTCGACCTCGCCCACCCGCTCGAGGACGGGGGCGCGGCGATGTGGCGCTCGATCGACGCGACCGCGACCGGGCTCGGCCCCGCCGGCCCCGCTTGGCACCGCGTCTTCGGCCCCTCGGCGCGCGGCTACGAGGCGCTCGCCGCCGACATCTACCGGCCGCTGCTGCACGTCCCGCGCCACCCGCTGGCGCTGGCCCGCTTCGGGGCGCAGGCGCTGGCGCCGGCGACGCTGCTGGCGCGGCGGCTGCCGAGCCCGCGGGCGCGGGCGCTGTTCGGCGGCTGCGCCGCCCACTCGTTCGCGCCGCTGGGGACGCCGCTCAGCGCCGCGGTCGGG
>CAZHLT010000323.1:0-6030 GCA_964533285.1 uncultured Conexibacteraceae bacterium | reverse complement strand
ATCGAATCGCTGCGCGACGATCGCCGCGCCGAGGCCCAGACCGAAGCGCGCGTCGTGCGCAGGCGCGCGGTGTTCGTGAAGATCGCGCCGCACGGCAGTGATTTCGAGGCAGGCAGCGCGCTCGGCGTTTCGGGTCAGGTTCGGACGCGCATTGTCGAATCGCGGGGGGTCCGCTCAGCGATGTCTGCTTTGTCCGGCCTATAGCCCGTACAAAGCAGACATCGGCGCGCCGCCCCTGGGTCCCGCGCCCCCCTCTTCGCCCCAACCCGCCCTGCCCGCACCCCTACCTGCCCACGGAGGGGTGCGGGCAGGGCGGGTTGGGGCGCGCTACGCGCTGCGGTGCGGCGCTACGCGGCGCTGGCGGCCAGACCGGCCGCGTCGCGCAGGGCGTCGGCGCGGTCGGTGCGCTCCCAGGTGAAGTCGGCGTCGTCGCGGCCGAAGTGGCCGTAGGAGGCGGTCTTCTGGAAGATCGGGCGGTGCAGGTCGAGGTACTGGCGGAAGGCGCCGGGGCGCATGTCGAACTCGGCCTCGACCAGTTGGGAGATGCGGGAGTCGGGGACGACGCCGGTGCCGAAGGTCTCGACCATCAGCGAGACCGGGTGGGCAACGCCGATCGCGTAGGCGACCTGGACCTCGCAGCGCTGGGCGAGGCCGGCGGCGACGACGTTCTTGGCCACGTAGCGGGCGGCGTAGGCGGCGGAGCGGTCGACCTTGGACGGGTCCTTGCCGGAGAAGGCGCCGCCGCCGTGGCGGGCCATGCCGCCGTAGGTGTCGACGATGATCTTGCGGCCGGTAAGGCCGGCGTCGCCGACCGGGCCGCCGATCACGAACTTGCCGGTCGGGTTGACGAGGAACTGCTCGCGCAGCTCGCCCTCGTCGTAGCGGCCGGGGACCTCGGCGGCGAGGACCGGGAGGACGACGTGCTCCCAAAGGTCGGGCTTGATCTGCGACTGCGAATCGACGCCCTCGGCGTGCTGGGTGGAGATCAGCAGTTTGTCGATCGAGACCGGTTTGCCTTCGGCGTAGCGGACCGTCACCTGGGTCTTGCCATCGGGGCCCAGGTAGTCGAGGGTGCCGTCCTTGCGCACCACCGCCAGGCGTTCGGCGAGGCGGTGGGCGATGTGGATCGGCATCGGCATCAGCGCCTCGGTCTCGTCGGAGGCGTAGCCGAACATCATCCCCTGGTCGCCCGCGCCGGCGATCAGCAGCTCGTCGTCGCCGGCGCCCGAGCGGACCTCGTGCGAGGCGTCGACGCCCTGGGCGATGTCGGGCGACTGCTTGTCGAGCGAGACGAGGACCGAGATGTGGTCGCAGTTGTAGCCGTAGTCACCGTGGTCGTAGCCGATCTCGCGGATCGTCTCGCGGACGATCTCCGGGATGTCGAGGTGGACGTCGGTCGAGATCTCGCCCGAGACCACCGCCATGCCGGTGTTGACGAGCGTCTCACAAGCGACGCGGCCGCCCGGGTCGCCGCTGAGGACGGCGTCGAGGACCCCGTCGGAGATCTGGTCGGCGACCTTGTCCGGGTGACCCTCGGTCACGGACTCGGAGGTGAAGAGGTACTCGTTCTCGGCAAGCGGCTTGGTGATTGGCATGCGCGGAAGCGTAGCTAGTCCTCGCGGCCCCGGTAGCCGGACCTGGGCACGAAGTCGATGATCAGGGGAACGCCCTCGAGGCCGTACTTCTCGCGCATCCGGTTCTCCAGGTGATAGGCCCACTCGCGGCTGATCAGCTTGCGGTCGTTGACCTGGATCGCGACCCGCGGCGGGCTCTCGCCGACCTGCGCCGCGTAGAGCAGCTTCAGCCGGCGACCGCGTTTGGCCGGCGGCGGCGTGCGGGCGACGACGTCGCTGACGAACCGGTTCAGCTCCGGGGTCGGGATCCGCTCGGCGCGGCGGTCGGCGAGCTCCAGCGCCCGCGGCAGCAGGGTGGCGACGTTGCGCCCGCGGGTCGCCGAGCAGGTGATCACCGCCGGCCGCAGCCGCAGCTTGCGGGCGACCCGGGCGCGGGCGTCGTCGACGTCGGTCTCGGTGCGGTCCCACTTGTTGAGCACCAACAGGCAGGCGCAGCCGGCCTTCATCGCCACTTCGGCGACCCGCAGGTCCTCCGCCGTCACCCCCTCGGCCGCGTCGCAGACGATGATCGCGACATCGGCCCGCTCGACCGCCCGTTCGGTCCGCAGCTGGGCGTAGTAGTCGACGGTGCCGGCGACCTTCGAGCGCCGCCGTAGCCCAGCGGTGTCGACCAGGGTCACCCGCCGCCCGTCGACCTCGAGCTGGCTGTCGATCGCGTCGCGGGTGGTGCCGGCGAGGTCGGAGACGATCACCCGGTCGGAGCCGAGGAAGGCGTTGACGAGCGAGGACTTGCCGACGTTGGGGCGGCCGACGACGGCGACACGGACCGCCTCCCCCTCCTCCTCGCCGCCCGGCTCACGCTCGCCGAGGCCGGCGACGATCGCGTCGAGCAGGTCGCCGGTGCCGAGCCCGTGGGTGGCGGAGACGGCAAACGGCTCGCCGAGCCCGAGCGCGTGGAACTCGGCGGTGATCGCGTGGTCGTCGGGGCGGTCGGCTTTGTTGACCGCGACCAGGACCGGGACCGCGCCGCCGCGCAGGGTCTTCGCCAGCTCGGCGTCGCCGGCGCGCAGCCCGGCGCGGCCGTCGACGACCATGACGACGAGGTCGGCCTCGGCGATCGCCAGCCGCGCCTGCGCCTGCACGTCGCGGGCCAGCTCGGCCTCGTCCTCGAGGTCGATGCCGCCGGTGTCGATCAGCTCGAAGGCGACCCCGTTCCACTCGGTCGCCAGCCGCTTGCGGTCGCGGGTGACACCGGGCTCGGCCGCGGTCACCGCCTCCGTGCCCCCGACCAACCGGTTGACGAGCGTGCTCTTCCCCACGTTCGGAAACCCAACCACCGCCACCGTCGCCACCCGGCTCACGACCCGCACCTCATGACCTTTGTAACCCAGAGGGTTACAAAGGTCATACGCTCGGCGGGGGCGGGGGTCACGGCAGGTGCCTTTCGCGAGCCAGGGCGACGACGCGGTCGGTGACCTCTTCGAGGGTGAGGCCCGTGGTGTCGAGCGGGACCGCGTCGGCGGCGGCGCGCAGGGCGCCATGCTCGCGCTCCGTGTCGCGGGCGTCGCGGCGGCGCTGGGCGGCAAGCACCGCCTCGGGATCCTCGCCGCTCTCGGCGGCGCGGCGCCGCGCCCGCTCCTCGTCGCTGGCGGTGAGGAAGACCTTCAGCGGCGCCTCGGGGCTGACCACGGTGCCGATGTCGCGCCCCTCGGCGACGTAGTCGCCGAGGGCGATCAGCGCCCGCTGGCGGGCGACCATCGCCTCGCGCACGCCGGCGTGGACGGAGACCCGCGAGGCGGCGGCGGTGACGGCGGGGGCGCGGATCGCGTCGCTGACGTCGGTCCCGCCCAGCAGCACCCGGCGGCCGTCGAGCTCGATCTCGAGGCCGCGGGCGAGCGCCGCCAGCGCCGCGCCGTCGTCGAGGTCGGCGCGCGCCTCCAGCGCCGCCAGGGCGACGCAGCGGTACATCGCCCCGGAGTCGAGGTAGGTGATGCCGAGCTCGGCGGCGACGCCGCGGGCGACGGAGGACTTGCCGGCCCCGGCGGGACCGTCGATCGCGATGACCATGGCCGGGAATGTATGGAGATGCGCGCGCGGGCGCGGGCGCCCCGCCGCGGCTGGGCGCCGGCTGGCGCCTCAGCCCAGCAGCGAGGCGAGGTCGGCCTCGAAGCCGGGGTAGCTGACGGCCGCCGCCTCCATCCCGGCGACCTCGACCCCCGCGGCGCTGGCGAGGCCGGCGACGGCACCGAGCATCGCGATCCGGTGGTCGCCGTGGGAATCGATCGCGCCGCCGCGCAGGCCGCCGCCGCCGGTCACGACCATGCCGTCGGCGGTCGCCTCGATCTTGCCGCCGAGCGCCCGCAGGGCCGCGGTCACGGTCTCGTCCCGGTCGGTCTCCTTGCGCCGCAGCTCCTCTGCTTCGCGGATCGCGGTCTCGCCCTCGGCGAAGCAGGCGGCGAGCGCGACCAGCGGCAGCTCGTCGATCGCCAGCGGGATCTCGGCGCCGCCGACCTCGGTCCCGCGCAGCGGCGCCGGCCGCACATGCAGGTCGGCGATCGGCTCGCCGCCCTCCTCGCGCTCGTTCGCCAGCTCGATCCACGCCCCCATCCGCTCGAGGATCGCCAGCAGCCCGGTGCGGGTGGGGTTGACGCCGACGCCGAGCAGGTCGATCTCGCTGCCCGCCACCAGCGTCGCGGCGACGAGGAAGAAGGCGGCCGAGGAGATGTCGGCGGGGACGACGATCCGGCCCGGTTCGAGGCTCCCGGCGGGCCGCACCGAGACGATCCGGCCCGAGGGCGCGCCGCGGCCGGCCTGGGCGCCGCTCCACGCCACCGACTCGATCTCGGCGCCAGCGGCGGCCAGCATCCGCTCCGTGTGGTCGCGGCTCGGGACCGGCTCGACGACGCGGGTCTCGCCCGCGGCCAGCAGGCCGGCGAAGAGCAGGCACGACTTGACCTGGGCGCTGGCGACCGGCAGCTCGTACTCGATCCCGTGCAGCGGCGCGCCGCGCACCTGCAGCGGCGGCAGCCGGCCCTCGCGGGCGGAGAGGTCGGCGCCCATCTGGCGCAGCGGCACGGCGATGCGGTCGACCGGGCGGCGGCGGATCGACTCGTCGCCGTCGAGCGTCCAGCTCTCGCCCTCCTGTCCCGCCAGCCAGCCCGGCATCAGCCGCAGCAGGGTGCCGGCGTTGCCGACGTCGATCGTCGCCGGCCCGGCGCCGCGCAGGCCGACGCCGTGGATGCGCAGGCCGCCGGCGATCGTCGCGGGGTCGGCGCCCTCGACCCGCGCCCCGACCGCCTCGACCGCCCCCAGCGTCGAGCGCGTGTCGGCGGCGTCGAGGTAGCCGCGGATCAGCGTCACCCCCTCGCCCATCGCCGCGATCAGCGCCGCCCGGTGGGAGATCGACTTGTCGGCGGGCGGCCGGATCGCGCCGCGCAGGGGGCCGGCGGGATCGAAGCGGACGACGCTCACCCCCGCGGCCCCCGCCCGGCGGCCGCGACGGCGCTCACTCGCCTGCCTCCCGCTCGCCGTCCTCGACGACGGTGACCGAGTGGCCGAGCCCGCGCACCAGCTGCGCCGCCCGCGCCGCGGCCTCCTCGCCGGCGACCCAGAGGGTGACCGCGCCGGAGGTCATGTCGGGAGCCGGGTGGAGCGCCATGTCCTCGATGTTGACGCCGGCCTCGCCGAGGGCCAGCGCCAGCTCGGCGATCGTCCCCGGCCGGTTGGCGACGATCACCCGCAGCTCGCGCAGCGGCCCGACACCGGAGTCGGCGTCGAGCAGGCGGTGACGGTCCTCGCCGGCGGCCGCGTGCCAGGCGGCGATCGCCGCCCGGTCGCCCGCGCGGATCAGCCGCGCCGCCTCGCCCAGCCGCGCCGCCACCGACTCGACCGAGTCGGCGACCGCCTCGCGGTTGCTGGCGAAGATGTCGCCCCAGATCTCCGGGTTGGAGCCGGCGACGCGGGTCGCGTCGCGGAAGCTGGGGCCGATCTCCGGCAGCCGCTCGCCGTCCTCGCCGAGCCCCCGCGCCGCCTCGACGGCGAGCGCGTCGGCGACGACGTGCGGCATGTGGCTGACGGTCGCCATCAGGCGGTCGTGGGAGGCCGGGTCGATCGCCTGCGGACGCGCGCCGAGCGCGGAGAGGAAGCGCTGCAGGCGGTCGTAGAGCAGGCCGCTGGAGCACTCTGTCGGGGTCAGGTACCAGCGGGCGCCCTCGAACAGGTCCTCGCGGGCGTTCTCGACCCCGGCCGTCTCCGCCCCGGCCAGCGGGTGGCCGCCGATGAAGCGCTCGTCGGCACCGCAGGCGGCGACGAGCTCGCCCTTGGTCGAGCCGACGTCACTGACCTCGGCGTCGGCGCCGCAGGCGTCGAGCGCCGCCCGCACCTGCCCGGGCAGCGCCGCCACCGGCGCCGCGCAGAAGACCAGGTCGGCGCCGGCGCAGGCGGCGGCGAGCGAGTC
>CAZHLT010000322.1:0-5017 GCA_964533285.1 uncultured Conexibacteraceae bacterium | reverse complement strand
GGCTGGGGCGAGTTCGAGCTCGAGGTGATGCGCGACCGCAACGACAACGTCGTGATCATCTGCTCGATCGAGAACGTCGACCCGATGGGCGTCCACACCGGCGACTCGGTGACGGTGGCGCCGGCGCAGACGCTGACCGACGCGCTCTACCAGGACCTGCGCGACCAGGCGATCGCCGTGATCCGGGCGATCGGCGTCGAGACCGGCGGCTCCAACGTCCAGTTCGCGGTCAACCCCGACTCCGGCGAGATCGTCGTCATCGAGATGAACCCGCGGGTCTCCCGCTCCTCGGCGCTGGCCTCGAAGGCGACCGGGTTCCCGATCGCGAAGATGGCGGCGAAGCTGGCCGTCGGCTACGCGCTGGAGGAGATCCCCAACGACATCACCCGCGCCACGCCGGCCTCCTTCGAGCCGACGATCGACTACGTCGTCACCAAGATCCCGCGCTTCGCCTTCGAGAAGTTCCCCGGCTCCGAGGGCCGCCTCTCGACCTACATGCAGAGCGTCGGCGAGGCGATGTCGATCGGCCGCACCTTCCGCGAGTCCTTCGCCAAGGCGCTGCGCTCGCGCGAGCTCGACTCGCCGGCCGAGCCGCCGGTCGCTGACGAGGAGCTGCTGGCGGCGATCGAGACGCCGAGCGCCGAGCGCTTCGACCTCGTGCTCGAGGCCTTCCGCCGCGGCCTCGGGGTCGAGGCGGTGCACGAGGCCTGCCTGGTCGACCGCTGGTTCCTGCGTGAGCTCGAGGCGCTGGCCCGCGAGGGCGACGGCACGGCCGGGCTGCTCCGCAGCTACAAGGCGGTCGACACCTGCGCCGCCGAGTTCGAGGCGGCGACGCCCTACTACTACTCCGGCCACGAGCGGCCCGGCCCCGACGGGGCGCCGCCGGCCTCGGAGATCCGCCGCGGCGAGAACGCCTCGGTCGTCATCCTCGGCGCCGGCCCGAACCGGATCGGCCAGGGGATCGAGTTCGACTACTGCTGCGTCCACGCCGCGATGACCGCGCGCGAGCTGGGCCGTGACGCGGTGATGGTCAACTGCAACCCGGAGACGGTCTCGACCGATTACGACACCTCCGACCGCCTCTACTTCGAGCCGCTGACCGCGGCGGACGTGCTCGCCGTCTGCGAGCAGGAGCGCCCCGAGGGCGTGATCGTCCAGTTCGGCGGACAGACGCCGCTGAGGCTGGCGCGGACGCTGGAAGAGGCGGGGGTGCCGCTGCTCGGCACCCCAGTTCACGCGATTCATCTCGCTGAAGATCGCGGGAGGTTCGGCGCCCTGCTGCGCCGGCTCGGCGTCAAGCACCCGCCCTACGGGACCGCGCTCTCGGCCGAAGAGGCCGAGGTGATCGCCGCCGAGGTCGGCTTCCCGCTGCTGGTCCGGCCCTCCTACGTGCTCGGCGGCCGGGCGATGGAGATCTGCTACTCGACCGACGACCTCGCCGCCTATCTGAAAGCCAACGTCAAGGCCGATCAGGAGCACCCGCTGCTGCTCGATCGCTTCCTCGAGAACGCGATCGAGGTCGACGTCGACGCGCTGGCCGACGGCGAGCGGGTCTACGTCGCCGGGATCATGCAGCACGTCGAGGAGGCCGGGGTCCACTCCGGCGACTCGGCCTGCGTGATCCCGCCGCTCAGCCTCGGCGAGGAGATGCTGGCGGAGATCCGGGCGACGAGCGAGCGGATCGCGCTCGAGCTCGGCGTCGTCGGCCTGATCAACATCCAGTACGGGGTCGCCGGCGGCGAGCTTTACGTGATCGAGGCCAACCCGCGCGCCTCGCGCACGGTGCCGTTCGTCTCGAAGGCGATCGGGGTGCCTCTGGCCAAGCTCGCCTGTCGGCTGATGCTGGGCGAGCGGCTGGCCGACCACGACCTGCCCGAGGGCCTGCCCGAGCACGTCAGCGTCAAGGAGGCGGTGCTGCCCTTCGCCCGCTTCGCCGGCGCCGACTCGGTGCTCGGTCCGGAGATGAAGAGCACCGGCGAGGTGATGGGCGTTGCCGCCGACTTCCCGACCGCCTTCGGCAAAGCGCAGGCGGCGGCCGGCGCGGTCCTGCCCGAGGAGGGCTCGGTCTTCATCACCGTCACCGACACCGACAAGCCGGCGGCGACGCAGCTGGCGGCGCGCTTCCACGACCTCGGCTTCGAGGTGATCGCGACCGGCGGCACCGCGCAGGCGATCGAGCGGATGGGCGTGCCGGTGACCCGGATCAACAAGATCGGCGAGGGCTCGCCGCACGTCGTCGACCTGATCCGCCGCAAACAGTGCGACCTGGTGATCAACACCCCGACCGGCTCCGGCGCCCGCGCCGACGGCTACGAGATCCGCAGCGCCGCGGTCCGCCACGGGATCCCCTGCATCACGACGATGACCGGCGCCACCGCCGCCGCGCGGGCGATCGCCGCCGGGCGCCGCGACGAGGCCGAGGTCGTCTCGCTACAGGAGCTGCACCGGGGTGCCGCCTCCTCTGCTCTCGCGGGGCCGGAAAGGGACCAATGATGGATCCGGCTCCGCTCCCGCATCCGGGGGCGGTGCCGCGTGCCCCGTTCGGGAGGCGGCGATGCGGAGTTGTCGCCGCTCGCGAGTCCGGCGGCTACCGGGTCTTCTCGCTGCGCGACCGCGAGGGGCCCGAGCCGGAGGCCGGCCAGTTCTACATGCTCGCCGCGGCAACCGCCTGGGCCGGCGAGGGCGGCCGCGCCTACCTGCCGCGGGCGATCTCGGTCGCCGAGGTCGCGCCCGCCGCCGAGGGTCTGCGGCTCGACTTCCTGGTCGAGGGCGTCGGTCCCGGCACCGACCGCCTCTGCGCGCTGGCGCCGGGGGAGGAGGTCTGGGTCACCGGCCCGCTCGGCAACGGCTTCCCGGCGCCACGCGAGGCGCTGCCGGAGGCGGCCGGGGCGATCCTCGTCGGCGGCGGCATCGGCGTCGCGCCGCTGGCCCTGCTGCGCCGCGGCCTCTCCGAACGCGGGGTGCCGCTGCGCGTCCTGCTCGGCTTCCGCGACCGCGGGCACAGCGGCGGCCTGGAGCTGTTCTGCGGCGCCGGCGGCGACCTCTGCCCGGAGGTGCGGCTGGCCAGCGAGGACGGCCACGCCGGCCACCGCGGCTACGTCACCGACCTGCTGGCGACGATGCTGGCCGGCGACGACGCCGCCTCCGCCGTCGTCTACTCCTGCGGCCCGCCGGCGATGCTGGAGGCGGTGCGCGCGCTCTGCGCCGAGCGCGGCGTCGCCTCGCGCCTGGCCCTGGAGTCGCCGATGGCCTGCGGCTTCGGCGCCTGCTTCGGCTGCGCGGTGCCGAAGCCCGGCGGCGGCTACCTGCGGCTCTGCGTCGACGGCCCGGTGCTGGCCGGCGAGGAGGTCGAGGAGGTGGCCGCGGCGTATGCCTGAGCTCTGCGGGATCCAGCTCGAGCACCCGGTGATCAACGCCTCCGGCACCTACGACGCGCTCGCCGCCCGCCGCGTCTTCGGCGACGCGGTGCTGGAGGACTTCCCGTTCGCCGCCTTCGTCTCGAAGACGATCACGCCGGAGCCGCGCGCCGGCAACCGGCCGCGGCGGATCTGGGAGACCCCGGCGGGGATGCTGAACTCGATCGGGCTGCCGAACAAGGGGCTGGAGGGCTTCCTCGCCGAGGACCTGCCGCAGCTGGCGGAGCTGCCGGTGCCGCTGATCGTCTCGGTGATGGCGACCAGCCGCGAGCAGTTCGCGCGCCTGGTCGGCGCGGTCGGGGAGCGGGACGAGGTGGCGGCGATCGAGCTCAACGTCTCCTGCCCCAACGTCCACTCGGGCCTGATCGTCGGCGAGCAGCCGGCCGAGACCGAGGCGCTGGCGGCGGCGCTGCGGCCGCTGACCGAGAAGCCGCTGATCGTCAAGCTGACGCCGAACGTCGCCGACCCCGCCGCGGTCGCGGTCGGCGCCGAGCAGGGCGGGGCGGACGCGGTCTCGCTGATCAACACGCTGAAGGGGACGGCGATCGACCCGGGCAGCGGCGAGCCCGCCCTCGCCGCCGGCCACGGCGGCCTCTCGGGCCCCGCCGTGCGCCCGGTCGCGCTGCAGCAGCTGCGCGCGGTCAGCGCCGCCGTCGCGATCCCGCGGATCGGGATGGGAGGCGTCGCCAGCGGCGCCGACGCAGCCGAATTCCTCGCCGCCGGAGCGACCCTGGTGGCGGTCGGCACGGAGAATTTCCGCGACCCGCGGGCCGGCTCCAGGGTCGCCGCCGAGCTCGAATCGACGCTCTCAGCGGACGTTGAGGTCGGGCCAGTACTAGACCTCGACTAGAGGTTGAGATGAATTTGTGGGCAAAAGCCCAGCAATCACTTGCACAGCCCTGACCCGCGGCTATACTCGCCGCCCACATGGCAGCCCCTCCAGTCAAGACCTCCCTCGCAGCCCCGGAGCGGTCCCTCGACCAGAGAATGGAGGCGCTGAAGCGGGCCAACGACATCCGCACCGCCCGCGCCAAACTGAAGAAGGACCTCAAGGCCGGCCGCGCCGGCATCCACGCGATCCTGCTCGACCCGCCCGAGTACGTCCTCACCGCGAAGGTCTTCGACATGCTCCTCGCCGTTCCCAAGTACGGCCGGGTCAAGACCAACCGGATACTCAACCAGTGCCGGATCTCGCCCTCGAAGACGATCGGCGGCCTCTCCGAACGTCAGCGTGGCGAGCTCGTCGGCCTGCTCCGCCGCTAGTCTCGCCGAGCTCTTCGCGACCCAGCGCCGCCGCCTACGCTCAGAGTGCTCGCGCCCTCGCGCCGCCACCGGCAGGCGGAGGCCGACGCGGACGGCTGAGGCGAATGTCCGCCGCGGAGGACCGGAGCGCAAGGCCGCCCTCACCGTCCCAACGCGCGGTTCCTTTGTCCGGGTTACGCGGACAAAGGAACCACGACTCGATCGGCCACGGGACCGCTTGCGTCTCGCGGTTCCTTTTTACGGGATATCCGGACAAAGGTACCCCCACTTGGTGGGGTGTCGGGTGGTGTGGGCCTCTAGTACCCGGCCAAAACCAAGGTCCGCGCCACCCCCGCGAC
>CAZHLT010000321.1:0-3029 GCA_964533285.1 uncultured Conexibacteraceae bacterium | reverse complement strand
GGGTGCCGAGCGCCGCAGCCGCCGAGCGGGCGCTGGCGGCCGAGCTCGACCGCGCCGCCCCCGGCACCGTCCTCGTCACGGTCGGCGCCGGCGACGTCGACCGCCTCGGCGAGGCCCTGGTCGAGCCGGCCGGCGTCGAGGAGGGAGCGCGGTGAGCGCGCCGCCGGAGGGGGTGCGGGCCGGCTACCCGCTGGCCCGGCTGACGACGGTGCGGACCGGCGGCGAGGCCGACTTCTACGCCGAGCCGGGCGCGGTCGGGGAGCTGGTCGGGCTCTTGCGCTGGGCCGCGGCCGAGGGCCTCCCGGTAGGAGTGATCGGCTCCGGCTCGAACCTGCTGGTCAGCGACGATGGATTCCACGGGCTCGCGATCAAGCTGGACGGCGACCTCGCGACGATCGAGCGCGACGGCGAGCGCCTGCTCTGCGGCGGCGGCGCGCGGCTACCGGCGGCCGCGACCCGCGCCGCTGGCTGGGGCCTCTCGGGGATCGAGTTCGGCGTCAACATCCCCGGCACCGCGGGCGGTGCGGTGCGGATGAACGCCAACGCCTACGGTGGCCAGCTGGCCCGGGTCCTCGAGTGGGTCGAGGTCGCGACCGCCCGCGGCGCCGAGCGGCGAGCGCCCGACCAGCTCGGCTTCACCTACCGCAACTCGAACCTGCGCCCCGGCGAAGTCGTCTCCCGCGCCGCCTTCCGGTTGCGCCCCGGCGACCCGGCGGCGATCCGGGCGACGATGGCGGAGATGCGGACGCGCCGTCACGAGGCGCAGCCGAAAGGGATCAAGACCTTCGGCTCGACCTTCAAGAACCCCGAGGACGAGCGCGCCGAAGGGCGCACCGCCGGGCAGCTGCTGGAGGCGGCCGGTTGCCGCGGCCTCGCCGTCGGCGGCGCCCGCTTCTCGCCCAAGCACGCCAACTTCGTCGAGAACTTCGAGGGGGCGAGCACCGCCGACGTGCTGGAGCTGATGGCGGCGGGCAGGCGGCGGGTCCACGAGCGCTTCGGCATCGAGCTGGAGCCGGAGGTCCAGGTGCTGGGCGAGGTCCGCTGGCCCGGCAGCTGGGAGCTGTGAGGCGCTGGCTGGCGGCGGTCGTCCTGGTCGCCGTCGCGCTCGCCGCCGGCTACTGGTTCCTGATCCGCGACAAGACCATCACCGCCAGCGTCCACGTCCCGGTGCTGACCTCGACGATCGGCAGCGGCGAGGACGCGGTCGGGGTCAGCGCCGAGGGCCGGATCGTCCCCTTCCTCGAAGTCCCCGCCGAACCGCCGCTGCCGCGGCTGCCGCTGACCGAGGTGCCGCAGAGCGGCCGTCTCGCCGGCCCGGTGCTGGCGCAGGCGAGGGTGCTCGGCGCTGCGCCGGCGCCGCTGCGGCCCTACATCGAACGGAGCCACTACGGCGAAAGCGGGGTCGACGTGGTCCTCACCAGCGGCATCGAAGTGCGCTTCGGCGACGCCTCGCAGGCGAAGCGGAAGTGGAAAGCAGCGGCCGCGCTGCTCGCCGACCCGGAAATCACGACCCTCGATTATGTAAACGTGAGCGCGCCCGGGAGGCCGACCTGGGGGGGTGGCGAACACAGCCTGCCGCCCGCTCCCTAGGCGCGAAAGGCGGTCCTCCCGGTAGTCTCGACCAAAGGCTCGACCTCAGAGTGAGGTACCGCGAACCCTCGACTCGGACTTGAGACTTTCGCCTTGCAGGATGCCTGTCGCGCGTTTGACAGACCCGTCACAATGCCCTACGTTGAGCCCAATTTCCGTGCACAGAGCGGATAATCAAACCCTTGAGCCTCGCTGAAGGCTCGGACGGAACAAAGGCTCAACTCAACCAACAGCTGTCTCGCCGGAACCCCCAGACCCCGGCGAGGAGGAAATCGGGAGATGGAATCCACTTACCTCGCGGTGATCAAGGTCGTCGGTGCCGGCGGCGGCGGCACCAATGCCGTCAGCCGCATGATCGATGCCGGGATCCGCGGCGTCGAGTTCGTCGCCGTCAACACCGACGCGCAGGCCCTGCAGGCGTGCGACGCCGACATCAAGCTTTCGATCGGCCAGGAGCTGACCCGCGGCCTCGGTGCCGGCGGTAACCCCGAGGTCGGCGCCGGCGCGGCGGCCGAGAGCCGCGACGAGATCAAGGAGGCGCTGAAGGGCGCCGACATGGTCTTCGTCACCGCCGGCGAGGGCGGCGGCACCGGCACCGGCTCGGCGCCGGTGATCGCCGAGATCGCCAAGGAAGAGATCGGCGCCCTGACGGTTGGAGCGGTGACCAAGCCGTTCGAGTTCGAGGGCAAACGGCGGATGCAGCAGGCGCTCGAGGGGATCGAGAAACTGCGCAACAACGTCGACACCCTGATCATCGTCCCCAACGAGAAGCTGCTGCAGGCGGTCGAGCGCCGCACCTCGGTGCTGGAGGCCTTCCGCCAGGCCGACGACATCCTCCGCCAGGGCGTCCAGGGCATCACCGACCTGATCACGATCCCCGGCCTGATCAACCTCGACTTCGCCGACGTGCGGACGATCATGCGCGACGCCGGCTCGGCGCTGATGGGGGTCGGCTCGGCCTCTGGCGAGGCCCGCGCCCTCGACGCCGCCAAAGCCGCGATCACCTCGCCGCTGATCGAGGAGTCGATCAAAGGCGCGACCGGGATGCTGCTCAACATCACCGGCCCCGAGGACCTCGGTCTGTTCGAGGTCAACGAGGCGGCGCAGCTGGTCCAGGCCGAGGCCGACGACAACGCCAACATCATCTTCGGCTCGGTCGTCGACCAGTCGATGCGCGACGAGGTCCGCGTCACTGTGATCGCCACCGGCTTCGAGGGCTTCGAGCTGCTCGCCCGCTCGCCGCAGCGGGTCCGGCGCCGCTACGAAAGCAGGCCTCGCGTGTCGGCTGAGGACAAAGAGATCCGGTCTCTCCGGGTGTCCGAGGATGACATCGACGTGCCTGGGTTCTTGAAGGAGTAGGACGAGGGCGGGGGCGGGGGGGGGGGGGCCGGCCCCCCCGGGGCGGCGGCGGGGGGGGGGGGGGGGGGGGGCGCCCCCCC
>CAZHLT010000320.1:0-9708 GCA_964533285.1 uncultured Conexibacteraceae bacterium | reverse complement strand
AGGCTCGCGGTGATCGACACGGACAGCGGCTTCGTCACCGTCCTCGCCAAACGCGCCGAGGCGGCCGGCTGGCAGCTGCGCCAGGCGGCCAGCGCCGTGCCCCCGCAGGAGCTGGTGGCGATGAAGCTGAACGCGGTCCTGCTCGACCCGGCGGCGCTGGGCGAGGACGGCTGGGGCTACCTGGAGCGCGTCTGCGCGATGCTCCCCGACCTCGGCGTCATCGTCTGCACCGGCCGCTCGACCGTCGCCCAGCGGGTCCGCGGGCTGCGCCTTGGCGCCGACGACTGGATCACCAAGCCCTGCCACCCCGAGGAGGCGATGGCGCGGGTCGAGGCGGTCTCCCGCCGCCGCCGGCGCGGTCGCCACGAAGGCCAGTCGACGCCGCTGATCGCCGCCGAGCTCGAGATCCGCCCGGACCAGTTCCAGGCCTTCGTCGGCGGCGAGAGCCTCGACCTCACCCGCCGCGAGTTCGAGCTGCTGCAGCTGCTGGCCGAGGCCAAGGGCCAGGTGCTGGAGCGGGAGACGATCTACCAGCGGGTCTGGGGCTACGCGATGGCCCACGGCGACCGCTCGGTCGACGTCTTCATCCGCAAGCTGCGCCAGAAGCTGGAGAAGCGCTCGCCGAACTTCGCCTACATCCACACGCACTTCGGCGTCGGCTACCGCTTCGACCCGGAGCCGGTGGGCAGCGCCGAGGACGATCCGCTGGAGGCCGCCGTCGCGGCGACCGCGGCGCCGTCTTCACAGGTCGTTCACAACACCTTCACCGCCGGATAACGGCCTCAGGCACGGTTGCCACGATGATCGCTGATCATGGCGATCGAGACTGGGGCTTCGTCGAAACTGCCGGCGGCCGGCAGGCTTGAAATCCGGCCGGACGAGCACGCCGCCCTGGTCGACGGCCGCCCGCTCAGCCTGACGATGCGCGAGCTGCAGCTGCTCGTCACGCTCGCCTCCCACCCGCAGCGGATCATGACCCGCGAGGAACTCTTCGCCGAGGTCTGGGGCAGCCAGCCCCGCCGCGAGGACCGCTCGGTCGACGTCTACATCAGCCGCCTCCGCGCCAAGCTCGGCCAGGCGCTGCCCGACGTGCAGCCGATCCACACCCACAACGGCATCGGCTACCGCTTCTCCCCGGACGGCTGAACCCGCGGGTACCGGCCCTGAGCAGCTCTTTTACATCTTTTTTACATCCCCGATACAGGCAGGTAACAAGGTCCCGGGCAGCCACTGGAACGCTGGCTCGGACGTCGGCCATCCCCGGCGTCGCCACTCGTTCAACAAACCAAGGGAGACTGATGTCTGGCACTAGATGGATCGCGGTTCTCGCGTCGGCCGCAATTTTGGGCCTGGCGATCGCCGCCTGCGGCGGCGGCAGCGACGAAGGCAGCGGCGGCGGGGGGTCGTCGGGCGCCGAAGTATCCGGCGAAATCGCCGGTGCCGGTGCCACCTCCCAGCAGGCTGCCCAGGAAGCCTGGATCGCAACCTTCGAGGGTGAAAACTCCGACGTGACGATCTCCTACGACCCGGTCGGCTCCGGCGGCGGTCGCGAACAGTTCATCGCCGGCGGCGTCGCCTACGCGGGCTCCGACGCGGCGCTCTCGACCGAAGAAGGCGAGCTTGAAAAGGCCGCCAAACGCTGCGTGCCCGGCGAACTGATCGAGGTCCCGGTCTACGTCTCCCCGATCGCGATCGTCTACAACCTGCCGGAAGTCGAAGGACTCCAGCTCGACCCGGAAACCCTGGCGAAGATCTTCAACCAGGAAATCACCAGCTGGAACGACCCGGCGATCGCCAAAGACAACCCCGACGTCGAACTGCCGGACACCCGGATCACCCCGGTCAACCGCTCCGACGAGTCGGGCACGACGGAGAACTTCACCGAATACCTCGCCGAGGTCGTGCCGTCGGTTTGGAAGCACGAAGTCAGCGGTGACTGGCCGGTGAAGGGCGGCGAGGCCGCCTCCGGCACCTCCGGTGTGGTCGAAGCCGTCGCCGCCGGCGAAGGCGCGATCGGCTACGCCGACGCCAGCCAGGCCGGCGAACTCGGCATCGCCAAGATCAAGGTCGGCAGCGAATTCGTCGAACCGAGCGCCGAAGCCGCGGCGAAAGTCCTCGACGAGTCCTCGATCGACAAAGAGCTCGTCTCCGACAAGTACACGTTCCCGTACACGCTGGAACGGAAGACGGAAGCCGAGGGCACCTACCCGATCGTCCTCGTCTCCTACCTGATCGGCTGCACCCAGTACGGCTCCGCCGAGGAAGCGGGCCTGGTCAAGGCCTACTTCGAATTCGCGATCAGCCCCGAAGGGCAGGAAGTCGCCGCCGAAAACGCCGGCTCGGCTCCCCTCTCCCCGGCGCTGACCGAAGAAATCACCCCCGCCGTGGAAGCGATCGAAGCGGGGTAGTCACCAGTGTCATCGGTCGATACCACGACCAATGCCGGTCAACTCCTGGCGGCGGCGTCCGGAGGGCGCCGCCGCCGCGGTGACCGGATCTTCTCCAACACCGCGGTAATCGCCGCGGTGACGATCCTGGCCCTGCTGGCCGGGGTCGCGATCTTCCTCGTCGCCGAGGGGATGCCGGCGCTGACCGCCAGCTCCTCGGAACTGCCCGGCGGCGAAAGCTTCCTCGACTACGTCGCGCCGCTCGCCTTCGGCACCGTCCTGGCGGCGGCCCTGGCGGCGGTCATCGCCGTCCCCCTGGCGGTTGCCGTGGCGCTCTTCATCACCCACATCGCGCCGCCGAAAATCGCCCTCACGCTCGGCTTCCTGGTCGATCTGCTGGCCGCGATCCCGAGCATCATCTACGGCCTCTGGGGGATCTTCGTGCTCGGCCCGGCGGCGGTGCCGGTGATGAAGTGGCTGGAAGAAAACCTCGGCTTCATCCCGATCTTCGAGGGCCCCGCCTCGGCCACCGGGCGGACGATGTTCGTCGCCGGCCTGGTCCTGGCGGTGATGATCCTGCCGATCGTCTCGGCGATCGCCCGCGAGGCCTTCGCCCAGGCCCCGCGCAAGCAGATGGAAGGCGCCCAGGCGCTCGGCGCGACCCGCTGGGAGATGCTCCGGATGACGGTCCTCCCGTTCGGCAAATCGTCGGTGATCAGCGGCGCCATGCTCGGGCTCGGCCGCGCCCTCGGCGAGACGATGGCGGTGACGATCATCCTCTCGGTCTCCGGCGTCGTCAGCTTCAACCTGATTAGCCAGGCGAACCCCTCGACGATCGCCGCCAACATCGCCCTCAACTTCCCCGAGTCCTCCGGCCTGCGGATCAACCTGCTGATCGCGACCGGGCTCGTCCTCTTCGCGATCACCCTCGTCACCAACCTCATCGCGCGGTCGATCATCGCCCGCCAGAACCGGGGGGAATAGGCGATGGCGGCGATCGCTCAGCGACCCGGCGGCAAGCTGGCCGGCGCCCTGCTCCCGGGCTGGGCGCCCTACGCGACCTTCCTCGGCTCTTGGGTCGCGGTGGCGGCGGTCGAGCTGGCGCTCGGGATCTTCACGATCGCGCTCTCGCTGGTCTTCGCGGTGCTCGTCGCGGTGGTCGCGATCTACTGGTGGTCGCGGGTCGTCGAGGGGCCGCGCCGCGCCTTCGACCGGGCGATGACGCTGCTGATCGTCTCCGCCTTCGCGCTGGCGATGATCCCGCTCGCCTCGCTCATCTTCGAAGTCGTCAAGCGCGGCCTCCCCGGCATCTCGCTCGAATTCTTCACCGAGGACGCGCGCGGCAAGATCGGCGGCGGTGGCGCCCTGCACGCGATCGTCGGCACCGTCGTGATCACCGGCGTCGCCGTCGTTATCTCGGTCCCGATCGGGCTGATGGCGGCGATCTACATGAACGAGTACGGGACCGGCCGCCTGCGCCGCGCCCTCACCTTCTTCGTCGACGTGATGACCGGCATCCCCTCGATCGTCGCCGGCCTCTTCGCCTACGCCCTGTTCGAGCTCTTCCTCGGCCCCGGCATCCGCCTCGGCGTGATGGGCTCGGTGGCGCTCTCGGTGCTGATGATCCCGATCGTCATCCGCTCCGCCGAGGAGGTGCTGAAGATCGTCCCCAACCACCTGCGCGAAGCGGCCTACGCGCTGGGGACGCCGAAGTGGAAGACGATCACCAAGATCGTCCTGCCGACCGCCTTCGCCGGCCTCGTCACCGGGGTGATGATCGCCACCGCGCGGATCATCGGCGAGACGGCGCCGCTGCTGGTCACCACCGGCGTCGTCGACTCGCTCAACAGCGATCCCTTCAACGGCCGCATGCAGAACCTCGCCGTCTACGCGTACAACGAGTACCGCTCGCCCGGCGTGATGAAACAGGCGTCCTACGACCGAGCCTGGGCGGCGGCCCTGGTCCTCATCGCTATCGTGATGATCCTCAACGTTGCCGCCCGCCTCGTCTACCGACGCTACAAGACCGAGATCCGCTGAAAGTGGAAGGAAGAAGGTTGAGAGCGATGCTGGGATCGGGAACCAAGCGGAACGAGGAGGAGGCGACGGTGCCGGGTGAGGCCGAGACCGCGGGGGCGACCGGGACGGCGCCGACGCTGGCGCAGGCGACCGCGTCCGGGGTGCCGGCGCGGACGATCGAGGCCCGCGACGTCGACCTCTACTACGGCGACTTCCACGCGGTCGAAGCGGTGACGATGACCGTGCAGCCGAACAAGGCGACGGCGCTGATCGGCTCCTCGGGCTGCGGCAAGACCACCTTCCTGCGCTCGCTCAACCGGATGCACGAGCTGACCCCCGGGGCGACGGTGAAGGGCGAGATCACCCTCGACGGCGAGGACATCTACGGCGCCGGGGTCGATCCGGTGCGGGTGCGGCGGATGGTCGGGATGGTCTTCCAGCAGCCGAACCCGTTCCCGACGATGTCGATCTACGACAACGTCGCCGCTGGCCTCAACCTCAACGCCGGCCGCATGCGCAAGTCCGACAAGGACGCCGTGGTCGAGAAGAGCCTGCGCGGCGCGAACCTCTGGGAGGAGGTCAAGGACCGGCTCGACAAGCCCGGCTCCGGCCTCTCCGGCGGCCAGCAGCAGCGGCTCTGCATCGCCCGCGCGATCGCCGTCGAACCCGAGGTGCTGCTGATGGACGAGCCCTGCTCGGCGCTCGACCCGGTGGCGACGCTGGCGGTCGAGGACCTGATCGGCGAGCTGAAGAGCCGCTACACGATCGTCATCGTCACCCACAACATGCAGCAGGCGGCGCGGGCCAGCGACATCACCGCCTTCTTCAACCTCGAAGAATCCGGCAAGCCGGGTCGCCTGGTCGAGATTGGGGCGACGGAGACGATCTTCACCAACCCGACCGAGAAAGCCACCGAGGACTACGTCAGCGGTCGCTTCGGCTGACCGCGGAGGCAACAGTGGCCGAATCAGCAGTCCGCGCCGAATACCAGGAAGAGCTCGAGCGACTCGAGGCCCAGGCCCTCGACGGCCTGGTGCTGGCGAGCGCCGCGCTGCAGCGGACGCTGGAGGCGATCGAGCACCAGGACGTCGAGCTGGCGCAGATCGTCGTCGCCGACGACGACCGCATCGACGGCCGCTACCTGGAGGTCCACCAGAGCCTGATCACGCTGCTGGCGACGCAGTCGCCGGTCGCCACCGACCTGCGCCTGATCTCGGCCCTGCTGCACGTGCTGAAGAACGTCGAGCGGATGGGCGACCAGTGCGTGAACATCTGCAAGCTGATCCCGCTGACCGGCAACGAGCCGCCGGCCGACGAGGAGATGGTGAAGCTGATCCTCGGCATGGGCAGCCAGACCCGCTCGCTGATCTCCCAGGCCAAACGCGCCTTCGCCGAACGCAACGTCGAGATGGCGCGCGACCTCGTCCACCAGGACGACCTGGTCGACGACCTCAACCGCAACTGCTTCCGCCTGGCGCTGGAGATCGGCGACGACGCCGACAAGCGCGAGTGGGCGATGACGATGCTGCTGGCGGCGCGGGCGATCGAGCGGATCGCCGACAACGCCGTCGACGTCGGCGAGCAGGTCGCCTTCGTCGTCACCGGCCTCTTCCGCGAGTTCGAGGATGCCTCGCATCCGACGCCGTAGCCGCGGGCGAGCCCGGGATGGATGTCTGATCCGACGGGTTTGCGAGACTTGAAGAGACGGCTCTGATGCTCTGCGCTGCCATAGATATCGGCTCCAACACGACTCGCGTGCTCGTCGCCGAGCCGGTCGAGGGGCAGCTGAAGAAGGTGATGGAGCAGCGCGCCTACACGCGGATCAACAAGGCGATCGACGCCTCCGGCGCGATCGAGGCGGCGAAGATCGAGGAGGTCGGCGCGGTCGTCGCCACCCAGGTGCGGCTTGCCCGCGAGCTCGGCGCCGAGGAGATCCGCGCCGTCGCCACCGCCGCCGTGCGCGAGGCCCGCAACGGCCGCCAGGCGGCGCTCGCGATCGGCGCCGCGGCCGGCGTCCCGGTCGAGATCCTCAGCGACGAGGAGGAGGGGAGGCTCTCCTTCATCGGCGCCACCAAGACCCGCGGCCACCCGGTCGAGGGCACGGTCGGCGTCGTCGACGTCGGCGGCGGCTCGACCGAGGTGATCCTCGGCACCGTCCCCGGCGGGGTCGAGCGGGTGCGCTCCTGGCGGGTCGGCTCCGGCGTCCTCGCCGACGAGCTGATCGCCTCCGACCCGCCCTCGGCGGCCGAGATCCGCAAGGTCCGCGACCGCATCGACGACATCTTCGAGGGGGTCGAGATCGAGCACCCCGCGCAGGCGGTCGCAGTCGGCGGCTCGGCCACCTCGCTGCGCCGCCTGGTCGGTGCCGTGCTCGAGTACGAGACGCTCGAGCGCGGTATCGGCGGCCTCTCCGCCGACCCGGCGCCCGACTTCGGCCGCCGCTTCGAGCTCGACCCGCAGCGGGTCCGCATCCTCACCACCGGCGTGCTGCTGCTCGAGAAGGTCTCCGAGCTGCTCGGCCAGCCCCTGCAGATCGGCAAGGGCGGCCTCCGCGAGGGGGTCATCCTCGACCTCCTCAACGGCGACGCCAACGGCTCCAAGCCGGCCCTCCGCGCCGCCTGACGATCGACTCCACCCCGAAGCGCTACCGGGCCCGCCCGGCCCGCGGCCAGTGCGCACGGGAAAGGCGCCGCCCACCCTCTCTGGGCAGGCAGGGCGGCCGCCACCCCCTCCCCAACGTGCCCCATCGCGTGGTTCCTTTGTCCGACCTGTACGGACAAAGGAACCACGCGATCGCGAAGGGGCGGTGGTTTTCGTCGCGTGGTTCCTGTGTCCGCCATATAAGGACAAAAGAACCAGGGATGGGGCGGGTGGGGCCTGTCTGCCGTTGGGTGCGTTAGGCCGCCCGGGTTGTGGGCGGTGAGGTCGTTCAGCTGCTGTCGGCGGTTACGGCAGCTTCACATGGCGTTTCCATCACCTTTACAAGTTTTCGCTGCAAATCGCGAAAACTGGCGGTGAAGAAGAGAAGCGAAAGAGGGAGACACCGATGACTTCCCGCGTCGATATGCATTGCCATTCCACCGCCTCGCAGCTCTCCAAGCTCGGGGTTCAGCGCTCGCTCGGGCTGCCCGAGTGCGCGACCCCGCCGGAGGAGGTCTACGAGCTCGCCAAGCGGCGGGGGATGGATTTCGTGACGATCACCGATCACGACACGATCGACGGCTGCCTGCAGCTGGCGGACCGTCCCGACTGCTTCGTCTCCGAGGAGCTGACCGCCCGCTTCGCCGGCGAGCCACAGGCGGTGCACGTCCTCTGCTACGGGATCACTCCCGGGGACCATGAGTGGCTGCAGGCACATTCCGGCGATGTCGAGGCCTGCGCCGCATTCCTTCACGAGAACGAGATCACCTGCGCCCTGGCGCATCCGTTCTTCAACGTCGCGGCGCCGCTGACCAGGCGGCACCGGCGGCGTCTGGCGGAGCTCTTCCCGATCTGGGAGGTCCGCAACGGGTCGCGAGCCGCCGAGCTCAACATGCCCGCCGTCGTCTACATCGAGACGCGCGGCGGCACCGGGATCGGCGGCTCCGACGACCATGCCGGCGTCGACATCGGGCGGACCTTCACCGAGGCCCCCGCTGCTCGCACGCCGGAAGAGTTTCTGCGCCACCTGCGCGCCGGCGAGGCCGAGGCCCGCGGCGAGCAGGGCAGCGCCGCCAAGTGGACCCACGCGGCCCTGGCCCTGGCCACCCGCGCCCTCACCCTGGACCAGGACGCCGAGAACGCAGTTTCGCTCGGTATGCCAGCGGAGGCGCGTTCTCAGCGGCCGGACCCGACGGCGGTGCTGAAGATGGCCGAGCGGGTGATCCAGGAGGGGGCGGTGCGCGAGGGCAAGGTTGCCACCGACATCGGTCCCGAGGACGCCCGCGGCCTGCTCGAGGCCTGGCTGGCGGGCGTCGGCCTCGACCTCCGCGGCCGCGAGCTGATCGCCTACCTGCAGGCCGACGGCTTCTCCCACGCCGACCTCTACCGCCGCGCCCGCCGCATCCACGACCGCCGCCTGCGCGGCGCGATCGAGAGCGGCGCCGAGGCGGTCGCCGGCGGCAACTTCCCCGCCGCCGTCAACGGCCTCTTCGAGGCGCTGGTCCCGGCCGTGCCCTACGCGCCCTCGACCGCCTTCCTCGCCGCCGAGAAGGCCAAGCTCTCGGCGCTCGACGGCGCCCCCCGCCGCGTCGCCCTGATCGCCGACGGGATCGGCTCGATGCACGGCGTCACCCACACGATCGAACAGATCCGCGAGCGCGGCGTCCCCGGCTTCGAGATCGAGGTGATCGGCACCGACCCCGGCGTCGACCGCCGCCTGCCGGCGGCCGCCGAGCTGGAGCTGCCCTTCTACGCGGGGATGCGGCTCGGCGTGCCCGGGCTGCCCGACCTGGTCGAGACCCTGGCCGAAGGCCGCTACGACCTCGTCCACGTCACCGCCCCGGGGCCGGCCGGCGTCGCCGCCACCCTGCTGGCGCGGATGACCGGTGTCCCGCACCTCGCCAGCTACCACACCGAGCTCGCCACCTACGCCGGCATGCGCAGCGGCGACGCCGGCATCGAGGCGCTCGCCCGGGTCGCCCTCGGCGCCTTCTACAAGGCGCCCCTGCACGTGCTCTCGCCGAGCCCCTCGGCCGACGACTCGCTGGTCACGCTGGGCGCCGAGCGGGGCCGGATCGGGCGCTGGGAGCGCGGCGTCGACCTCACCCGCTTCGACCCGGTGAAGGCCGACCGCGATGCCTTCCCGGGTGAGATCAAGGTCCTCTACGCCGGCCGCCTGACCCGCGAGAAGGGCGCCGACCTGCTCGCCGAGAGCTTCCTCCGCGCCCACCGCTCCGACCCGCGCCTGCACCTGCTGCTGGCCGGCGGCGGCCCCGAGGAGGGCGAGCTGCGGGAGAAGCTGGGGGAGGCGGCGACCTTCCTCGGCTGGCTCGGCGGCGAGGACCTGGCCCGCGCCTACGCCAGCGCTGACGTCTTCCTCTTCGCCAGCACCACCGACACCTACGGGCAGGTGATCGTCGAGGCCGCCGCCAGCGGCCTGCCGGTCGTCGCCGTCGCCGAGGGCGGCCCGGCGGCGCTGGTCGAGAACCGCCACACCGGCCTGCTCTGCCGCCCCGACGCCGACCACCTGGCCGGCGCCCTGCTGCAGCTCGCTTCGGCGCCGCTGCTGCGCCGCCGGCTCGGCACGGCCGCGGTCGCGGCCGCCCGGTCGCGGACCTGGGAGCGCTCGCTCGGCCAGCTCGCCGCCGGGTATGGGCGGGCG
>CAZHLT010000319.1:0-1533 GCA_964533285.1 uncultured Conexibacteraceae bacterium | reverse complement strand
CCGAACAGCGCCCCGTCCTGGAACAGCAGGCCGAACTTTTTCCGCACCTCGAACAGTTCGTCGTCGGTCATGTTGGGGATCGACTCGCCGTGGACGAGGACGTCGCCCGAGTCCGGGTACAGGAGGCCGACGATGTGCTTGATCAGCACGCTCTTGCCGGTCCCCGACGGTCCCAGCACCATCGAGACCTGGTCTTCGGGCAGGCCGAGGTTGAGGCCGTTGAGGATCCGCGCCCGGCCGAACTGTTTGACCAGGTCGATGATCTCGATCGCGTCCTCGCCGCCGTGGTCGCGCTTGCGGCCGGTGTGGAAGCGGTACGGGTCGTGCTCGGCCGGGTCGACGCCGGGGATGATGAAGTCGCGCCCCATCACCGCCCCGTCCTCGCTCACGTAGGGGCCTTCGTCGGTGGCGCTTTCGGGGTGGCCCGGGGCCGCTGGCTCGCGGTCGATCGGCGGCGCCAGATCGGCGCTGGTCTCCGCCGCGGGCTCCAGCCGCTGCTCCTCCTCGGCCTCCTCGAACCGTTTGTCCTCTTCGCTTGGCACAGTCAGCCTCCTATCGGCGCCCTCGGGTTAGCCCCCCAGAACACCAGGGTCCCCAACATCCCGATGATGTGAACTAAGACGATGTTGAGGACCATCGACTTCGCCGTCGCCGTCCCCACGCCCACCGGCCCGCCCGAGGCCGTGTAGCCGTAGTAACAGCCGACCAGCACGATCGCGGTCGCCATCACCATCCCCTTGATCAAGCTGAAGATGAGGTCGGGTGGGTTCTGGAACATCCAGAAGATCAGGAAGTAGCCGCCCGAGGAGACGTCGCCGATCTGTTTCACCACTGCCAGATAGCTGGCCAGGTACATGATCCCGATCCCGACCAGGTACATGAACGGGAAGGTGATCCAGGCGGCCAGCAGGCGGGTCGCACAGAGGAAGGTGACGGGCGGCACGCCCATCACCTCGAGCGCGTCGATCTCGTCGGAGATCCGCATCGCCCCCAGCTCGGCGACGATCCCGGTCCCGACCTTGGCCGCCAGCATGTAGCCGAAGGCGTAGGGCATGATCTCGCGCAGGTCGCACCAGGCGGAGAAGACGCCGGCGTAGGCGGGAGCGCCCTGCGCCCGCAGCAGGTAGGCGCCCTCGATCCCGCACTGCAGGCCGAGGACGAAGACCAGGCCCCAGATGATCAGCGCCGAGCCGAGGATCAGGATCCCGGCCTGGCGCAGCGCCTCGCCGAAGAAGCGGAAGACGCGGCCCGAGTAGACGAGGCCGGCGACGCGCGAGCCGAAGCGGGCGATCTCGCCGAACGAGTCGAGCCAGCCGCGCGGGATCTCCAGCCAGGCGTTCATCGAATCGTCTGCAGCTCCGGGTTGGTCGCCAGCAGCGTCTGGGTGAAGACGTAGTTGAAGGCGAAGACGGCCATGAACGAGATCACGACCGCCTCGTTCACCGCCCGGCCGACGCCGGCGGCGCCGCCCGACGCGGTCATCCCTTTGTAACAGCAGACGACGGCGATCATCGCCCCGAACAGGGTGCACTT
>CAZHLT010000318.1:0-8011 GCA_964533285.1 uncultured Conexibacteraceae bacterium | reverse complement strand
CAGCGCCTTCGGCGCCCTGTTCCCTTGCCGAGACCACAGTTCTCTCCGGCGTCTTTGTGAGACCACCTTTCTCTCCGCTATGCGGAGAGAAAGGTGGTCTCGGCCCCTTGGTGGAGAGAGGTGTGGTCTCGGCGCTTGCTTGAAGCCTGGGGGCTCGCTTGGGCCTGGGCGCTCGCTTGCGCTTGGCGCTCGCGTCCCTCCCCCTGCGGCCACGCCTGAGCCCTCGGCCGTCCCTCGGCCGGCGCCTACGGCAGGGCCTGAGCCCTGCCGTCCCTCGGCCCGCCCCGTCCCTCGCCCCGGCGGGCGCCTGTGAGCCCTTGCCGTCCCTCCCCCGACCAACCTCGGAGCCCTCGCCGGCAACCCCCCGAACCCTCGCTCGCCAGCCCCCAGCCCTCGGCCGTCCCTCGCCGCCCCCGCGCCCTCAGCTCACCAGGCAGTTTTCGGAGCCGCCCTTGGTCTGCCCGTTGGCCGGGAACGCGTGGGCCAGGGCCTGAGCGATCAGCTGGGCTCGGGCGGCGTAGCCGGGCGAGGTGAAGTGGATACCGTCTTCGATGAACCATTCGTCTTTGACGTCGCCCGCCCAGTTGTAGATGCGCATGTTGGGGAAGGACTCGCAGGCGCGGACGAGTTCTTCGTCCCACTGTTTCATGCCTTCCTCGGAATAGAATTCGGCCGCGCTCGGCAGCGTCTTGACGTTGACCCAGAGCACCGGTTCGCTGCCGATGATGTTCATCATCTTGTCGATCCGTTCGCGCTCGCCGACGTTGGAGCCGGCGGCGACGTTGGCCGACTCGTTGGTCCCCAGCGCCAGCACCCAGCAGCCTTTGAAGCCTTCGGCCTTCCAGGCCTCGGCGACTTCCTGGGCGTTGGGCTGTTCTTCGAAGCGCTCTTCGATCGAGCGCGCGCCCTGCACCTCCATGTGCGTTTCCCTGACCCCGACTTTCGCGTACTGGGCCGGGATCCGCTGGCTTTCGAGCGGCAGGTATTCGGCCGAGTCGAGGCCCTCCGAGGTCGAGTCGCCGATGTGGACGACGGCGCGGCAGGACGATTTGCTCGCTTCGCTCGCTTGTTTCGGGGTCAGCGGCGCCGGCTCCTTGGTGCCGGCGGCGCGCGCCTGCTCGACCCGCGTCTGTTCGCCTTCGGCGCTGGCCGCGTTCAGCCCCGCCATCCCCGCCGCGGCGACGACGAGGACGATGCCGGTGGCGATGATCACGCCGCGCATCGCCGGCGCGAAGGTTTCCCACTTCCAGCCGACCGCCCGGCGGCGGGCGAAGAAGCGGCCGATCGCGCCGTGGCGGATCGGCTCCTCGATGAAGCGCCAGGAGATCGCGGAGATGGCGAAAATCGCCGCCACCTGCAGGACTTTGCGCAGCAGGCTCTCGTCCTGGGGGTTCTGCGCGTTGGTCGCGGTGAGGATGATCACCGGCGTCTGCCAGAGGTAGATCGCGTAGGAGCGGACGCCGATCCAGCGCAGCGGTTTCATCCCGAGGATCACGCCGAGCCGGCAGGCCGGGTGGGCCAGCGGCATCAGCACCATCACCGTCGCCAGCGAGAGGACGACGAAGCCGCCCCGGTAGAGGAAGGAGTCGAACTCGCCGACCTGCCAGATCATGATCGCGATGATCAGCAGGCCGAGGACGCCGATCCCGTCCAGCGTCTTCCGCGCCTGCGGGGTGATGCGGCGACTCAGCCGGCGGCTCGGCCAGACCATCGCCAGCGCCGCCCCGAACAGCAGGCCGCCGGCGCGGGTGTCGGTGCCGTAGTAGATCCGCGAGGGGTCGAAGGTCGGGTGGTAGAGGATCGCCATCTCGATCGTCGCGATCAGCGCCAGGACGAGCGTCAACACCGCCAGCCGCGGCCGGATCCCCGAGGGCAGCGGCCGCTCGTGGACGAGCTTGACCCCGAGCAGCAGCAGGAACGGCCAGAGGATGTAGAACTGCTCCTCAACCGAGAGCGACCAGAGGTGGTTGAGCGGGCCTTCCGGCGCGAAGCGGGCGAAGTAGGAGACGTTGGCGAAGATCTGCTGCCAGTTGTTGACGTAGAAGACGGCGGAGACGACGGCCTTGCGGAACTGGTCGGGCTGGGCGGGGCCGAAGATCGTCACCCAGGCGACGACGATCGCCAGCATCACGAACAGCGCCGGCAGCAGGCGCCGGGCGCGGCCGAGCCAGAACTGGCCGAGCTTGATCCGGCCGCGGGCCGAGAGCTGGGCGAGCAGCAGGTCGCTGATCAGGTAGCCGGAGAGGGTGAAGAAGATCCCGACCCCGAGCAGCCCCCCCGGCGCCCAGCCGAAGCCGAGGTGGAAGGCGATGACGGCGAGGACGGCGATCGCGCGCAGCCCGTCGAGCCCGGGCATGTAGCGCTGGTTGCGCTTTACTGGTTCGGGCATCGGCGCACGGCATGTTAAGGATTGGGCATGCGCGACTTTCCGCTTCCCCGCCGCCGCCTGGGGGGTTCCCCGATCGAGGTCTCCGTCGTCGGCCTCGGCTGCAACAACTTCGGCCGCCGCCTCGACGCCACCGCAACTGCCGCAGTGCTGGAGGCGGCGCTGGCCGCCGGCATCACCCTCTTCGACACCGCCGACATCTACGGCGGTCGCGGCGAGAGCGAGCGGCTGATGGGCCTGGCGCTGGCCGGCAAGCCGCGCGGGAGCTACGTGCTCGCGACCAAGTTCGGGATGGACATGAGCGGCACGCCGGGCCTGCCCGCGGCGGCGCCGGGCTCGCGCGAGTACGTCCGCTGGGCGGTCGAGGGCTCGCTGACGCGGCTCGGGGTCGACCGCATCGACCTCTACCAATACCACCATCCCGACGGGCGAACGCCGATCGCGGAGACGCTGGCGGCGCTCGACGAGCTGGTCCGCGAGGGCCTGGTCGGGGCGATCGGGTGCTCGAACTTCAGCGCCGCCCAGCTGGAGGAGGCCGAGCGGGTCGCCGGCGAGCGCGGCTTCGCCCGCTTCGAGACGCTGCAGAACCACTACAGCCTGCTCGAACGCGGGATCGAGGCCGAGGTGGCGCCAGCCTGCGTGCGGCTCGGCGTCTCGATCCTCCCCTTCTTCCCGCTCGAGAAGGGGCTGCTGACCGGGAAGTACAGGCGCGGCGAGGCGGCGCCGACGGGGACGCGGCTGGCCGCGGCGGGCCGCACCGGAACCGAGGCCCAGTTCGACGTCGTCGAGGCGCTGGAAGCGTTCGCCGCCGCGCGCGGGATCAAGCTGATCGACGTCGCGATCGCTGGCCTGGCGGCGCAGTCGGCGGTCGCCTCGGTGATCGCCGGGGCGACGCGGCCGGAGCAGATCGCAGCCAACGTCGCCAGCGTCCGCTGGCAGCCGAGCGAGGACGACCTCGCCGAGCTCGACCGGCTCGCCCCCACGCCCCGCGGTTGAGCCGACGCCACCGGCCTCCCCCGGGCGTTGGATTGCGACAGTCGTCCAAGACGGCCGCCGGCGCTGCTACCTTTGCCCGCCTGTGATGCCCGCCCGTCCAACCGCCCGGAGGAAGACCGCCGCAACCTTGGCGCTGCTGACCGCGGTCGCCGCCCTCTTCGCCGTCGGCTTCGGCTCCGGCACCGCGGCCGCCGCCGGCTGCCCCAGCTTCCGCGTCCTCCACGACGACCGCATCGGCCCTGCCGTACTGCCGGCCGGCCCCTACGCGGTGACGCCGGCGCCGGGCTCGGGCCTCTCCTGCGCCCAGACCTCGCAGCTCTTCGCCCGCTTCCTCGAGGACTGGGACGGCAACCTGCCCGGCAACTGGCGCGTGGTCGCCCAGGGCAGCGGCAAGGCCAAGTTCGTCAACGGCTCGCGCCCCGGCTTCAGCGTCGAACGCGGCGGCGGCGAAGGCGAAGAAGAAGGCAACGTCAACCCGGTGGTCGGCAAGCTCTGTCCCGGCACCTTCACCGTCAACCACACGACCGTCGTCGGGCCGCTGCGCTTCACCAAAGGCCAGTTCCTGGTCTACATCCCGACCGGCTCCGGCATCACCTGCCGCCGCGCCTCGGTCCTCTTCACCCGCTTCCTCGGCCAGCCCGGCGGCCGCCTGCCCTCCCCCTGGCAGGTCAAGACCCAGACCGCCACCTTCTACAAGCCGGCCCACCCGGTGCGCTCGTCCTTCCGGATCGAGACCCGCAACGGCGTCCGCTGAGCCGGCTCCCCGCGCCTTCCCGCCGAGCTTCCCGGCGCCGCCGCCCGCCTGACCCTTACTCTGGTCGAATGGAGACCAGCATCACCCTCAACCGCGTCCGCGACGGCTCGACCCCGACCCGGGTCCAGGTCTACGCGGCGCTGCGCGACGCGATCGTCCGCGGCCAGCTCGAGCCCGGCCAGCAGCTCTCCGAGAACACGTTGGCGGCGGAGATGGGCGTCAGCCGCACGCCGATCCGCGAGGGCCTCTCGCTGCTGCGCGAGGATCGGCTGGTCGAGACGGTGCCGCAGCTCGGCAGCTTCGTCGCCCGGGTCGACCCGGCGGCGATCGCCGACGCCCAGTTCATCCGCGAGTCGCTGGAGTGCGCGGCGATCCGGCTCAGCGCCCAGGTCGCCGGCGAGGCCGACATCGCGGCGCTGGAGGAAAACCTGCGCGGCCAAGAGCGGGCGATCGAAAAGGCCGACCTCGACGCCTTCTACCTGCTCGACGACTCCTTCCACCACAGCCTCTGCGACCTCAGCGGCCACCGCACCGTGTGGACGGTGAGCGAGCGGGCGAAGGCGCACCTGAACCGCGTGCGGCGGCTCAGCCTGGGGATGCCGGACTACCTCGAGGAGATGCTGTCCGAGCACCGGCTGGTGCTCGACGCGCTGGCGGCGCACGACCCCGACCGGGCGGAGGACCACCTGCGGGCCCACCTGCGCCAGGTCCTGCGCGAGGTCCCGCGGATGCGGGAAGAACACCCGGACTACTTCGCCGGGCCCGCCGACGGCTCCTGAGCCGCCGACGGCTTCCTGCGCCCTAGGAGGGATTGGCGAAACCCGCGTGTGCGGTCCGGCGAGCGCCGGACCAAGCGGGGCAAGGACGCAGGGAGCCCGAATAGCAGCGCTATTTGGGCGACCGAGGACGCCGCCCCGCGCCGTGTCCGCCGCCGCCGGGCGGGCGCGGGGGTTTCGCCGATCCCTCCTAGGCGGCGACCGCCAGGGTGCCGGTGTCCTGCTTGCGGGCGACCTCGCCCTCGGCGGCGATCCGGGTCAGCGGGTCGCGCCCGTACATCGCGTCCTGAATCGCGCGGACGGCGTTGGCGTGGCTGACGCCCTCGACGCTGGCGACGGCCTCGCCGTCCCTGATGCTGGTGATCTTCCAAGTCCTGTCGTTCATGGTGTCTCCGGGTCGGATTACTTGTATACAAGTATGCGACCGAACCCGTGTTCGCTTTGTGACCGGCCTCACACTGGGGCCGGCGTGTGACGGAGATCACTCCCTTTCGCCTCTCCAGGCCGGTGGGGACCCCCCAGATGCAGGGGGTTTCGGGCTCCGATGGGTCCAGACGCAGGGGTTCGGCTCCGGCAGGTCCAGATGCAGGGGGTTTCGGGCTCCGATGGGCTGGGCGGGGCTACTCGGAGCTGCGGCGGGGCTCGGGCGGGACGCCGCCGAGGAACGAGGCCTCGCGACCGAGCAGCTGCTCGAGCTCACCGCGGTCGAGGAAGATCCCGTGGCACTTCGTGCACTGCTCGATCGTGACGCCGTTGCGCTGGTGGGTCCGCATCGGGGCGCCGCACTTGGGGCAGGTCATCGGCGGTGCGGCTCGGTCAGCCGCGCGTAGGCGTCGGGGCGGCGGGTGGTGAGGAAGGGGAACAGCTCGAGCCAGTCGCGGCGCTGGTCGAGGTCGAGGTCGGCGACGAGGACGGCGGGCTCCTCGCGTGGCGCCTGGACGAGGACGCGGCCGTAGGGGTCGGAGATGAAGGAGGAGCCGTAGAAGCGCAGCGGCGGCTCGTCGCCGAAGCGGTTGACGGCAACCATGAAGACGCCGTTGGCGATCCCGTTGGCGACGATCACCCGCTCCCAGAGCGGCTGGGTGTCGAACTCGGGGTGGTCGGGCTCGGAGCCGATCGCGGTCGGGTAGACGATCACGTCGGCGCCGCCGAGGCTGTAGGCGCGGGCGACCTCGGGGAACCACTGGTCCCAGCAGGTCGGCAGCCCGAGCCGGGCCTCGCCGAGGGCGACGACCGGGAACGGGTCCTCGGTCTCGTGGGCGGGGCCGGGCCGGAAGTAGCGGTCCTCGTGGTAGCCGGCGGTGACCGGGATGTGCAGCTTGCGGGTGCGGGCGACCAGCTCACCCCGTGGCGAGACGATGATCGCGGTGTTGTAGCCGAGGCCGTCGGGGGCCTCGTCGCGCTCGTAGAGCGAGGCGTGGACGTGGACGTCGTTGGCGGCGGCCGCGGCGGCGGCGAACTCGAAGGTCGGGCCGCCCGGCAGCTCCTCCGGCGCGGCGCCGGTCGCGTCGGGGCCGGCGGGGTCGACGGCGAAGTAGCGGCTCAGCGTCAGCTCCTGCAGGCAGACGAGGCGGGCGCCGGCCTCGGCGGCAAGCCGGATCCCGAGCCCCAGCGCCTCGCGGTGCTCCTCGGGGTCCTCGTGCCAGCGCTCTTGCACGGCGGCGATCCGGAACGGCTCGCGCTCGGGCGGGCGCTTGCGGGCGGGCGAGTGCTCGACTCCCGCGGCGGCTATGACCCGCGTCTCCGGCATCGACTGCGACTTTACCCCCTCGATGGTGTGGCGAAATCCGCCCCGCCGAGCGACGGCGTCGGCAAGAATGGGGGCGTGAGCGCGACGCTCGACTCGACCCCCGCCGCCGACGGCTTCCGCATGCCGGGCGAGTTCGAGCCGCACGCCGGCTGTTGGATGATCTGGCCGGAGCGACCCGACAACTGGCGCTGGGGAGCGAAGCCGGCGCAGGCTGCCTACGCCGCGGTGGCGACCGCGATCGCCGCCGGCGAGCCGGTGACGATGGGCGTCTCCGACGCCCAGTTCGAGCACTGTCGCGCGGTGCTGCCGCCCGCGGTCCGCGTCGTCGAGATCGCCAGCGACGACGCCTGGATCCGCGACTGCGGCCCGACCTTCGTCATCGACGGCAAGGGCGGGCGGCGCGGCGTCGACTGGCACTTCAACGCCTGGGGTGGGCTCGAGGGCGGCCTCTACTTCCCCTGGGACCGTGACGAACGCGTCGCCCGCAAGGTGCTGGAGATCGAAGGCGCCGACCGCTACCGGGCGCCGCTGGTGCTGGAGGGCGGCTCGATCCACGTCGACGGCGAGGGCACGGTGATGGCCACCGAACAGTGCCTGCTCAACCACAACCGCAACCCCGAGCTCTCGCGCGAGCAGATCGAAGCGGCGCTGCACGCCCACCTGGGGACCGAGAAGGTCCTCTGGCTCGGCGACGGCGTCTTCGAAGACGAGACCGACGGCCACGTCGACAACCTCGCCTGCTTCGCCCGCCCCGGCGTCGTCCTCCTCACCTGGAGCGAGGACGAGTCCGACCCCCAGCACGCGGTCTCGCGCGACGCGCGCGAGCGCCTGGAAGCGGCAACCGACGCTCGCGGCCGCTCGCTCGAGGTCGTCCTCCTCCCCTCCCCCGGCCCGCTCGCGATGACCGCCGAGGAGGCGACCGGGGTCGACCCGATCGAGGGCACCAAGCCGCGCCAGGCAGGCGACCGGCTGGCCGGCTCCTACGTCAACTTCTACCTCGGCAACGGCCGTATCGTCCTCCCCCTGCTCGACGAGCGCCACGATGACGAGGCGGCCGCGATCCTGCGCGGCGTCTTCCCCGAGCGCGAGGTCGTCGGCGTCCCCGCCCGCGAGATCCTGCTCGGCGGCGGCAACATCCACTGCATCACCCAGCAGGTCCCGGCGGCCTGAGCGGGCGGCAGCGTCCGAGCGGCACCTTTCCGGTCATATTCGAGGAAAACGTGCTGTTCGCGATGCGAACACGCGGGTCGGGGCGGCGAGGCGCTCAGGGGTGCAGAAGGGACTGGGCGTGGGCCAGGTCGGCGGCATCGTTGACGTTGAGGAAGAGACGGTCGACGGGGCCGAAGCGG
>CAZHLT010000317.1:0-25781 GCA_964533285.1 uncultured Conexibacteraceae bacterium | reverse complement strand
ACCTCCATCGCGTGGTTCCATTTTACGCAGGGAACGGACAAAGGAACCCCCACTCCAGGTGGGGCAGCTCGCAGGGGGCCGGCCCCGCCAGCCGGCACGTTATGCCCGCATTCAGGGTCGTCGCCCACCATTTGGGGGTCTCGTCCGTGATCTCGGATGACGCGCCACCGTGCCAACCGCGCCCGCGCCGCCGCCACCGCGCTGGTTGGCCTCGGCCTGCTCGCGCTGGTGGCTGCCGGCTGCGGTGGCGGCGACGCCACCCTCCCGGCAGCCGAAAACATCAACTACAAGGGCGCCGAGGCGACGCCGCCGAAGACGGCCCCGGCGCTGAAGCTCGACAACTACAAGGGCGAACCGGTGAACCTCGCCGACCTCGAGGGCAAGGCGGTCCTCGTCACCTTCATCTACGACCACTGCCCCGACGTCTGCCCGCTGATCGTCAGCCACCTGAAGACGGCGCAGGCCGAACTCGGCAAGCGGGCCGACGGCCTCGAAATCGTCGCCGTCTCGACCGACCCGCGCGGGGACACGCCGCAGACGGTCGCCAAGTTCCTCGACGAACACGGGATGACCGGGAGGATGCAGTACCTGATCGGCACGCGGCCGGAACTGGAAAGGGTCTGGAGCCACTGGAACATCGTCGCCAGGCCGGAAAAGGCGAACCCCGACCTGGTCGAGCACTCGGCGCTGATCTACGGGATCGCCGCCAACGGCAAGGTGACGACGCTCTACCCGGCCAACTTCAAGCCGGCCGAAGTCAGCCACGACGTGCCCCTGCTGGAGCGACAGTAGTGCGATGCGCCGCTTCGCCGTGCCGCTCGTCGTCACCGCGCTCCTCGCCGGCCTGATCGCCTACGAGGCCCTCTCCTCCGGCTCCGGCTCGCAGGGGAAGGCCTCGCCGCCGCTGCCGACGGCGGTACTGCAGGGCCCGAAGCAGACGCTCGCCGGCCTGCGCGGGGAGCCGGCGCTGGTCAACTTCTGGGCGAGCTGGTGCGACCCCTGCCGCGAGGAGGCGCCGCAACTGCGGCGGCTGCAGCGCTCACTGCACGGCGCGGGCCGGCTGGTCGGCGTCGACTACACCGACAAGCGGGAAAACGGCCGCGCCTTCGTCGCCCGCTACGGCTGGACCTTCCCCGTGCTCGAAGACCCCGACGGCGTCTACGGCGCCCGCTTCGGCTTCAGCGGCCTGCCCACCACCGTCGTCCTCGACGCCCGGGGGCGCGTCGTCGAGACCCTGCGCGGCCCGCAGACCGCCGCCGACCTGCGCCGCGCCCTGCGCGACGCCCGATAGGCGCCTCCGAAGCACAGCAGGTGCCTCGTCCACGCCGTGGCGAAGGCGCCCGCGCGCCCTTCCCGCCTACGGCACCGGCGTCGCCGGCGGCGCGCCGGCTTCCAGCAGCGTCGCCAGGTAGATCACGACCGGCCTGCCGCCGCGGTTGGCGGCGCGGTGGACGTCGGAGGGCTGCTCGACCAGCCACTGGCCGGGCCGCAGCCGCGCCGTCTGCCCGGCGTGGATCGTCCGCACCTTGCGCGGATGGTCTTCGGCGTCGCCTTCGCGGACCACCGCCGAGCCGCGCTCGACCGTGTAGGTGAGGACGCCGGACGCGATCCGCGAGATCTGGGTGCCCTGGTGGCGGTGCAGCGCCAGCTTCGCGCCGGGGTCGACGACGACCTTGCTCAGCACCATCGTCCGCCCCGGGGCGCCGCGCACGCTGCTGGTCGCGGCGAGCGCCTCGCGGCGCACTTCCGGCTCCGAGGAGCCGCGGCCGAAGGCCCCCGGCAGGAAGGCGCCGAGGGCGAAGGCGCAGGCAAGCGCGAGGGCGAGGACGAGGTGGCGCTTGGCGACGATGCCGGCACGCTAGGGCGCGCGGCGGACGGCGCGGTGATGACCGCCGCTCGCCCGAGCGCTCGCCCGCGGCTGGGCCCGCAGGCGGACGCGGAAGTGGAAGACGGCGGGCGTGCGGTCGGCGTTGCCGGCGGCGTCGACGGCGCGGACGCGGACGACGTGGCGGCCGAGGCCGACGCCGAAGACGCGGGGCGAGCGGCAGGACCGGTAGGGCCCGCGATCGAGCTGGCAGAGGAAGCGCGAGCCGGCCTCGCTGGCGGCGAAGCGGAAGGCGACGCGGCGGTGGCGGCGGGCGCTGAGGACGAGCTTCGACGGGCGGTGGGTGAAGCGCGTCTGCGGCGGCGTCGTGTCCGGCGGTGGCGGTGGCGGGGGCGGCTCCAGCAGTTCGAGTTCGCGGAATTCTTCGACCGCGCCTTCGCGCACGCTCTCGCATTCGATCGGCGTCGGGTCGGCGGCGACGCTGACCAGGTCGATCACCGCCGCGTCGAGGTCGGGGCCGCAGTCGATGACCAGGTCGGCGCTGCCCGAGTTGGCGAGGATCGAGTCCTGGCCGGAAAGCGCGTAGTAGGTGTCGTGGCCTTTGTGGCCGAGCAGCTGGTTGTTGGCGCCGTCGCCGACCAGGTAGTCGTCCTGGTTGGAGCCCTCGAGGTCCTCGATCCGGGTCAGCGCGTCGAAGCGGTTGCCCGGGCACTGCGGTTCGCCGCCGGGGCCGACCCGGCCGACCCGCCCCTGGTCGATCCGGGCGTCGACGCCGACCGAGCCGAGGCGCGCCCAGGAGGCGTTGTCGCGGTCGGCGGTCGCCGCGCCGACGTGCTCGGCGCCGCCGTCGATCGTCTCGTCGTCGCAGATCGAGACCGAGAGGAAGAGGTCGGAGCCTTCGCCGCCGTCGAGCAGGTCGGGGCCGCCGTTGTGGGTCAGCGCGTCGTCGCCGTAGAGGGCTTCGAGGACGTCTTCGCTTGCGCCGGGGCCGTCGACGAGGACGTCTTCGCTGCCGCTGCCGACCAGGTGGTCCTCGCCGTCGCCGCCGAGCTCGAAGACGCCGACCCCGTCGGGGACGTCGGCGCCGATCGTGTCGTTCCCCGCCATCCCGGCGATCACGATCGCGTCGAGCAGGCCCGAGACCGGGCAGCTGGCGGTCGTCGTGGTGACCGTGCAGCCGCCGACGTCGGCCGCCGCGGTGTCGAAGCTGCCGGAGCTGAGCGTGATGCTGACGGCGCCGGCGCCGCTGTAGCTGGCCGCGACCGCGTCGGCGCCGGTGCTGCCGACGACGTAGACCTGGGTCAGCCCGGCCGCCGCGGTCGTCTCGCCGACGCTGACCTTGCTCGTGTCGCGGGTGTTGACGGCGACGGCGGTGCCCTCGCACCCCGGCGTCGCGGCGCCGTCGAGCCGGCAGTTGTCGAATCCCGCTTCGCCGGCGATCGTCGCCCCGGGCCCGGCTTCGAGAAAGTCGCCGTCGGCGCCGCCGTGGATCGCGTCGGCGCCGCCGCCGCCTTTGATCACGTCGGCGCCGCCGCCGCCCCAGATCTCCTCCGCCCCGGAGCTGCCGACGATGTAGTCGGAGAAGGGGCTGCCGATGATCCGCTCGAAGACGCCCGGCTGCACTTCGTCGTTGCCGCCGCCGAGCGAGGGTTCGCCGTCGAGCGCGTTGTTGCCGCCCTGGTTCAGCTTCAACCAGACGCCGCGCTCGCCGCCTTCGGCGGGGAAGTTGGCGATGCCGGTCGGGTCGGAGTTGTTTTCGGGGTTTCTGAAGCCCGGCGTCGCCCCGCTGGCGAAGCTGAGCGTGTCGAGGCCGCCGCCGCTGTCGAAGATGTGGTCGATCGTCGGGTCGCCGCGGACGTAGTCGTCGCCTTCGTCGCCGTCGATTTTGTCGGCGCCGAAGCCGCCGGAGAGGACGTCGTTGCCGGGGCCGCCTTCCAGCGCGTCGTCGCCGATGCCGCCGTACAGCCGGTCGTCGCCGCCGTTGCCGCGCAGCGTGTCGTTGCCGCGGTCGCCGAAGACGAGGTCGTTGCCGGGGCCGCCTTCGAAGGTCTGGCTGCCAACCAGCAGGTGGCAGCCGCCTTCGCAGGGACCGCTGATGACGGCGGCGCTGCGGGCGCCGACGATCGTGTCGTCGCCGGCGCCGCCGGCGACGTAGGTGACCGAGGCGGGGACGACGATCCTGTCGTCGCAGGGGGTGCCGCGGATCAGGTCGCCTTCGCGGACCGGGCCCTCGGCGCAGCTCGGGGCCGGGCCAGCGAGCGCGGCGGCGCCGGCCGCGGGCGCCCCCGCCACCGCCAACACGAGAGCGACCAGCAGCGTGACCGCCGCCAACAGCGCGGCCGGTGCCAGCGCCCGCCGTCTCGCTGTGATGAGGGGCCGCGGCCTCGTCGCCATCGTCTGTCTCGTCGCCATCGTTCTACTACTAGATACCGCCGCGAGCCCGCTCGATGCGGCGGCCGGCGGTTGCCGCCCTGTACCGTGCGGGCGGATGTCCCGCCGTCGACCGCTCGCGCTCGTCGCGCTCTGCCTCGCCCTGGCGACGGTTGCCGCCGCCTGCGGCTCCTCCGCGGACCCCTCGCGCCCGGCGCCGGCGGCGACCGAGTTCCCCAGCGCCAAGGGGAAGACGATCGAAGAGGTGATCCGCGACTCCGGCGCCAAGCAGGCCAACCTCGTCGTCTCCCCCGCCGCGCTCAGCTTCGTCGTCGGCGAGAACCGCTACCCGTTCGGCGTCTTCACCGTCGGCAACGAACAGGTCGACGACGCCGACGTCGCCCTCTACTTCGCCAAGACCGCCAACGGCCCGGTGCAGGGCCCGCTGCCGGCCAAGGTCTCCTCGCTGGAGACCAAGCCGGCCTACCGCGCCGTCGGCAGCGAAGGCCCGGGCGAGGCGAGCACCGTCTACGTCGTCCCCCGGGTCGACTTCGACGAGCCCGGCCCCTGGCTCGGCTGGGCGATGCTGAAAGGGAAGGACGGGCTCGAGGCGACGCGCCTGCCGAGCCCGGTCGCCGGCGACTTCCCGGCGATCCCCGAGGTCGGCGAGAAGGCGCCGCGGGTCCACACGCCGACCGCGGCCGACGTCGGCGGCGACCTGACGAAGATCGACACCCGGGTCCCGCCCGACCAGATGCACGCGGTCGACTACGCCGACGTCGTCGGCAAGCAGCCGATCGCCCTCGTCTTCGCCACCCCGGCCCTCTGCGAAAGCCGCGTCTGCGGCCCGGTCGTCGACATCGCCCAGCAGGTCGCCGACGAGCACGGCGACGAAGTCGAGTTCATCCACATGGAGGTCTACAACGACAACGACCGGGCCAAGGGAGTGCGGCCGCAGCTGCGCGCCTTCGGCCTCGAAACCGAGCCGTGGACCTTCCTGATCGACAAAAACGGGATTGTCCGGGACCGCATCGAGGGCGCTTACGGTGTGTCAGAACTGGAACAGCACCTGAAGAAGATTCTGCCTGGCTGAACGGCCAGCCTGCGCTAGGCTTCGAGGCCTGCGTTCCGGAGTTCAGGGGGCCGGGACGCGCCCTCGGGAGGCAGGGTCGCCCACATACGACGCTGCAAGGAGAGATATGAAGCACTGGCTGGCAGTCCCTGCCCTGGTTCTCGGGCTTTGCCTCGCGCTCACCGGCATGGCCGCACCGGCCGTGGCCAAGAAGCAGCAGCCGAAGTCGAAGACCTTCACCGTCTGCAAGCACGGCTGCAAGTACCGGACGATCCAGAAGGGCGTCAACGCCGCCGGCAGCTTCAAGGCCAAGCAGGCGAACAAGAAGGTGCAGGCGATCGTCGCCGTAAAGCCCGGCAAGTACGTCGAGGGCGTGGTCGTCGACGGCACCCTGAAGAAGAAGGAATTCGACGGCCTGGTCATCAAGGGGATCAAGAAGGACCGCAAGAAGGTGGTCCTCGAGGGCAAGAACGCCAAGGGTGAACTCGGCGCCGCCCAAAACGGGATCGAGGCGATCGACGTCGACGGCCTGGTGATGCGCAACATGTGGGCGCGCAACTACCAGTCCAACGGCTTCTTCGTCCACGCCGACGTGAAAAGCGGCCAGCGCTGCATCGACTACACGATGGACAACCTGCTGGCCTCCGAGAACCGCTCCTACGGCCTCTTCGCCAAGGGCTGCCGCGGCGGCAAGATGATCAACTCCGCCGGCTACCACCAGGGCGACTCGGCCTTCTACGTCGGCGAAACCCCCTGCGACAAGAACACCTGGACCAACCACGGGATCGCGCCGCCGCCGCGCCCCTGCCAGGCGAACCCGAAGTGGACGCTGCTGAAGAACGACCGCAGCTACGAAAACGTCCTCGGCTACTCGGGCACCAACTCCAAGTACGTGAAGATCGTCGAATCGGCCTTCTTCAACAACGGGGCCGGTGTCGTCCCCAACACGCTCGACTCCGAGGGCTTCGAGCCGAACGGCTGGAACGTGTTCGAACGCAACGACGTGTTCTGGAACAACTACAACTACTTCCTCGCCGGCTCGGCCTTCCACACCGTCTCCGCCGGGCTCGGCAAACTCGGCTCGGTCACGGTCAACTACCCGACCGGCGTCGGCTTCGTCCTCTTCGGCGGCGCCAACAACATCGTTAAAGACAACAACGTCTTCGGCAACTACAAGTGGGGCGTCGCCTCCTTCTCGGGACCCGGGGAAATCTACGTCGCCAACGAGGGCAACGACGCCAAGAACATCAACAACCAGATCGTTGAAAACACGATGGGGCGCGAAGGCGCCGACCCCAACGGCGAATACGACTTCTGGAACGACAACTCCGGCGGCGGCAACTGCTGGGGCGGCAACACGCCGTCCGCGACCTTCGCCCCGGGCAACGGCAAAGTGCCGCTGAGCAAGATCTACCCGGCCTGCCCGCAGCCGGAAGTCCTGGCCGACCAGGTCGGCAGCCTCGAACCGGCGGCCGGCCTGCAGCTCGACCTCGCCAACGAAAGCAACCCGGCGACGATCCTCGGCTACGCCGGCGCCAACCCGCCGCAGAACCAGCAGTGCAGCTGGGTGCGGCGCGTCGGCAGCCACCCGCCGTTCGAGAAGTTCAAGCCGGTCGAGGTCGCCGCGCAGCCGGGAGAACTCACGTGCTCGTGAGGCTGCGCGGCCGTGCCAGGGTCGTCGTCTCGGCCGCGGTCCTCGTCGCCTGCGCCGCGCTGGCGGTCGCCCTGATCGGGGCGGCCGCGGCGCCGGCCAAGCCGAAGCCGAAGCCGAAGGTCGTCACCGTCAACGACTTCTACTTCGGGCCGAACGCGGTCACGATCAAGCAGGGCCAGGCGGTCAAGTGGGTCTGGTCCGAACTCAACACCTACCCGCACGACGTCCACCTCAAGCAGGGCCCGAAGGGCCTGAAGAAGAAGGGCACCTACTCGACCAAGACGACGGCGGTGACCGGGGCCGAATTCAAGAAGACGTTTGAAACCCCCGGAACCTACAAGTACATCTGCACGATCCACCCGACGGAAATGAAGCTCACCGTCACCGTCAAGAAATAGGAGTCGCGAGTTGGGACTGGAGCCGATCGACCGCCGCGCCTTCCTCGGGCTGGGGGGCGCGGCGCTTCTCTGCACCCTCGCCGGCCAGGAAATCCGGACCGACGAAGGCCAGATCGACGTCAACTCGCTGGGCCAGGCGATCGAGGTGCCGCCCAAAGTGCGGGCGGCCGACTCGATCGGCGGCAACCCGACCAGCCGCGATCTGGCCGCGCTGGTCAGCTCCGGCCCGACCCGGGAATACTGGATCGCGGCCGAGGAACGGCGCTGGAACATCGTCCCCACCCACTACGACCAGATGATGGCCCAGAAGGTGAAGGGCAAGAGCACCTACGGCGCCTTCGGCTACCGCCCCTACAGCGCCAACTTCGAGCGGCCGCTGGCGCCGGCGACGATCCCCGGCCCGCTGATCGAAGCCGAAGTCGGCGACACCGTCGTCGTCCACTTCCGCAACAAGCTGAAGGTGCCGGTGACGATGCACCCGCACGGGATCTTCTACGCCAACGAGATGGACGGCGCCTACAAGGGCAAGTGGACCGACCCCGGCGGCTTCGTGCAGAAGAACCGCACCTTCACCTACGTCTGGGAAGCCCGCGAAGGGACCGAGGGGACCTGGCTGTACCACGACCACGGGCCGATCGACCCGCTGGCGGTGTTCAAGGGCCTGCACGGGCCGCTGGTGATCCGCAAACCGGGCGAAGCGCGCCCCAACCGCGAGTACTTCCTCGCCTTCCACACCCTCGATCCCTCGATCACCGGGCTCAAGAACATCTTCTACTGCGTCAACGGCAAGGCCTACGCCGGCAACACGCCGACCCTCGAAGGCAAGGTCGGCGAGCGCGTCGCGATGCACGTCTACGGCATCGACAACTTCTTCCACACCTTCCACCTGCACGGCCACCGCTGGACCGAACCCGACGGCACGATCGTCGACAACAGGACGTTCGGCCCCGCCGACTCGTTCAAGGTCGAATTCACCGAGGACAACCCGGGCCGCTGGTTCTACCACTGCCACGTCTTCCAGCACCTGCTCCAGGGGATGAACGGGTGGTACCTGGTCTCCTAGGAGGCATCGGCGAAACCCCCGCGCACGGCCGGCGGCGGCGGACCCGGCGCGGGGCGGCCCGCCGCCGCCTCACCCTTCTCGCCGCGACCGCCGCCCTGCTCCTCGCCCTGCCGGCGGCGCCGGCCGCCGCCAAGAACACCCGCGTCGCGATCGCCAACTACGCCTGGTCGATCCCCTCGGTCCAGGTCGACCTCGGCGAGAAGGTGACCTGGGACTGGCTCGGCCCCGACACCGCCCACTCGGTCACCGGCATCTCCGAAAACGACCGCGGCTGGGATTCGGACCCCGGCACCGACGCGCCCAGCCACCAGCCCGGTGACTCCTTCACGCTCCAGTTCAACACGCCGGGCACCTACCTCTTCCAGTGCAAGCTGCACGCCGCGGTGCGGGGCCAGGTCGTCGTCTCCGACATCCCCGGCGACCCCAACTCCGACCCCGGCCCGCAGCCGCCATTGAACGTCGACGTGACGCCGCCGACGCTGGGCGGCGTCAGCCTCAAGCACCGCGCCTGGAAGGGCACCAAGGGGATCGCGGCGCAGGCCAACATCAGCGACCGCGGCACCCTCGACGCCGAGTACTACCGCTTCAACTCGAAGGGCAAGCGCGTCTACAACGGCTACAAGACCTGGGACGTCTTCATCGGCATCAACCGCTTCAAGCTCGGCGCCCGCTGGCAGCACTTCCGGGCCAAGCCCGGCCGCTACGAGGTCGTGCTGCGGGCCACCGACACCTCCGAGAACGTCTCCAAGCCGATCCGCAAGCGCTTCGAGATCAAGGGCTGAGACGGCTCAGCGCCGGCGACGGCCGGCTTTCGCCGCCTTCGCCCGCGGCCGCCTGGCGGAGGCGCTGCGCTTGGCCGGCTTGCCGGCCTCCTGCAGGGTCCGTTCGCCGGCTTTCTCGGTCGCGTCGCCCATCGTGATCTGGAACATCGCGAGCAGCGCATCGGAGGCCAGCGGCCGCATCCGGTCGAGCGCCTCGCGCACCTTCGGCCAGTCCTCCTCGGGCTGGCCGGCGCGGTCGAACGGCTCCCAGATCTCCTTGATGAAGAGGTCGAGGTAAGCGCGGGCGACGCCCTCGGCGTGCTCGCGCAGCTTCGCCGCGGTCGCCATCCCCGCCTCGGCGCTGACCCCGAGCGCGATCAGCTCGTGGCCGGCGCGCTCCAACCGCGGGCTGAGGACTTCGACCTTGCCGTCCTCGAGCTCGCGCAGCATCCCCAGCCGCTCGCCCTTGCGCAGCAGCTTCGGGTCGAGCGTCTCGATCCCCCAGGCGGCGGCGAGGTCGTCGCGCTCGAAGATCTCCGGCGTCTCGTCCTCGAACGGCGCCCGCACGGCGCGGGCGAACTCGACGATCCCCTGCGAGGAGTCGCCGCTGTGCTCGAGCACGCGCCGAATCGCCTCCAGGTTGAGACCCTCGCTCTGCATTTCCTTGGTCAGCTCGATGCGGGCGACGTGCGACTCGTCGTAGTAGCCGGTGCGGCCGACCACTTCCGGCGGCGGCAGCAGGCCGCGCGTCTGGTGGGCGCGGATGTTGCGGATCGTCATCCCGGTGCGCCGCGCCAGCTCGCCGATCGTCATCTTGCCGTCGGGCATCGCCGTCTTCGACTTCGCGGTCTTCTTGCTCATGCAGGTCCCATCGTAAGCCGCAATCGCTGGCCGTTCATCTTTGCCGCCGCGTCGGAGCAGACGAAGGCGATCGCCTCGGCCAGCTGCTCGGCCGGGGTGAAGGTCGGGAACTCCTCGTCGGGATGTTCGTCCCGCAGCCGCGGCGTCAGGATCGCCTCGACTACAACGATGTTGGCGGTCGCCCCACCCGGCGCGAAGCCGTCGGCGAAGGCCAGCGTCCAGGCCTCGGCCGCCGCCTTCGCCGCCGCGTAGGCGGCGTTGGTGTTGGTCGGCGCCTGCGCCTGCTTGGCGGAGACGAGGACGAAGCGCCCGCGCGCGCCGGCCCGCTCGAGCTCGCTGTGGAAGGCCCGGGTCGTGTGCTGGACGGTGCGGACGAGCAGGTCGTGCAGCAGGTCCCAGTCGGCCAGCGGCGCCTCCTGCAACGGCTGCCCGCCGCGCCAGCCGCCGACCAGGTGGACGAGCCCGTCGACCTGCCCGAAGCGCTCGACCAGCGCCGCGCACCAGCTCGCCACCGCCGCCTCGTCGAGCAGGTCGACCGCGCGCCCGTCCCAGCGCTCGGCCGGCAGCCCGAGGTCGGTGCCAAGCGCGTCGAGCGCGCCCTGGTCGCGATCGGTCCCGGCGACCGTCGCCCCGGCCCGCGCCAGCTCGGCCGCCACCAGCGGCCCGAGGCCGCCGCCGACTCCGGCGATCGCGATGACACGGCCGTCGAGCGCGTTCATAACAGTGGGGGAGACAGGATTCGAACCTGTGTAGGCAGAGCCAACTGGTTTACAGCCAGTCCCCTTTAACCACTCGGGCACTCCCCCAGATCAGGGATGGGGATTCTAGACGGCCGGCTCGGTACCGGGCTGCGCCGCGCCCAGACGCGCCGCCATCCGCTCGTTGAAGCGGGTGACCGCGGAGAGCGGGCGCATGAAGACGGTCAGCTCGCGGACGCGGCCGTCCTCGTCGAGCTCGAGGAAGTCGATCCCCTCCAGCTCGCGGTCGCCGCCGACCGTCGCCTTGAAGCGCAGGCAGACCGTGCCCTCGCCGTGCAGCTCGTCGCTGTAGCGGAAGTCCTCCAGCAGCTCGGCCACGTGCGAGAGGACCATGAGGACGACGTCGCGCCCCTCGAAGCCGCGGAAGAGGATTGGGCTGTGGAGGACGACGTCCTCGCGCAGCGCCTCGCGCATCAGCTCGAGGTCCTTGGCCTCGGCGGCGCGGCGGAACGGGTGCGGCTCCGGCATCGCCCTAACCCTAACGCGGATCGGTGGTGAGATACTCGGCCCGTGCCGCTGCTCAGCGACAGGGCGATCTCGCGCTTCTCCAGCTCGCTCGGCGCCCGCGGGCTGCGCTGGGCGGGGAAGCTGAACACGCCGGTCTACCGGCTGACGCGCGGCCGGCTGATGGCACGGGTCGGCAAGGCGCCGGTGCTGCTGCTGACGACCACCGGGCGCAAGTCCGGCCAGCCGCGGACGGCGCCGCTCGTCTACCTCGCCGACGGCGAGCGGATGGTCGTGATCGGATCCAACGCCGGCAACACCACCGTCCCCGCCTGGGCGCTGAACCTGAAAGCGAGGCCCGAGGCCGAGGTCGAGATCGGCGGCCGCCGCCTCCCGGTCCGCGCCCGCCTCGCCGCCGGCGCCGAGCGCGAGGACCTCTGGCGCCGCTGCAACGAGCAGTACGCCGGCTTCGACGACTACGCCGAGCGCACCGACCGCGACATCGCCGTCTTCGTCCTCGAGCCTGTCTGAGGTCAGACCGGCACCCCTCGCATCGTGTCGCGCTCGGACCGGGCGGCGATCACAGCCCCCTGGGTCACGATGTCGGTATCGGGGTCGTCGTGGGCCTTGCGGACCGCGAGACCGCCGATCGCGAGGACCTTGCGCAGGTCGGGGAGGTCCGCGTAGACGGCAGCCAGCGCGGCGATCGAGTCGTGGTCGAAAACGTCGTCCAAGTCGACGTCGAGCTCGTCGACTTCGATGCGGCGCTGGAAGATGGCCCGAATGGCCGACTCCGGATCCGGCAGCGTCGGCAGCTCGACCGGCTCCAGCGAATCGGCAAGAGCCTGGTAGGACGGCAGGGAGAGGTAGCTGCGATGCACCGCGAGCGCGAAGCCGCAGTCGAGCTCCCGCGTCAACATCCGCACGTTGTTGCCGAAGAAGCCCGTCGCCAGATCGCGAGCCGTGTCCTCCTGCCCCGGCAGTTGCAGCCACGCATCGGTGTCGTCGAAGATGAGGAACGGCTCCAACCCACGGGCACGGAACAGCATCAACAGCCGTTTCAGCGCCAACAGCACATCGCCTCCGTGCAGCTGGCGCTCGAAGTCGACGGCGGCCCCCGCCAAGTCCGCCTGGAGGCTCGCGTCAACCGGCAGCAGCCGGCTCGATCCGAGTGAGAACCCGGCGCGTCGCCGGCGCCCGCTCCTGCGTTCGAGGTCGGCGAGACTCCGCTCGATCGTCTCCCGCTCGGCCGCGCCCAGGGCTTCCGGTGCGGCCCACTCCAAGATATGCCGGATGACGTGCCGGCCGAAGGGACCGACCTCCTTGACGGTTCGCGAGTCCGCGACGTCGACCGGGATCCGAGTCGGTACCAGCTCGGCGGGAACCGCCTCGTTGAGCGCGCCGAGAACCGATGCCATGACGCTCGACTTCCCGGCCCCACTGTCGCCGATCAGCGCGACCTTCCCTCGGTGGGTCGACCAGTACTGCAGGGTGCTCTCGACCGTCGGGCGCGCGGTCAGCTCGTCGAAGGGAACGTGGTAGACCTCCAGCTGCTCGAAGGTCGGCGTCTGGGCCAGGGAGTTGGCCTCGCGCAGAGCGGCAAGCGCTTCGCGACTCATCGGTCGCGGTGCTGCTCGAGGAGGTACACCTTCCGGGGACGACCGCCGGAGACGGATCGCAGCTCCGAGCTGACCAGCCCCCTTGCCTCGAGCTGCGAGAAGACTTTCGCCGCACGCTGTCGGCTCCAGCCGAGACGGTCCAGCAGATCCCGGTCAGAAGCGCTTGCGGGCCCGTTGTCGCGCAGCTGTTCGTAGAGCACGAGAGCGGATTCGCCGAGCCGCGCGGCAGCAGCTTCCTGCTCGGACCAGACCTCGAACCGCCGCTCGGGCGACTCGCCGCTGCGGACGCTCTCGCGGACCAGCTCCAGCAGGCGGCGCGGGTTGCCTTCTCCATCGTGCGGCAGCCGCCACGGGGTCCGCTCGTCCGGTTCCAGCCGCAACCCGACCAGCCGCTCCTGCTGGGCCGGCGTCAGGTCCTCCAGGGCGACGACGTCCTCGAAGAAGGCGTTGGCCGGAGGGGTCATGAGCTCGACGCGCTGCTCCTTCGGCGCGGAGATGACCCAGGTGAAGGGAAGCTGCCAGAGCTCGTCACGGAAGCGCCCGAACAGCTGGTGAAGCCCCCTCTTCTCCTCCGGCAGGTCGACCAGAATCGCGGTCCGGGCATCCGACCCTCCCGGCGACGACGCCAGGTTCCGCACCTCCCGCAGGACCTTCCCCGTCTCCCCCAACGCGAGGGACGCCGGATCGAGCGGCGATGGCCTCGGCGGGCGACCAAGCGCGGCCGCGATCAGCCGGAGGAGGTCGATCAAGTCCTCGGCCGGGCCGGCATCAACCCCGACCGCCGGAAAGCCGCTCTCTCGAAGCCTGAACAACACGTGCCTGACAAGGCTCGTCTTGCCCATTCCTCGCCCCCCCACGAGCAGGGTATTCACGCCTTCGCGGCAATTCCGCTCGACCCGGACCGCCTCGTCGCGATCGACGAAGAGCGCCGCGTCAAGCGGATTGTCGAACAGGGGCCTACCGCTCAGTTCCATGTTGCAAAAGTAGCAGCAACTTTCGCAACACCCCGAGCGCGCCGCTCGGGATGCGGACTTTCAGGAAGCTTCGCGGAGCATCTGCGCCTCGGGGAGGCGCTTCAGCTTCTTCAGCGTGTTGTTCTCGATCTGGCGGATCCGCTCGCGGGTGACGCCGAAGGTGCGGCCGACTTCCTCGAGCGTCAGCGGCTCGGCGCCGGAGAGGCCGTAGCGCAGTTCGATCACCTGCCGCTCGCGCTCGGGCAGCGCGTCGAGCGCCTTGCGGACGCCCTCTTTCTGCAGGTGCTCGCTGGCTTCCTCGAAGGGCTCGAGGACCGCTTCGTCGGCGACGAAGTCGCCGAGCTCGGATTCGTCCTCGTCGCCGACCGGTTTCTCCAGCGAGACCGGCAGCTGGGCGACGCGGAGGATGTCGCGGACGTCGGCGACCGGCCAGCGCAGCTCCTCGGCGATCTCCGCCGGCTCTGGCTCACGGCCGAGTTTCTGGACCAGCTGGCGTTCGACGTGGGCGACGCGGTTCAGTTTCTCGACCATGTGGACCGGGATGCGGATCGTCCGCGCCTTGTCGGCGATCGCCCGGGTCACCGCCTGCCGGATCCACCAGGTCGCGTAGGTGGAGAACTTGTAGCCGCGGCGGTAGTCGAACTTCTCGACCGCCCGGATCAGCCCCAGGCTGCCCTCCTGGATCAGGTCGAGGAAGCTGAGGCCGCGGCCGAGATAGCCTTTCGCGATCGAGACGACGAGGCGCAGGTTGGCCTCGACCATCTGCCGCTTGGCGAGCATGTCGCCGCGCTCGATCCGTTTCGCCAGTTCGACCTCCTGCTGCGCGGTCAGCAGGTCGACCTGCCCGATCGAGCGCAGGTAGAGGCGCAGCGAGTCGAGGCTGGGCTCGACGGTGAGGTCGAGCTCTTCCTTCTTCGACTGGCTGCCGGAGTCCGAGCCGCGCTGTTCCTTGTAGGCGCTGACCCCGTCCTCGGCGATCACGTCGACGCCGTGCTCGACCAGGTGGGCGTGCAGCTGGGAGACCTGCTCCTTGGTGATCTCCACCTCCTCGAGCGTCGCCGAGATCTGCTCGAAGGTGAGATACCCGCGCTCGCGACCCAGCGCGACGAGGCCGCGCAGCTCCTCGATCTCGACGATCGGGCTTTCGCTCGGCTCGCGCTCCATCACGTCAGTCACCGTCTCCAACGGTTCGATCGCCACGACCTCCAGTGATTCCCTCTCCCCCATTCCCGGGTTCGCCGGCCCCATCGCTCCGGTGCGTCGCGAAGTATAGGGCCATCGGCGTCTCGTCGGCGGCGGCGGGAGTGCCCGCAATCCCGGTGCCCTAGGCTTGTCTGCCTGATGGCAACCCAACCGCCAGCCACCGGCTCCGCCCCGGACGTCCAGGCCTCGCTGCCCGCCACCCAGGTCAGCCTCTCCCGCGTCGGCGTCACCGGCGTCGAGAAGGTGCTCCGGGTCCGGGCCGACGGCGCCGAGAACCTCTTCTACGCCGAGCTCGAGTGCTTCGTCGACCTCAACCCGCGCCAGGCCGGCGTCCACATGTCGCGCTTCGAGGAGATCGTCGGCGAGGCGATCGACGAGGTCGTGCTGGGGGAGGCGTTCCGGGCCGAGGTGCTGGCCGCCCACGTCGCCGAGAAGGTGCGTGAGCGCCAGGGCGGGCTGCGGGCCGAGGTCGCGGTCACCGCCCACTACCCGGAGACGGTGGAGACGCCGAAGAGCGGCAAGAGCACGCAGGAGATCTACGTCCTCTTCGGCACCGCGGTCGACTCGGCGGCCGGCACGCGGACGCTGACCGGCGTCCAGGCCCAGGGGATGACCGCCTGCCCCTGCGCGCAGGAGATGGTCGCCGGGCTGGCCCGCGAACGGCTCGCCGCCGAGGGCTTCGCGCCCGATGACGTCGAGCGGGTGATCGAGGCGGTGCCGATCGCGACCCACAACCAGCGCGGGATCGGCACCCTCCATATCGGCTGCCCGTCGGGCGAGACCTGGATCGATGCGCCGGAGCTGCTGCGGATCGTCGAGAGCTCGATGAGCTCGGAGATCTACGAGCTGATGAAGCGGCCCGACGAGATGGCCGTCGTCGTCAAGGCCCACGAACAGCCCCGCTTCGTCGAGGACTGCGTGCGCGAGATGGTGCGCCAGGTCATCGAGGGCTACCCCGAGCTGCCGGACGAGGCCTTCGTCATGGCCCGCCAGGAGAACCTGGAGACGATCCACCGCCACAACGTCGTCGCCGAGCGCTACGGCACCCTCGGCGAGCTGCGCGCGGAGCTGGCCAGCGGCGAGCACAGCGGCCGCCACCGCACGATGCGCGAGTGGCTCGAGGGCCCAACCGCCTGATTCCCCGGCGACTGAGCAGTTGGGGTCCCTATAGCCCCCTCAACTGCTCAGTCATCTGGAGCACGTCGCGCTACCCGGCCGCGCGCGTTTTCGCCGCCGCCCGTTCGCGCTGCTGCGCCTCGATCCGCTTGCGCAGGCCGAAGAAGTAGTCGGCGCCGCTGACGACGGTGGCGACAAGCGCCGCGTAGACGAGCAGGTCGACGCCGAGCGGGGCAGGGTTGGCGACGATCAGGGCGATCACCGCCGCGATCTGGAGGACCGTCTTCAGCTTGCCGAGCCAGGAGGCGGCGATCACGATGCCGCGCTCGGCGGCGATCGTGCGCAGGATCGTGACCGCGATCTCGCGGGCGATGATCACCATCGCCACCCAGGCTTCGAGGCGGTCGAGCGAGACCAGGGAGACGAGGGCGCCGGTGATCAGGAGCTTGTCGGCGAGCGGGTCCATCAGCTTGCCGAAGGTCGTGATCGAGCCGCGCGAGCGGGCGAAGTAGCCGTCGAGGCCGTCGGTCGCCGCCGCCAGGGCGAAGACCGCGGCGGCGATCACGTCGCCGTTCGGCGTCTCGACCAGGAGCGCGACCACCACCACCGGCACCGCCAGGATGCGCAGCAGGGTGAGCGCATTCGGCAGGTTGAGTGGGAACATAGCCCCGTCAGTCTGACGGAGCGCTGGCCGCGGCGGCCTTTTCGGCGTCGAGGCGGGCGAAGTACTCCTCGCCCTCGATGCTGATGTGGGGCACGATCTTGTCGAGCCAGCCGGGCAGCCACCAGGCGCGCTTGCCGAGCAGCACCATCACCGCCGGGACCAGCAGGCAGCGGACCAGGGTCGAGTCGATCGCGATCGCCACCGCCAGCCCGATCCCGAACTCCTTGACCACGGGGTCTTCGACGAGGACGAAGCTGGTGAAGACGCAGACCATGATCGCCGCCGCCGAGGTGATCACGCGGCCGGTGTTGGCGAGCCCCTGGATGACGGCGGCGCGGGCGTCGCCGGTTTCTTTGAAGTGTTCCTTCATCTGGGTCAGGAGGAAGACCTCGTAGTCCATCGAGAGGCCGAAGAGGATCGCGAACATCAGCAGCGGCACGAAGCTGACGATCGGGATCGCGTGATCGATCCCGATCAGTTCGATCCCCCAGCCGAGCTGGAAGACGGCGGTGACGACACCGTAGGCGGCGGCGACCGAGATCAGGTTCATCGCCGCCGCCTTGACCGGCACCAGCAGCGAGCGGAAGGCGATCAGCAGGACGATGAAGCTGAGCGCGACGACGATCGCGATCATCAGCGGCAGCTTTTCGGCGATCTTGGTCGCCAGGTCGATGTAGCCGGCGGTCTGTCCGCCGACGTAGGAGCTCGCCTTCGTACCTTCGAGGCTCGCCGGGATCACTTCGTCGCGGAGGTTTTCGACGAGCTCCACGGTTTCGTCCTTCCACGGCTCCGATTCCGAGATCACGGTGAAGACGGCGGCGGTGCCCGCCTTGTCGAGGCTCGGTTCGGAGACCGCGGCGACGTCTGCGGCCCCGCCGCTCGCCTTCTGGAACTGCGGCAGCACCTGTTTGGCTTCTTCGGGAGAGCTGAATTCGGAGGCGATCAGCAGCGGCCCGTAGGCGCCGGGGCCGAACCCTTCGTCCATGCCTTCGAAGGCCTCGCGCGAGGTCGAGTCCTTGGGCAGGGCGCTGATGTCGTTCTGGCCGAGTTCGAGCTGGAGCACCGGCAGCGCGAGGACGATCAGGATCAGCATCGAGGCCGCCACCGCGGACCAGGGCCGGTCGGCGACGTTGTCGGCCCAACGCAGCCAGCCGTGCGGTTTCTTGTCGTCGGGGTGGGTCTTGCCGAGCTGGACGCGCAGGCTGTTGATGTGCGGGCCGAGCGCCCCCAGCATCGCCGGCAGCAGCGTCGCCGCGGCGCAGACGGCGACGACGACGGCGACCGCGGCGGTGTAGCCGAGCGTCGACACCAGCGGGATGCCGGCGAACGCGAGCGAGCAGAGGGCGATGATCACGGTGAAGCCGGCGAAGACGACGGCGCCGCCGGCGGTGGCGACCGCGCGGGCGATCGACTCCCGCATCTCCATCCCTTCGCCGAGCTGGAGTTTGTGGCGGGTGACGATGAACAGCGCGTAGTCGATGCCGACACCGAGGCCGATCATCGTCGCCAGGGTCGTGGCGACACCGGGGACCTCGAGCACGTGCTCGAGCAGCTTGATGATCGAGAGCGCGCAGGCGAGCCCGAGGACCGCCGAGATGATCGGCAGCATCATCGCCGTCGCCGTGCCGAAGGCGAAGAGGAGGATGATCACCGCCGCGACCAGGCCGACGACCTCGGCGAACTCGGTCGCCGGTTTCGACAGCTGCTGGCCGACGTAGCCGCCGATCGAGGTGCTGATCCCGGCCTCGCGGGCGGGCCTGGCCGCGTCGAGGATCTGCTGGGATTCCTCTTCGTTGATTTCGCCCGGGCCGACCCCGAGGACGACCGGGATGTAGGCGATCCGCTGGTCTTTGCTGATCGTCGGCGAGCCTTCGGCCAGCGGGCTCTGCGCCGAGTTGACGTCCGGCAGCGCTTCCAGCTTCTTCGCCGATTCTTCGATCGCGGCGGCGTACTTCGGTTCGGTCAGCTTCTTGCCCGGGGGCGCTTCGAAGACCAGCGGGTTGGAGCCGTAGGCCTGTTCGGGCAGGCTTTCTTCGAGCAGTTCCGTCGCCTTGGTCGAACCGGTGCCCGGCAGGGTCAGGTTTTCGCTGGTCTTCGAGCCGGCGGCCGAGGAGATCGCGACGAGGGCGACGGCGAGGGCGATCCAGGCGGCGATCACCGGCCAGTGGTGACGGGAACAGAAACGCCCGACCGCATAGAGGGGTCCCGTCATCGGCGGGAAGTATTCCCTACGGGGCGGCGACCGAACCGTTCTCGAACGGCGACGGCACGGTTTCGCTCGGGTTCGCCCCCAGCGCCCGCCGCAGCCAGACGAGGTGCTGCGCCTGGTTGGCCATCGTCGAGGCCATCAGCGTGCGGCCGGCCGGGCCGGTCAGCGCCCCGATCGCGCTGTTCTCCTCCTCGATCGTCGCCCGTTCCAGTTCGTAGAGGAAGGCGAGCGCGTCGGCTTGGCTGCGCAGGTGGCGGGTGCTGATCGTTTCCGGCTCCGGTTCGGCCGGCTGGCCGAGGCCGCGCAGCGCCTTCAGCGTCGCGTCGACGTGCTCTTCTTCCTGCGCCTTGAACTGGCGGGCGAGGTCGAGGAACGGCAGGCGCAGCCAGCGCATCGCCCCCTGGTAGGCGAGGACCGCCGCTTCCTGGCGGCCGAGGACCCGGTTGAGGATCGCCGCGTCGCCGTCGCGGTCGGGCACCGCGGTGGTCGGGCCCTGGTCAGCCTCGCCGCCGCAGCCGATGAGCGCCGCCGCCAGGGCGAGGGCGCAGAGCGCGGCGAAGAGGAAGGCGCGGCCGCGCCGCACGCCGCCGCCAAGCATGATTCGGTTCGCTGCCATGGAGAGGCGGCCAAGCCTATGAGCTCCGACCCCGGCGCCGCGCTGGCGGCGCTCGCCACCGAGATCCACGGCTGCCGGCGCTGCCCGCGGCTGGTCGAGTGGCGCGAGGGGATCGCCGCCGACCCGCCGAAGCGCCACCGGGGCGAGGCCTACTGGGCGAAGCCGCTCGACGGCTTCGGCGACCCGCGGGCGCGGGTCGCGGTGGTCGGCCTCGCCCCGGCCGCCAACGGCGCCAACCGGACCGGCCGCATGTTCACCGGCGACCGCTCCGGCGAGTGGCTCTACGCGGCGCTGCACCGCGCCGGCTTCGCCAACCGCGCCGAGTCCGAGCGCCGCGACGACGGCCTGCGCCTGCGCGACGCCTACGTCACCGCCGTCGTCCGCTGCGCGCCGCCGGCCAACCGGCCGACCCCGCAGGAGCGCGACAACTGCCTGCCCTACCTCGAGCGCGAGCTGGAGCTGCTGGAGCGCGCCGCGGTGATCGTCGCCCTCGGCGCCTTCGCCTGGGACGGGGTGCTGCGGGCAGCGCGGACGCTGGGCGCCGAGGTGCCGCGGCCGCGGCCGCGCTTCGGCCACGGGGCCGAGGCCGACCTCGGCCGCTGGCGGCTGCTCGGCTGCTTCCACCCCAGCCAGCAGAACACGTTCACCGGCAAGCTGACGGTGCCGATGATCGACGCCGTCTTCGCCCGCGCCCGAGAACTGGCAAGTTAGGGGGGTGGCGACGGCTCGGCCCTTGACGGGGGCGAAACTCGCCGATAAGTCTGACGGTCTCAAGCATTATCGGGGGCGGCGCCGCGCCGGCCATCCAGTCGAGAGAGGGAGTTGAGGGAATGAAGCGACCGAGGATCAAGCGGACGACGGAGCCCGTCGACACGCCTGAAGGCGACCTCTACCTGCTGCGGCCGAGCGCCGACGGCGACATCAAGATCGAAAACCCCGACGAGAAGGACCTGCGGCTGCTGCGGGCGCTCGACGGCGAGCACACGCTGGAGCAGCTGAACGAGGAGTTCGGCGAGGAGGCGGTCGCCGACGTGATCTCGCAGCTGCAGGAGCTGGACGTGGTCGAGGACGCCGCCGATGACGAGCTGCTGGCTGAGGGGGAGCTGGAGCGCTTCGACCGCCAGCTGCGCTACTTCAGCGACGTCGGGCCGCGGGGGCTGACCCCGTCGGAGTGCCAGCGGCGGCTGCGCGAGGCGAAGGTCGCGGTGCTCGGCGTCGGCGGGCTCGGCGGCTGGTCGGCCTGGTCGCTGGCCTGCGTCGGGATCGGCGAGATGTGGCTGGTCGACGGCGACCGGGTCGAGGTCAGCAACCTCAACCGCCAGATCCTCTACACCGAGGCCGACCTCGGCCTGCTCAAGGTCGAGGTGGCGGCGGCGCGGCTGCGCGCCTTCAACCCGAAGATGAAGGTGACGGCGACGGCGCGGCGGCTGGAGAGCGAGGTCGAGATCGCCGACTTCATCCACGGCGCCGACGTCGTCATCGACGCCGCCGACTGGCCCGCCCACGACATCGAGCGCTGGTGCAACCAGGCCTGCTTCGAGGCCGGCATCCCCTACATCACGATGAGCCACTTCCCGCCGATCGCCCGGGTCGGGCCGCTCTACGTCCCCGGCAAGACCGGCTGCTACTCGTGCCAGGAGACCGCCTACCGGCGCGAATACCCGCTCTTCGACGTGGCCGTCGAGCAGCGCCGGGCGCAGCCCTCGCCGGCGGCGACGCTGGGGCCGGCCTGCGGCCTGATCGGTGGCCAGGTGGGGATGGAGGTGATGCACCTGCTGACCGGGCTGGCCGAGCCCTCGACGCTCGGCGTCGCCCACATCTTCGACCTGCGGACGATGGAGGCCAAACGCGAGCCGGTCGTGCCCGAGCCCGGCTGCCCGGTCTGCGGCCACCTGCAGCCGAGCGCCGAGGCCGAGGCGGCCGACGCCGAGGAGGCGGCAGAGGGCCAGTGACCTGAGTTACTAGAGCCAGGGCGAAAGGCGCCTTCGTTGCCGCGAGGGCGACAAGGGCGCCTACTCGGCCTCCGCGCGGGGCGCCATCCAGCGGCCCGGGTTGAAGAAGAGGATCAGCCACATGAGCTGGGCGAGGTTGGGGGCGAGGAAGGCGACCGGGATCGAGAGCAGGAAGACGGCGGCGATGTAGGTGGAGGTGATCCAGCCGACGCGGCGGCTGGCGCTGTCGGCGCTGGTCAGCCCCGCGAGCTGCGCGTCGGCGGTCATCCAGAGCCCGATCAGGACCGTGGCCGAGAGGTTGATCGCGTAGACGACGACGCCGGCGGTGTCGCTGCCGTACTCGCCGAGGACTTTGCTGCTGAAGGGGATGAGGACGATCGAGGCGAGGTAGAGCAGGTTGAGCCAGAGCAGGCGGCCGTCGAAGGCCGTGACTTCGCCGAAGACGCGGTGGTGGACGATCCAGAAGCGGCCGATCACGGCGAAGCTGATGCCGAAGGCGAGCAGGTTTTCCCACTGGTCCCCGATCGCGTTCCAGACCTCCTGGTCGCTCTTCAACCCGGGCTCGATCGTCAGGTCGAGCACCAGCAGGGTGATCGCGATCGCGAAGACGCCGTCGCTGAAGGCGACGATGCGCGAGAACTCGACCTCGTTCTCCTCGCGGGACTTCGCCGCCGCTCGCCTCGACATCCCCGCATCATCGGCATCGGCCGCGACGGAACCGCACGCGGCGGGCCGCCGGCGCCGATAATCGGGCGATGCGCGAGAATCCGGCGTTCGAGGTGACCGACCCCGAGGTCGTGCGCGAGCTGGTCCGCGCCAACCCCTGGGCGACGCTGGTCAGCGCCACGACCGCCGGCCCGGTCGCCTCCCACTACCCGGTCCTGCTCGACGAGGAGGCCGAGGGGCTGGCGCTGCTGACCCACCTCGGCCGCCCCGACGAGGAGGTTCACGAGCTCGGCGCGAGCGAGGCGCTGGTGATCGTCCAGGGCGAGCACGGCTACGTCTCGCCGGGCTGGTACGAGCCCTCCGAGCGCCTGGTGCCGACCTGGAACTTCACCGTCGCCCACCTCTACGGGGTGCCCCAGGTGCTCGACGCCGAGGAGAACCTGCAAGTGCTGACCAGCCTCGTCGATCGCTTCGAGCGCGAGCTCCCCACCCCCTACCGCCTCGACCCCGAGTACGGCGCCCCGATCGCCCGCGGCACCGTCGGCCTCCGCATCCCGGTCGCCCGCTTCGTCTGCAAGCGCAAGCTGAGCCAGAACAAAGACCCGCAGACCCGCCGCCGCGTGATCGAGGCCCTGCGCGCCCCCGGCCCCTACCACCACCCCGCCCTCGCCGCCGAGATCGAGCGCGAGCTCGAATCCGGCCGGCCCTGAAGCCGGCGCCGATCCTTCCTAGAATGCGTCGGGCGCGCCGGCGTAGCTCAGTTGGTAGAGCACTTCATTCGTAATGAAGGGGTCATCGGTTCAAGTCCGATCGTCGGCTTAGAAATTCCTTCTAAATCGGCCATTTTTGCCGAGGCGGGGTTTCCGGGACACGGAAATATGTCCCGAATATGTCCCAAGATCGCGCTACATTGGGGGTATGGCACTCGCGCGCAAGCCTCCCCTAAAGCCCCCGTCGGGACACGTTTTCCGCGTTGAGAGGAAGCGCGGGCCTCAGTGGTTCGCCAAGTACCGACTGCCGGACGGGCGCCAGGTGCAGAAAAAGCTCGGCCCCGCTTGGACCGAGCGCGGCCGGCCGCCGGCCGGCTACTTCACCAAGCGCACCGCCGAGGACTGGCTGCGGGAGACCCTGGACCAAGCCCGGCGCGGCACCCTTCCGGGCCTCGTCAAGACCGACGTGACCTTCGCGGAGGCGGCCGAGGAGTGGCTCCGCTACATCGAGCACGACCGCGGCCGCAAGCCGTCCACGATCGCCGGCTACCGGGCGCTTCTGCGATCGCAGCTCCTCCCTACCTTCGGCGACCTGCCGATCGAGTCGATCACCACGCCGATGATCGAGGCGTGGATCTCCGGGATCGACCGGGCGCCCACCACGAAGACCAAGGCGCTCGTTCTCCTGCACGGCATCTTCAAGCGGGCGCGCACGCAGTACGGGCTGCCGCTCAACCCGGCGGCGGAAGTCGAGAAGCCCCCGGCCCAGCAGAGCGGCGACATAGAGGTCTTCTCGCCGGAGGAGGTCATGGCGCTCGTCCGCGCCGCGGCGTCGGAGCAAGACGCGGCGATCTACCTCACCGCCGCTTTCACCGGCCTCCGCCGCGGCGAGCTGCTCGCCCTTCGCTGGCGCGACGTCGACTTCTCCGGCCAGGTCATTCGCGTCCGGGCGAGCTACGCCGAGGGCGCCCTGACGACGCCGAAGTCCGGCAAGGTCCGATCGGTCCCGATGGCTCCCGACGTCGCCACGGCTCTCGCGAAGCTCGGCCAGCGCGAGCGCTGGACCGGCGACGACGATCTCGTCTTCGTCGGCCAGGCCGGCAGCTACCTCGACGGCCGCGCCCTCCGTCGCCGCTACGACTCAGCGCTTGCCCGCGCCGACCTCCGCAAGCTCCGCTTCCACGACCTCCGCCACACCTTCGGCACCCGCATGATCGCCAAGGCCGACATCCGCCGCGTGCAGGAGTGGATGGGCCACGCCGACATCCAGACGACGATGAAATACCTGTACTACGCACCGCGCGAGGGCGACGCGGCCCTGGTGGCGGAGGCGTTCAGTGTCGGATAACCGCTTCGCTCGTCGGCTGGACGAACTCGACGCCGAGGAGCGCGCGCTGGCCGAGGCAGCAGTGACGGCGGCGCGAACCTCGTTCGAGGGATTCGAGGAGAAGGAGGAATCGGAGTACCACGAAGCGCCGGGACTGAGTCCCAGCGAAACGTGGGCAAGGGTCGCGGAAGAGCTGGGCCGAGTCTCAGCGCTAACGATGCTGGAGGGCTACCGGGACCAGCAGCTCGAGGTCGCAGATATCGAGCTGATCCACAGAGGGATCTTCGAGCCGGTCTTCGGGGAGAAGACCCTGGGATTTCGCTCGCTGCGAAAACACGGCGTGCAGTTCCCGATCGTGATGGGAACGCAGGATGACCCGCAGCAGAAAGTCCGGCGTGGAACTGGCGGCAAGCAGGTGAGACAGGGCCTCGGCAAGGCGCTGAAGGGTTTCGAGCGGGACGTGGAGGCTATGGAGGCAATGGCCCGGCCGTCGCTGCAGGACGCAGCGCGAGCGGCAGTGAGGCTCTACGCGAAGGTGATCGGCATCCATCCCTTCTTTGACGGCAACGGACGAACCGGCTGGGCGGTGTTCAGCTATGCGCTCCAGCGGTGCGGGCTCGTGGGGATCGCGATACCGCCATCTGACGAGACGCGGTGGGCGTTAGGGCGAGCGCTACGCCAAGACGGATCGCAAAGCTACGAGCCGCTTACCGATGTCGTTGTGAACGCGATTAAAGACTCCGCTGCGGAATAGCTTTTCCGTCCGGCTATCCTTGTCGTAAAGCTTGTAGCGAGTTTTGCCGCTGTAGCTGTGGCTGAAATTAAGCCTTAAGCTCAACGCGAAACTCGCCGAACTGGTTATTGAACTCGCAGCGGCAGAGATAGCGATGAAATTTCAATTCGCAGATTACGACGGTCCTACTGGCCTTTTCGTCGCCAACGGGAAAGAGATTCTCCCGCTGGATAGCGCAGCTGGTGCTACCGCGTTTGTCGGTGCCGGAATGCAGGCGGGAACTATTGATCCAGGGCAGTTGGCGCAGATTCAAGCCGCGGTCGATAGCGCTACGAACCCGGCGCATCGAGCCATTTAGCTTCGCCGTCGCTACCCGGCGAACGTATTTTCCTCTACCCAACGGGCGAGGTCGTCGCGGGTGAAGAGAAGTCCCCGCCGGCCAATGCGGACGTAGGGCAAGCCACGCGAGCGAACAAGCTCGTAGAGGGTGCTGCGCGGCACGTGGAGCAGACGCGCGGCTTCGTTCGCGTTGAGAAGCGGCTGGCTGACGCCCGTCGGAGAAGGGCCGGGTGCGCCGCCCTCCGCCGCAACATGTCGTTGTGTGTCGACAAGCTGCAGGTGGCTCACATAGGGAAGAACAGGCGCTGTGAGCCGGACCAGGTTTCACGGAGACCTCGAAGCCAGGATTCCTCCTGGCCGAAGGGAACCGATCAACCCATGCCACGAAAGACGAAATACCCCGAAGAGCTGCTCGATCGCGGCGCCCGGATGGTCTTCGACTCCGGC
>CAZHLT010000316.1:0-7683 GCA_964533285.1 uncultured Conexibacteraceae bacterium | reverse complement strand
CGGATCGACTCGCAGAGCCTGGAAGGCAAGATCGTCGGCCAGATCGCCGCCGTCTGCGCCCGCGCCGGCCGCGACCTCCACGTCCTCGTCGGCCGCGACGAGCTCGACCGCACCACCCTCGACGGCCTCCCGATCCGCTCGATCCGCGAGGCCGGCACGCTGGCGGCCCTGCGCGCCGCGGGCGCCCAGATCGCCGCCTCCGCCTAGCCGGCGGCAGGCTTCCGACATTGGCCACACCAGGGTGGGGTCATGTCGGAAGCGCTATCTGGTGGAGCGGGCCGCCTCGCGGACGCGGCCGAGCCCGCCTCAGCGCTTCTTCCTCGCTTCTTCAGGTAGACGCGGATCGTGTGTGACCGGGTCACCGGCTTGGCCTGACCCTCGAGCCCGGACTTGCGCTCGAAGACGATCCGCGACCCGTCCGGCGACCACGAGGCGCGTCCGGCGACCAGCTCGCGTAGCGCTTGGCGCCGGGCCCGCCGATCTCCAGCAGGAAGGCCGAGGTACCGGCAAACCCTTCTGTCCGACCGTACTCCAACCGCGCCACGCCTTCGCGGTCACATATTCGTCGGCCCGATCGGCTCCTCGGTGTCCGGCTCCTCGTCCTCCTCGTCGGGGAACGAGGTCAGGTCGCGCACGCCGGAGGGAGCGACGAGGTCGACGCGGTGGACCAGCACCCGCATCGGCGCCAGGAAGGCGAGCTCCCCGACCAATGCCGAGAAGTCGTCGCTGCCGGTGACCGCTTCGCCGGCGGCGGGGATCGTCTCGCTGGTGTCGTTCTTCTTCTGCGCGTCCTTCCAGTGATGGGTCAGCAGCGCCGGCGGCGGATCGACGTTGGTCAGCTCCCCGATGAAAACCGAGGGCGCCATCAGCGCCCGCTCGCCGCCGTTCATGCGCCCGGCCGGCGCCGGCTCAGAGGCGGCCGTCGCCTCACCGCCCGCCTCGATCAGCCGCCGCACCGCGGCGACCGGAATCGCGTTCGAAGTCCGCTGCCGGCGCAGGTCGCTAACCTCACCCGAGGACGGGGCGCAGTGGATCCCGAGCAGCTCGCCGTCGAGGCTGAAGACCGGCGCGCCGGCGGCCCCCTCGGTGCGGTGGTAGGCGACTTGGAAGAGGGACCCCGCGGGCGCGCCCGGAAAGCTCAGCCGCCGCTCGGCGGCGGTGACCAGGCCCCAGGCCGCAAGCGGCTCGCGCTGACCCTCGAAGGGGCGGCCGATGCTGATCGCCGGGTCCCCCTGGGCAACCGCCACCGGTTCGGAGACTTCAAGCGCGAGGTCGCCGACGACGTCCGCCGGGCTGGCGGCGGCAACCGCCGCGGCGCCATCGGGTCCCCCTTCGTCGCCGTCCTCAGCGCCACCGTCCTGCGCCGCCACCGCCGGCCCGGTGCAGGCGAGCAGCGCCAGCCCGGTGTCGTGGTCGGCGTCGCGCAGCTCGGCCGCCGTGCGCTCACCCCCGGCACCGATCACGGCGATCGAGCTGGCGCCCTCGACGACCTCGAGGGCGGTCGCGATCAACGGCTCGCGGCCGACTACCACACCGCTGCCGCCGAACTCGCGCCCCCGCCCCTCGCACTCGATCCGAACCACGGCCGGCGCCAGCCGCGCGACCAGACGCGAGAGCGACGCCGGCGGCTCGAACCCGGCGAGCGGCGGCGGCAGCGCATCGATCTCTTCCCCGGAGGTGGCGCCGTCGGCGGTCGGCAGCACCGCGACCCGCTCGCAGACCCGGTCCGGCGCCAGCCCCCCCAGGTAGAGCAGGACCTCGCGACCCAGCTTGCTGCCGGCCAGCGAGCGATGGGCGCCGCGGCGGATCGCCTCGAGCATCCGCCGCCGCGGGCCCTCGCGGTCCTCACCGACGTCGGCCGCCGGGTCGGCCCGGGTGACCTCGGCGTCTTCGGCCGAGAGGCCGCGCCGGATCCCGATCTCGGTCATCTCCAGGCGCTCGGTCGTCTCATAGAGGCCGGCGAGCCAGCCGCTGCCGAAGACGCCGCTGCCGGCGGCCGCGCTGAGCCTTTCGAGGCCGAGCTCGGAGACGTCGGCGACGGCGACGCTGAAGGCGGCGGGGAGGGTCGCGTGGTCGATCGGCGGACAGAGCCGGACGCAGTCGAGGGGGTCCCCGACCCAGGGCCGGTGGACGAGCCTGCCCAGCATCTCGGCCCAGTCGAGGTACTCGCGGTAGCGGCGCTCCAGCCGGATCGCGTCACCCATCCGCAGCGACCGCTTCAGCGCCGCGTTGAGCCGCGCCAGCTTCGCCTCGTCTTCGCGGCGGCTGATCGCCGCGTCGGCGAGCAGCCAGCGGCGGGCGGCGCTGGCCAGGGTGAAGAACCAGAGGATGGCGATCACCACGACCGCGACCGCGATCCCCAGCAGCGGCAACTGCCCGGCTGCGATCGAGGCGGCGATCAGCGCCACCAGGCTGGCGACGATCAGCGTTCGCCGCAGCCGCCGGCGCAGGCCGCGCCGCTCTTCGACGGCGGCGCCCTGCGCTTCGGCTTCCTCGTCCGCCTCCGAGGGCGACGGCGCCAGCGAGGCCCGGGCTTCGGCCTGCGCCGTTCGCAGCGCCATCCCGATCCGGGCGCCGACCCGCCAGAGCAGCGCCAGCCTGTGTTCGCGGCCCCACTCGGCCAGCGCCTCGGCCGCCGCCCTCGCCGCGTCCTCCTCCTCGTCGCCGACCGTCAGCTCGTCGAGCAGCGCCAGGTTGGGGTCGAGCCGCAGCGGGTCGCAGATCGGGCCCGGGTCCTCGACCACCGGCGGCGGCGGCGAGTCGGGGTCCGGCGCCAGCGCCCGCGGGTCGGTCAGCAGCGCCCGCTGCCCGCGGCCGTTGACCAGCCTCGTCGGGTCGATCCCTTCCGGCAGCTCGGAGCCGTCGACGAGGCCGAAGACCAGCCGCCGCAGCGCCGTCCACGCTTGCGCGACCGGTCCGTCGGGCACGACCAGCGGCGCCTCGAGCGCCTCGTCGAGCTCGACCGCGTCCTCCTCTCGCCCGCCCGAGCCGCGGCGGTGCTTGACGCGGATCCCGCTGTCGGGACCGGCCTTGCGTTCGACCCAATCGGCGGCGCGGTCGTGGATCGAGTCGATCCGCTCCCGCACCAGCTCGAAGGGCCGGCGGCGGATCCGCATCCAGATCAGCCGCACGAGCAGGAAGAAAGCCTCGAGCAGGCCGATTTCGCGCGGATCGTCGAGACGCTGCGGCTCGAAGTCGCTGAGGTCGAGCTCCTGCCGGTAGGCCCGCATGAAGTCCTCGACGACGAACGGAACGATCCGCTCCGCGTCGTCGATCCGGTCGAGGCGCGCCGGGTCGGGGTTGGGCCACCCCCCTTCGCCGTGGAAGATGCCGGCCGAGACCTGGTCGGGCAGGTAGCCGAAGTCGATGCCGCGCGAGAAGCAGCGAACCACCTGGATCGCCAGCTGGTTGTGCGGCTGACGGGCGGCGAGGACGTCGAGGACCGGCTCCCGGCCCGAGCCCGGTTCGTCCCAGAGGTCGCCGATCGTCGCCAGCGCGTGGGCGGCGTGCAGCGGGAAGACCTCCGCGTTGCCGAGCAGGCGGTTGGTGTCGCGCGGATCGGCGCGGTCCTCGGGGGCGACGTAGACGTTCGCGGCGAACCCCTGGGTGAGGATCTCCGGCGGGACCGGCTGCGCGATCACCGCCGGGGCGACGACCATCGTGCAGCGCGCCGGCCGCGCGGCGTCGTGCGCGATCGTCCGCGCCAGCAGGTCGACGTGGGCGATCGCCGCCGCGGCGAAGGCAGCGTCGAAGCCCTCGTCGGGGATCGCCGGGTAGAAGGCGATCAGCTCGTTGTCGGACCGCGCCGAGCCCTGCAACGCCGCGCCGAGCAGCATCTCCCTCGCCTCACCGGCATCGACCCGGGAGACCATCGCCTCCGAGTCCGGCACCGCCCCGCCCTCGGCCGTGCGCCAGGCGAACGGTTCGATCAGCCCCGAGCGCGACCACCCGAGCAGGCACTCGACCACCCGCTCGGCGGAGCGGTTGTCTGGGAAGAGCAGGACCCGCACGGCTAGCCGAGGCTCGTTTCTCGCGGCTCGTCGATGCCCATCGAGCCGATCGCCTGCGCCAGTTGGTCGGCCGCCTGGATCGCCATCCGGCTCACCTCCCAGCCACGGTCGAGCGAGAGCGACGTCCCCCGGGTCACCTGCTGCTCGGCGACCTCCTGTTGGCCGCGCATGTATTCGTCGATCGAGGCGAGCATCGCGTCGACGCGCTCTTTCGCCGTGCCGTTGGCCGGGCCGGCCAAGCTCTCGCGCGGCACCGGCGCGGCCTCGAAGCTCGGGCTCGCCGCGGTGGTGCCGCCCTCGATCACCCACTCCGTCAACTCTGGGTTCGGCTCCCGGTAGGAGATGCCAGTGCCGTCGACATCGTCGGCAGCCATGCCGAGGTCGAGGACCCGCACGTAGGCCTCGAACTCGCCGGTGCTGCCGTTGGCGAGGCTGAGGAAAGCGAGTGGCAGCGACTCCAGCAGCGCCGGCATCACCGCCCCGTGCCGCCTCACTTCCCGCCCCAGCAGGTTCTCGGGGAACGACCGGTAGCCGGTCGGCGTCCAGACGGCGAGCGGGCCCTCCGCCCACAGCCGCTGCAGCGATTCGACGTGACCGAGCAGGTTCGCGGTCAGCCAGCCGCGGACGAAAGCGCGCTGGCGCGGCCGCGACATCGGCACGAACGAGCCGAGCTGGCGCGCCCGCCGGCAGTACCAGAACTGCGAGCGGTCCTGGCGGGTTTTGCGCGAGTGCCAGTCGGCGAGGATCGGCGACATCAGGGACCCGAAGACGACCGGGTGGACCGAGCTCGGCAGGAAGGAGCTGATCTCGACCGCCGAGCGCTGGATCGTGGGCTGGAACAGGTCCTCGATTTCGCCCTCGCCGAGACCGCGCTCGCCCAGCGCCTTGGCGATCCGTTCGTAGGAGTCGTGGTCGCGGCCGATCGGGATCGAGCTGATCACCGGCCGCGCCGTCGGCATCTCCGAGCCGTGGACGAGTTCGAAGGCCGTCGGCGAGATGCTGACCAGCGGCGCCGAGGAGGCGAGCGCGAGTTCGAAGGCGTCGGCGAAGCGCGAGGCCCGGTTCGCCGCGTCCGGCTGGCTCTTGCCCAGCCACTCGTTGAGGCTGCCCTTGGCGAACTTCGTGACCTCCCCCTCCTTGCGGTTCTGCACCCAGTCCTCGGCGCGGTCGAGCAGCGCTCCAGGGTCGATCTCGAGCTTGAACTGCCCCCGCCGGCTGCCCAGCGCCGAGGGCTGCCAGGTCTGCGCGCACTCGATCAGCGTCTGGCCCCGCTGCTCGCCGGAGTCGTGCTGGCGGTCCCAGCGCCCGGTCACCATCTCCTCGATCGCGCCGCTGACCCCGTCGTCGAACTGGATCGAGACGAGCTGGTCGAACCGATCCGGGAAGCCTTCGTAGCTCTCCATCAGGATCTCGTTCGGAGCGGGCCTGAGGTGCGGCGGCACCGCCTCCGAGGACCACTGCTCGACCACGTCGCTCTGCTCCTCGGTGGTCTTCGCCAACCGCGACTCGCCGGCCACGAGCGCTCGCTGCAGATCGGTGAAGAAGTCGCCGATCATGTCGTCGATGACGGTCGCGGTGAAGCGGTAGAGCTCCGCCTCGGACTGCTTGAACAGCCTCTCGGCCCGGCCCCGGGCCGCGACCCCGAACTCCGGGTGCTGTGGGGTGATCATCCCCCGCAGGGCGCTGAAGGCGCTGGCGACTTTGTTGAGCTCGCCTTCGGACTCCTGTTCGAGCTTGCCCGCGTCCCGCTCCAGTTCGGCGGCTGCCTCGCGCAACTGGCGAACCAACCACTCCACCAACTGCAGCGTCACCGGGAAGCCGAAGCGGGAGAGGGAGCGGGCGACCTCGCCGAGGACGCGGCCCTGGATCTCGCGCGACCACTCGCTCGTCGTCCTCGTCCGCGCCTCCTTCATCTCCTGCATGACGCGGCCGTCGACCGCGTCGAACGTAGCGGTCAGGCTCGACAGCCAGTTGCGCGCGGACTGCTCGTCGGAGCGCGAGTCGAGCTCGCGCTGGCCGCTGCCGATCCGCAGGTCGATCTCCCGCTTGACCTCGTCTTCGTCGCGCAGAGCGTCGAGGATTTCGTTGTGCGAGGTCGAGTACTCGTAGAGGCCGCAGCGCTCGATGAAGCCCTGTAGCTCCCGTTCGATCACCTCTTTGATCAGCATTTCGTCGCGTTTGGGCGCGGTCTCGTCAGCCCACTGGCGATGCCCCCGCAGCAGCCGCTCCAGCGCCAGCTTCGCCAGCCGCTCCTGCGCGTATTCGGCGAACAGCGAGGCCCCGAGCGAGACGTTCGCGTAACCGAGCGAGGTGCAGGGCCGCTCCCCGTTCAGGCTCGTGACGCGGAACTCCTCGGTCACCGTCTTCCCCATCTGGTTGACCGTGTACCGCTCGGAGCGCTCGCGCACGTCGCTGTCGACGACGTACTGCGCGAGCCCCTTGGCGATCGCCTGGTAGACCTGATGACTGGTCGAGTAGGAGATCGACGGGTTGCGGGTGCCGATGATCAGGTTGGCCTTGGCGGTGCGGCGGTTTTCGAGCGGGACGGTCCCCCGCCCGTGGCGCAGCAGAGCCGCCTCGAACTCGTCGATCCCACCTTCGTGCTCGAAGCCGGAGAGCAGCTCGCAGACTGCCGCCAGCGTGTTCGGCTCGATTCCCATGCGGTCTTCCGGCGCCAGGTGCGAGAAGACGTCGGGGGCGTAGAGGACGGTCAGGATCCGCTGCCCCAGGTGGATCTGCTGCGCTTCGGGCATCGAGCGCAGCAGTTCGACGACGTCGTTGATCATCCCCGAGCCCGAGCCGCCACCCAGCGATCCGATCACGATCGTCGTTATCGGAGTGCCGGCGCCGCCGACCTGGACCTCGTATCCGAGGCAGTCGCCCAGCGCCTGCAGCTCACTGGTCACGTCCTGGCCGCCAAGCGACCGGACCGCGTGCTCGAGCAGAGTGCCGATGTCGTCGAACTCGCTGAGCCCGACGATGCGCCCGACCGAGCGCCGCTGGCCAGCCCCCAGATAGGGCGGCGGGATGTCGTCGTCGGGGTCGGGCCTCCAGCCGGTCAGCGCCTTGAGGTTCTCCGATCTGCGGATCAGGCTCTCGTCGTAGGCCTTGTAGCCCCGGGGCACGGTGCCGAGGCCGAGGTAGGTGTGGTCGGCGCCCTGCATCTGCGCCGGCACGTCGCCCTCGATGATGTCGGGTCGCTCGGGGCAGTCGATGTGGATGAAGCGGAAGGCACTGGGCACGTCTCCCTCCCATCCCGCCTCCTTCAATCGGCGCCGGATCTCCCGCCACAGGTAGCGGATCGTCTTGCCGCCGGAGCCCCCCAGCCCGATCAGTAGGAACTTCTGCATCGTCGCGCTTCCTCCCTGCCGTCGTGGTCGTCAGTACAACCTGCCGCCGTCTCCCGGCGGCTTCCGTTTCGACTGCTCGCGCGGCGCGAACGGCTGCCACTCCGTTGCCTCGCGCCGCGGTGCCGGCGGCGGCGATTCCACCGGCTCGCGATCCGTCTCGGTGCCGGCGTCCGGCGCCGGCTCGGGCGCCGGCGCCGGCTCGGGCCGTGGCCCCTCCCAGAGCGCGTCGTCGGCCAGCAGGGCCTGCTCCGCTTCGCGGAAGAGGACCTCGGCCTGGTCGATCGGCGGCCCGTCGCTGGTCAGCAGGATCAGCCTGCCGTTGA
>CAZHLT010000315.1:0-4163 GCA_964533285.1 uncultured Conexibacteraceae bacterium | reverse complement strand
CACCCTGCCGGGCTGAGCGAGACCGACCGAACCGACCCGAGAGGACGCCACATGGACTTCACCGCCCCCCAGACCGCCGAGACCAACGGGATCACGATGGAGTACTTCGAGCAGGGCGAGGGCCCCGCCGTCCTCCTCCTGCACGGCTTCCCCGAGCACCCCTTCTCCTGGCGCAACCAGGTCGACCCGATCGCCGAGGCCGGCTTCCGCGTGATCGTCCCCAGCCAGCGCGGCTACGCCGGCACCGACGCCCCGGAGGACGCCTCCACCTACAGCGTCAAGAACCTGGTCGCCGACCTCAGCGGCCTGCTCGACGCCCTCGGCATCGACCAGGCGGTCTGGTTCGGCCACGACTGGGGCTCGATGCCGGCCTGGTACTCGGGCGTGTTCGACCCCGACCGGGTGCTCGGCCTCGGCAGCCTCTGCACGCCCTACTTCACCTGGGAAGCGCCCCAGGACATGATCGAAATCTACGACGAGGTGCGCGGCCCCAACCACTACATGCGCACCTTCCAGGAGCCCGGCGTGGGGGAGGGAATCCTCGGCGCCGACGTCGAGCACACCTTCCGCTCGATGCTGCGCGGCCGCGGCTACACGATGGAGGAGTTCGAGGCGGCGCCGAAAGCGATCACCGAAGTCCCCGCCGGCGTCTTCGTCGGCGACCCGCAGCTGTTCGGCGACCCGATCGTCTCCGAGGAGGAGCTCCGCTTCTACGTCGACGTCTACTCCCGCACCGGCTTCAGCGGCGGCCTCAACTGGTACCGCGCCCTGCGCGTGGACTTCGAAGAGGCCCAGGGCTCCGACTACACGATCGACAAGCCGGCCCTGATGATCACCGCCGCCGACGACTGGTTCTTCGCCCGCGGCTCGACCGACGGCATGGAGGACCTCCTCCCCCAGGTCGAGAAGCACGTCATCCCCGACGCCGCCCACTGGCTGCAGCAGGAGAAGCCCGAGGAGGTCAACGCCATCCTCGTCCCCTGGCTGGCGCGCAACTTCGCGGGCTGATCGAAATCGAGTGTTGCATTTACCACCTATAGAGGGTCAAATGCGGTTCTCGATCTGATCAGAAGCGCGCCGAGGGCGCCGAGGGCGATCAGGGCGGCGAGGACGGCAAAGGAGAGGGCGAGACCGGGGGTGGTTTCGCTGAAGGGGTCGGTCGCGTTGAGCAGGAGGCGGCCGAGGACGCCGGCGGCGAGGCCGCCGAGCAGGCCGGCGGCCAGGCGGCGGGGGCGCCAGACGAGACCGAGCAGAGCGCCGATGCCAGCGCCGCCGATGGCGAGGGAGAGGATGCCCCAGACGGGCTGCTCGTCGTTGGGGATCCGCGGGTCGGGGAGCTTGTGGGGGAGGGCGAAGGCGAGGCCGCTGAGCAGCCCCGTCACCAGGCCGAGCAGGAGGCCGAGCAGGGCCAGGTAGCCGAGGTCCTCGCGGCCCAGGCGCCAGCCGAGCCAGGGCGCCAGCGCCAGGCCGACCAGCCCCCAGATCGGCAGCCGTTGCAGCACGACTTCGGCGATCACGCCGGCGGTGCCGTCCTGGTCGGGTGCTGGGTCGCCGATCCAGCGGCCGATCCAGCCGGCGAGGGCGGCGAGCACGACGCCCTCGACCAGCAGCCGGGCCGGTCTCACGCTCACTCGGCCGACCACAGGTGCTTCCCGGACCGCCACGGGGTCCGGGTTGCCCACCGGCCGCTCCTCCGTCGGCGGCCGCATATGGGTGAACCCCGTCAGCCCGGCGAGCAGCTCCTCCAGCCGGGCCGTCAGCCGGCCGACGTCGTAACGCCAGCGTCCGTCGCTGATCTCCAGCGCGTTGCGGCGGGCCAGCGGCTGCAGTTCCTCGGGCAGCTCGCCGGTGCGCGGCATCGCCGCCCGGTTGACGAGGACCGGGATCACGGTGACGTCGGCGCGCTGGACGGCGGCGCCGACCTCGCGGCGGACGAAGTCGGCGGGGTCGTGCAGGCGCGGCGTGCCGTCGGCGTCGGCGGCGCTCGCCCAGTCCGGCCCGATCACGACGACCAGCGCCGCGCAGCCGGAGACGACCTCGGTGATCCGGTCGACGAAGTCGATGCCGGGCTCGAGCTCGACGTCCATGAAGACGTTGTCCTCGCCGAAGCGGGCGACGATCGCGTCATAGATGCGGCCCGCGTAGGCGGCGGAGTCCTCGCGCCGGTAGGAGATGAAGACCTTCTGCGCGGCGGCGTCGGTGCTCATCCCGCCGCCCCGATCTTCTTCGTCGCCTCCTCCTGCTGGGAGGCCCAGGCCGCGTGCTCCTGGGAGACGAGGCTCTCGACCCGTTCGGCGAGCAGCGCTTCGGGCCGCTCGACCGCCGCGTAGGGCCCGGCCTCGGCCTGGAACAGGTAGCGCTCGTGCTTCAGCCGCTCACAGGTCGAGCGGTAACTGTTCCAGTTCTGCTGGTACTGCATCAGCTGCTGCAGTCCCTCGAGGACGACGATCAGCGCCCCGGCTGAGCCGACCAGCCAGGCCGGTGCCGAGTTGCCGGCCAGCACCGGGATCGCCGCCGCGACGACGATCTGGCAGATCTTCAGCCGCTTGAACCAGTTCTGGTTCCGGCCGCTCTTGCGGTCATACCAGCCGATCTGTTCCTCCAGCCGCGCCCAGGTCGGCGACGGCGCCGGGGCGACAGGCGTGGGGGCTTGAACCGCCATCACGGGTCGGTTTATCCGACCCTTTGTTTTAAGTCAAGGATTCTCTAGCAAACTGTCGTGTCAGCGGCAGCGCCCCGCTCCGCGGCCCAACTGCGCGGTCGAAGCTCTGCTGCACGGTTGGGTCGACCTCGTGGCCGGCGGCGACGGTGATTCGTGCAGGGATCCGCCGCCCCACGGCGGGCCCCGGCGGCTACATCCGGTAGACGGGCGCGGCCGGGTCGGCGAGCGGGGCGTTGGCGCAGGCGCCGAGGGCAAGGCCGAGGACGCGGCGGGTGTCGAGCGGGTCGATGACGCCGTCGTCCCAGAGCCGGGCGGTGGAGTAGTAGGGGTTGCCCTGGCGCTCGTACTGGTCGCGCAGTTGGGCGCCGGTCTCGGGCTGGCCGACCTCGGCCATCACCGTCGCCGCCTGCTCGCCGCCCATCACGGAGATGCGGGCGTTGGGCCACATCCAGAGGAAGCGGGGCGAGTAGGCGCGGCCGCACATGCCGTAGTTGCCGGCGCCGAAGGAGCCGCCGACGATCACGGTCAGCTTCGGGACGCGGGCGGTGGCGACGGCGGCGACCATCTTCGCCCCGTCCTTGGCGATGCCGCCGGCCTCGTACTCGGGCCCGACCATGAAGCCGGTGATGTTCTGGAGGAAGAGGAGGGGGACGCGGCGCTGGTCGCAGAGCTCGATGAAGTGGGCGGCCTTGAGGGCACTCTCGCTGAAGAGGATGCCGTGGTTGGCGACGATCCCCACCGGGTGTCCATATATATGGGCGAAGCCGGTGACGACGGTGGTGCCGTACTCGGGCTTGAACTCGTGCAGGAGGCTGCCGTCGACGAGGCGGGCGATGATCTCGCGCGGGTCGTAGGGGGTGCGGCTGTCGGGCGGGACGGCGCCGTAGAGGGTCGCCGGGTCGACCGCCGGCTCGACGACCGGCCGCCGCTGCCAGGGCGGCGCCGGCTTCGGCGGCAAGGTGGCGACGATCGAGCGGACGATCGCCAGCGCCTCGGCGTCGTCGGCGGCGAGGTGGTCGACGACGCCCGAGGTGCGGGCGTGCAGCACGCCGCCGCCGAGCTCCTCGGCCGTGACCTCCTGCCCGGTCGCCGCCTTCACCAGCGGCGGCCCGCCGAGGAAGATCGTGCCCTGTTCGCGGACGATCACGGTCTCGTCGCTCATCGCCGGGACGTAGGCGCCGCCGGCGGTGCAGGAGCCCATCACGGCGGCGATCTGCGGGATCCCCCGCGCCGACATCGTCGCCTGGTTGAAGAAGATGCGGCCGAAGTGCTCGCGGTCGGGGAAGACCTCCGCCTGCAGCGGCAGGAACGCGCCGCCCGAGTCGACGAGGTAGATGCACGGCAGGTGGTTCTGCTCGGCGACCTCCTGGGCGCGCAGGTGCTTCTTGACGGTCATCGGGTAGTAGGTGCCGCCCTTGACCGTGGCGTCGTTGGCGACGACCACGACCCGGCGGCCGTGGACGACGCCGACGCCGGTCACCATCCCGGCGCCGGGCGCGTC
>CAZHLT010000314.1:0-4409 GCA_964533285.1 uncultured Conexibacteraceae bacterium | reverse complement strand
TTACCCACGTGTTACTCACCCGTTCGCGGCTTTGCCCCAGGGCAAGCCCTGGTTCGTCGCACCACTTGCATGTGTTAAGCACGCCGCCAGCGTTCGTCCTGAGCCAGGATCAAACTCTCCGTGAAAGGTACTTCTTGTTTCTACAGAGAGCCTGTCATGCCTTAGATGGCCGCCGAGTACACAAATACGACGGCCGGTATGACGAGGTAAATCAAGACCATCCGGCGCGCTGGCGCACCGAATGGGTCGGGCTCAAACATTCCGCAGGCCTGTTGTTCGACCCGCGGAGTGCACGCTGCTCAGTTTTCAAAGACCGCTGCGCCTCTGGCGACGGGACTCGCCGCTTTCAGACGCCGGGGCTCCGCGTGGGAGCCCCAGAGGGCGAATAAAGGTAGCGCGCCCCGCGGCGGAAGTCAAGCACGCCGGCGGAATCCGCGCCGGCAGCCTCAGGCGTCGCCGTCGACCAGCTGCAGGAAGCGGCGCTTGCCCACCTGCAGCACCTTGCCGGCGAGCTCGGCGCGGGGCAGCTCGAGCGCGTCGGCGGGCAGCGGCTCGCCATCCAGCTTGACCCCGCCCTGCTTGATCAGCCGCCGCGCCTCGCTGGAGCTGAGAGCGAACCCGGCCCCGATCAGCTGCGGCAGCAGGACCCGGTCGCCGGCGCCCGTGGCGAGGAACGGCGCCCCCGGGTCCAAGCGCAGCTCGGGGACGTCCTCGGGCACATCGCGATCGACGAAGACGCGGTTGAAGTGCGCCTCGGCCGCGGTGCCCGTGCCCGCGCCGTGGAAGCGATCGACGATCCGCCGCGCCAGCTCGCGCTTGGCCTCGTTGGGCGGCGCCACCGGCGGCTCGCTGCCGAGCAGCAGCCGGAAGTACTCGTCCATCGCCGGGTCGGGGATCGACATGACTTTGCCGAACATCTCCGCCGCCGGCTCGGTGACGCCGACGTAGTTGCCCAGCGACTTGCTCATCTTCTGGACGCCGTCGGTGCCGACCAGGATCGGCATCGTCAGGATCGACTGCGGCGCCTGCCCGTAGGCGGTCTGGACGTCGCGGCCGAACAGCAGGTTGAATTTCTGGTCGGTCCCCCCCAGCTCGACGTCGGCCTCGACGGCAACCGAGTCGTAGCCCTGCAGCAGCGGGTAGAGCAGCTCCAGCGCCGCGATCGGGTGGCCGGCGGCCATCCGCCTCTGGAAGTCGTCGCGCTCGAGCAGGCGCGCCACCGTCGTCTGCGCCAGCAGCCCGAGCAGCGCCTCCGCCGGCATGCGCAGCCACTCGCTGTTGCGGCGGACCTCGGTCCGCTCGCGGTCGAGCAGCTTGAAGGCCTGCTCCTGGTAGGTGGCGGCGTTGGCCTCGATCTCCTCCGCGCTGGGCACCGGCCGGGTCGCCGAGCGGCCGCTGGGGTCGCCGACCCGGGCGGTGAAGTCGCCGATGATGAGGACCACGGTGTGGCCGGCGCGCTGGAACTCGCTGAGCTTCTCGAGGACGACCGTGTGGCCGAGGTGGATATCGGCCGTGGTCGGGTCGATCCCGAGCTTGACCCGCAGCGGCCGGCCCTCGGCGAGCTGCTGCTCGAGCCGCCCCGCGGGCAGCACGTCGACGGCGTTCTTGGTCAGGGACGACAAGGGCGCAATGCTAGACTGCCGCCTTCGCCTGACGGCCTTCACCGGCCCTCGGGCGTGATTTTTGTGTTCTCTCTTTCATGGCCGTCTCCCTGCTCAAACGCCGGCGAAACGGCGGCGGCGAGACCCCGCCGCCCCCCTCGATTACGGCGATCTCCCCGCCCCCGCCGCCGAAGCCGCCGAAGCCGCGGCTGAAGAAGCTGCGCTTCCTCTTCGTCCTGCTCGGGCTCGGCATCCTCGCCGTCGTCTCGATGGTCTTCGGGATGATGGCCGCGGTCTCGCAGGACCTGCCGGCGATCTACAACTTCGCCCAGTACAAGGCCTCGAAAAACAGCGAAGTCTTCGGCGCTGCCGGCGAACCGCTGGGGACGCTGTCCAGCGACCAGAACAAGATCCTGCTCAACTCGGCGCAGATCTCGCCCAACGTGAAGAACGCGGTGGTCGCGATCGAGGACGCGCGCTACTACCAGCACAGCGGCGTCGACTTCCAGGGCATCGGCCGCGCCCTGGTCAAGGACATCCTCAGTCAGAGCGCCCAGCAGGGGGCCTCGACGATCACCGAGCAGTTCGTCAAGAACGCGCTCGAAGCCGAAGGCAGCCGCACGGTCCTGGAGAAGTTCCGCGAGGCGGCGCTCGCCTACAAACTCGAGCGGCACTGGAGCAAGGACAAGATCCTCACCGAGTACCTCAACACGATCTACTTCGGCGAGGGCGCCTACGGGATCGAGGCCGCGGCGCGGACCTACTTCGGCGCCGCCCACCCCGGCTGCGGCACCCAGGAGGAGCCCTGCGCCAGCGTGCTCGAGCCCTGGGAGGCGGCGCTGCTGGCCGGGATCATCCAGTCGCCGAGCGCCTACGACCCGAAGAGCTTCCCCGAAAACGCGCTGATGCGGCGCGGCGTGGTCCTGGAAAAGATGTACGAACAGGGCTTTATCTCCCACGAACAGCTGCGGGAAGGGATCAAGCAGGCGCTGCCGGCGCCCGGCGCGATCGAGCCGCCGCACCTCGAATCGAAGGCGCCCTACTTCACCGCCTACCTGCGCCAGCAGCTGCTCGAACGCTACGGCCCGCAGAAGGCCTTCTTCGGCGGCCTCAAGATCAAGTCGACGCTCGACCTGAAGCTGCAGGAAGCGGCCGAAGCAGCCGTCGCCTCCTACCTCGGCTACCTGCCGGCGACGGCCTCGGTGGTCGTGATCGAAAACAAGACCGCCGGGATCAAGGCCCTGGTCGGCGGCAGCGACTTCGACACCACGCCCTTCAACCTGGCGACCCAGGGCCGCCGCCAGCCCGGCTCCTCGATCAAGCCGTTCACCCTGATCACGGCGCTGGAAGAGGGGATCTCGCCAGCCACGACCTTCCCCTCGGAAGTCCGCACCTTCCACTTCGGCAAGGACGGCAAGGAACGCTTCGAAGTCCACAACGACGAGGACTCCTACCTCGGCTTCTGCTCGATCGAATGCGCGACGACCTACTCGGACAACTCGATCTACGCGGCGCTGGGGCTGGAAGGCCTGGCCGGCAAGACGATCTCCCAGCGCACCCACTCGATCGCGCGGACGATCCACGAGGCCGGCTACCGCAACTACATCTCGACCAACCCGGCGATGGTGCTCGGTGGCCTACAGGAAGGCGTCAGCCCGCTCGGCTGGGCCTACGCCTACTCGACGATCGGCAACAACGGCGACCGGGTCAGCGGCAGCCTCGCCCCCGAACCGGGCAAGACGCCCGTCGCCTACACCGAAGTGACCGACAAGGACGGCAGCGTGATCAAGGGCGGCGACAACGACTCGATCCACACCCAGGTCTTCGACCAGGGCAACGTGGAAGAAGCGAAGCGGATCCTCGAAACCGTCGTCTCCACCGGCACCGGGACCCACGCCGACATCGGCGCCTCCGGCGAGTGGGGCAAGACGGGGACGACCGAGAACAACGGCGACGCCTGGTTCTGCGGCGGCATCTCCGACGAAGTCACCGCCTGCGTCTGGGTCGGCTACCCGGACACGACGACGCCGATGACCACGCTCTACCAGGGCGGCCCGGTGATGGGCGGCACCTTCCCGGCGCTGATCTGGGCCAGCGTGATGCACGCCTGGGAACAGATCCGAGCCGAACGGGCGGCCGAAAAAGCGGCGAAGAAGGCCGCCGAGAAGAACGGCGGCACGAGCGCCGGCAGCGAAGAATCCGAATACGTGCCGTACGAATCCACCGAAGAATACGTGCCCGAAGGAGAAGCCAGCGGCGGCGCCGAAGTCGCGCCGGAAGGCGAAGAAGCCGCCCCCGAAGTCGAAGCGGCGCCGGAAGCCGCTCCTGAAGCAACGCCCGAAGCCGCTCCCGAAGGGGGCGGCGGTGGTGGCGGCGTCACCGCCGGCTAGATGGGCTGCGAGCCGAGAACGCACTTATGCCCGCTATGCGGGCACAAGTGCGTTCTCGGCGGGTGCGTCATCCGGGTGTGTCCGGTCGTGGGATCAACCATCTAGGTGTAATCCCAAGCACGTCGTTCATCCGGGCCTCCTCGGAGGCTGGTGGTTGTCGAAGCCCCAGCACCAAGGAGATGACCCGGATGAAGGTTCACGCCAACGCTCCCCTCGGCCCGAGGGGAGGGTGAAGATGGTCACGGGAGTCCTCGGGGCGGGGGTCGCGCCCCCGGAGGCGGCCGAGGCCGCCGGAGTGCGCGCGAGGACGGCCCGCAAATGGGGCCGTCTGCTGTCTGGCCGAGGGAGCGGCAGGGCTGCTGGGCCGCAGCTCCGCCCCCAAGCGCTTCCACAACGCCACGCCTGCTGAGCGGGTGGA
>CAZHLT010000313.1:0-7383 GCA_964533285.1 uncultured Conexibacteraceae bacterium | reverse complement strand
CGGGGGGCTGGATTCGTCTTTGCAGGTCGCTTCGGCGGCTAGCGAGTCGCCGTTGACGATCACCCGCATCGAGGCGATCTCGTTGTTGGATTCGCCGGCCACCGTCAGGGTCTGGTCCTGGTCGACGGGGATCGCTTCTGCGTTGTGAATACATCCGCATCCCCCTTTCAGGACTTCAACGCCGAGGACTGGCTCGATTCCGGCGGAGCCGCCAAAGCCTTCAGCAGCCCTTAGGGCGCCCCGAGTACAGGGCATAGGTCGTCATCGTGCCGATGCAGCTGTTGTGCGGGCAGGTGTCTTCGAATCCCGTCGTAACGGAGACTTCGAGATGACAGCGGCTCCGGGGAGGAACGGCCAGCACCGCGCGAAGTCGAATCGGCCCACGGGCTTTCGCCCCGCAGATGATCGCCCGGTAGAGGGATTTGCACTTGGCAAGTGACGTCTTCCCGGGCCCTTCCGCGAACACACGCTGAATCCGGCCCGGCCGCAAGAGTGGGGGTGCTGCGGGATCGTGGAGACGGTAGCGGCCGAGCCCGATCCTGACGAAGGGGTTGATGTCGCTCGGCGCGCACCATGCGGTCACGTCGATCGTCGACGGATCCCGGCCCACCTTGGCGACGGCGCGTCCGCAGAAGCCTCGAACAGGCTTACCCTTGGGAGGAGGACCAACCGAAAGGTATTCGACCGGTTCGTCCGCTGCCCGGCTGCCTTGGGTCCCACTCGCCACCCCATCACTGCCGCCGCCACAAGCGGCGGCACCCGATGCCAACGCCAAGGCAGCCGTGACCGCGATGCACCACCGAGCTACCGACGCCCTCATGAGCCCCTCTGGGAGATCACGCGAACCCCAGACTTGGACTCGGCGTCCGATGAAAGGGTGAGGAGTCGACATGCCGCAGTCGCAGATCACTCTCGCGCTCGAACTACCATGGCTCCCATGCGGTCGCCGTCTGGTTTCGCTCCGACAAGTCCCGAGGAGACATCCGCCTGCTCAGTCCTCTATTGACACCCACGGGGTCTCCCACGGAAAAGGAGATAGAACCTGGGACCTCCATCACACTCCCCGTCGACACACGCCGCATGCCTCACTGCTCCAACGAATACGCCGAAGTCACATTGAGTGGCAGGGTCCACGCTCGCGCTGACGATGACCCTTGCTGGCCCGTCAAGATGCGCGCTACAACTCACAACGCTTCCACCTCCGCTACATACACCATGGTCCGCGGTAGCGCCAGCGCCCACCACGGACGGATGCATCTGGAAGGCAAGAAGGCGCGGCGCGCTATGAAGACCATGGAGCGACCGCCTTTCCATACTGAAACCGACCATGCCGCCGCTTCCCGGGGCAAAGCACCACGCCCCAATCCGGATAGCGCCCGGACGAGGGCCGAGGTTCACACGCGCCTTGAGGCACAGTGCTCGATATCGACCTCTCTCATCCTTCGCTTCGGAGAGTTTCGCCAGCGGCGGCGAGAACACCTTGGGCATCGCGGGATCCTCTTTCCCCCGCCCTGAGTGAGTGGCCTCCAACTGGCCCCTACCGCAGCTGGCAAGCGCAAGCAGGCATAGGCACGCGGCGGCGACTACGACAGCGCGCTTGTTTGCGTTTCTCGGAAACATCTATTCCTGGCTCAGAACCTTCACACTCAGAGTCGGCTCTATGCCATCTGATCCACCGCCGGGTCGCAATGGCGTGAACAACATGCGATTGCACTCCACTGCCCACTGACCGACGCTATACGTCTTCCAACAGCGTCCGCCCCCTTCAATAGTGCCTCCTTTGATCAGGCCTACTGCCTTGTGGGTGAGAGGATCCCACACTGGACCACCACTGTCTCCCTCCGTTGCATTCCCTTTTGCGAGGTACAAAGCTAACCAGTGATGATTCACTATGCCTTCTCGGTGCCACATCACAAACCCACATTCTGGTCCCCCATAGGCACCGGACCAGCATACCCAGCGCTTGGCATGGGGAGGCTGAACGCCCTGAATCGGCTCCGACTCCAGAGGATTTCCGTTAGTTAGGTCGGTTGCAACACGGCGCAGGGCCATGAATTGTGAAGTCCTTGAAAAACCCTCGACCCGGGCAGAGCAGCGCCGATTAGCACCCTCCGTCGGAACCTGCCTACGGCGCGTCTGAGACCGAGGTCGACGACCAGCGACTAGCAGCCCTTGGGGCGACCTGAGTAAAGGCCATATCTCAACATCGATCCAACACAGCTGTTATCTGGGCAGCCAGTTTCGAACGACGTAATAACGTCGACACGAAATTGACATCGGGTACCTGCCGGCACCACATCGACTGCGCGAAGTCGAATTGGCCCGCGAGCCCGCGCCCCGCAGTAAATTCCGCGTCCCGGGTGAACAGCTTTACACCTCTTGAAAGTCGGCTCCCCCGGCCCTTCGACGTAAACACCCTCTATCTTGCCCGGCAGAGAAGGGGGAGCCGTGGCCCTGCTGGAGGGGTATCTACTAAACGCAAAGCTGACGATGTGCCTTTCATGCGTCGGAGCGCAAACGGCGACTACTTCGAGAAGGTCAGACTTGCTCCCAGCCTTCACGGTTGCACGTCCACAAAACCCGCGAATGGGTTTGCCCTTAGGCGGACCACCAACCGAAAGCACTTTCTCGGGTTCGTCGGTCGTTTGGCTGGCTTGCAAGTTCGTTGGCTCCCCCGTGCCACCACAGGCGGCAAGGCCCCACGTGACCAAGAGAAGAACCGCCGTTCCCGACGGCCATCGTAGTCGCACACGCCTCATCATCAGTTGCCTTCGGCCAGCACTTGAACTCCCAACTTTGCTTCGCCACCAAACACTGGACTGCCGGAGACCCGCAGCGGCGTAATCGCAAAATGGTCGCACCGCACCACTCCAAACACGTTTTTCACACAATGCGCAATATCAGAGCTTGATCCGACAATGGTACCCACCGCCCTGTGGGTCGTCGGATCCCACACGGGACCTCCACTATCCCCATTGGCCGCTTCGCCCTTGACGACGTATCCGAAGATCGATTTGCCCGTCGGCTGCTCCGTCATCGTCGCCAGGCCTTCCATATAGCCGCAGTGATGGCCCGTGACCACTCCCGACCAGCAGACCTTCTTCGTTTCCGGCGGTCGCTCTGAGCCCTGAATTGACTGCGGTTCCAACGGAGTGCCATTCAATACGCTGTGGCTTCGCTTGCCGCCCGCGATCGTAACCGTGCCAATGTCCACGTACGGCTTCGTGCGCATTTCATTTCGCGCCGATACGCCGATCTTGTTGTATCCCAGCGATACGGGACTCCGCTGCCGCCCGACTTCGATCCCGCTGGTTTCGTAGCAATGGCCAGCAGTCAGTACGAAATATTGAAACGGCCCATTGGGCTTTGCGGGGTCGACCGGCGCCTTCGCGCTGTATCCGGCGGTGCATTCGTGTTTGTTTGCCGCCTGCAACGCGGCACCCGCGTAGACCGGACCGGACTGGTCGTACCTAGTCGTGAACGGCATGAATGCCTGCCCCCCGGACACGCTGACCGGCAGGCCCGGGCCAAGCCGGGCCTGAATCGCTTCGCTCACAGCGGATGGATTCGTAGCGTGGACCTCCACCACGTTGCCGCTCGGCGGAACGAGGATCGAGGTCACGAGCGACATCTTGCTCGGTTCCGATTCGAGCGCGCCAATGACTTCAGATTCGACCTGATCTCTTCGCTCGCGAGCGGGGCCTCACGACTAACCTCGCAGCAAATTCTGAACCACTCGCCAGCCCGCTCCCGCACTCCCTTTAACATCCTCCAGGCCGCCCGACGGTCAGGGTCCTGGCGCGTCGAAACGCTGGGCATTGCTCAGAGTTGCAGGTCTGGCCCGACTTCGTTTCGCGAACGAGTACCTGAACCGACCTTGCACAGCGCCAGCGAGGGCGCACCCACATCGTCCCCTCAAGCCTCGCCGGCCCATCGGCTCGCAACTGGCAGGACACACCTAGTCGACCCGGCTCAAATCTACAGACCCCCCGGCCGCTGACCGCACCGGGGCCAGTGACGGGTGGGCGTCCGCGCACGCGGACTATACCCTGGGTGCCGACATAACCACGCCGCAGCGGATACCGAGCGACCGCAAACGTAACTAGTTGACGCTCATCAGAGCCAGCGCATTCGACCGTGAAATCGATCTGGCCAGGAGAAGGGCCGGCATCCACATGCGCGCGCCGGCAGTTGCCCGATCGAAACACGGAGTCGCTCACGTCTTCGACCGGCGGAACCACCCTGGCGAATTCTGGCACCGGACCGACCTCAGGCGCCTGACCCGACGCCGGTGCTCCAGAGCGTGACCCGCCACAAGCGACCAGCAGGACGCCTAGCAGTGGAAGAAGTACCGGCGCCTTGAGCCTGTGCCTCATGCCTCTCACTCGTTCACTATTCCTTCAGGACTTCGACGCCCAGCGTTGCGAGGATGCCAACCGGATTGGCCCTTCCCTTAAATGGGAGCAGAGGCGTCATGATAAAGCGCGGGCATTCAAGGCGCAGCGGTTCGTTCGGGAGATAGCTGCATTTTGGACCGGTGATTAGGTCGGACATCATTCCTACAGCTTTCACGGTGTCACGGTTCCATACCGGCCCGCCGCTATCGCCTTCGGCTATCGGGCCCGAAACGACCGCCCCGTAGAATTCGCGACCGTCAACTTCCCCTCTGCGTCGTCCGACAATTCGGGCGCAATCGACCTTGGAACTGACGCCAGACCAGCACACGTGCATCCCGACTCGTGGCCGCTCGACTCCTTGGACCGGCAGCAATGCTTTCGGGTATCCATAGAAGATCCCACGCGAACGGAACTTTTCGGGCACGTTCACCGCCTCCGCGTCAGTTACCGGGGCGCTCTGCCCTGGAACCCCATACTGCCGCCGCGTCACCGACCCAACCTTGTGATATCCGAGACGCCACGGCTCCGTCGATCGGTAGACCGCGTTTCCCTTTGGGTAACAATGGCCCGCCGTAAGGGCGAAGTAGAAGTAGACCGGCTCGCCATGTTCTTCATCAACCTGCGCTCTACTCCCAAATCCAGCGGTGCATACAGCTGCGTCGCCTTCTTCATCGGCGCCCTCCAGGGCATCTCCTGCCGCCACCGGGCCTGATCCTTTCCACCGCGTGTAGCTTCCCGGAACCACCTTGGCTTCTTGGTGGACTGAGACTGGGGCACCGGCCCCAAACTGAGAAGCCAGAAATTCTCTAACGAGCGGTTGTGAATACATCCGCATCCCCCTTTCAGGACTTCAACGCCGAGGACTGGCTCGATTCCGGCGGAGCCGCCAAAGCCCTCAGCAGCCCTTAGGGCGCCCCGAGTACAGGGCATAGGTCGTCATCGTGCCGATGCAGCTGTTGTGCGGGCAGGTGTCTTCGAATTCCGTCGTGACGGAGACTTCGAGATGACAGCGGCTGCGGGGAGGAACGGCCAGCACCGCGCGAAGTCGAATCGGCCCACGGGCTTTCGCCCCGCACATGATCGCCCGGTAGAACGACTTACATTTGGCAAGTGACGTCTTCCCGGGCCCTTCCGCGAACACACGCTGAATCCGGCCCGGCCGCAAGAGTGGGGGTGCTGCGGGATCGTGGAGACGGTAGCGGCCCAGCCAGATCCGGACGTAAGGTTCGATATCGCTCGGCGCGCACCATGCGGTCACGTCGATCGTCGACGGATCCCGGCCCACCTTGGCGACGGCGCGTCCGCAGAAGCCTCGAACAGGCTTACCCTTGGGAGGAGGACCAACCGAAAGGTATTCGACCGGTTCGTCCGTCGACCCGCTGCCCTGGGTCCCAGTCGCTGCCCTGTGACTGGCACCATCACAAGCGGCGCCACCCGATGCTAGCGCCAAGGCAGCCGTGACCGCGATGCACCACCGAGCTATCGACCCCCTCATGATCCCCCCTGGGAGATCACGCGAACCCCGAGCTTGGCTTCGGCGCCCAACACGGGATCGCTGGCCACCCGAAGCGCAGTCATCGCGAACTTGTCACACCGCCTCACCCCCACGATCGTAATTTCGCAGTGAGCGAAGTCAGGGCTCGACCCGATAAGCGTCCCGACAGCATTGTGGCTCTCAGGATCCCAAACGGGGGCACCGCTGTCGCCATTTGCGGCTTCGCCCTTGACGAGCCAGGCGAGAACCGGCTTGCCGGCACTGGGCACGTTCAGGAAGCCTTCGACGTACCCGCAGTGATGGTCGGTGGTCACTCCTGACCAGCACACCTTCTTTCCCTCCGGAGGCGCCTCGGATCCTTGGATTGGCTGCGGTTCCAGCGGAGTGTGGTTCAACACGCTGTGGCTCCGCTTATCGGCGCTGATGGTAACCGTTCCGATGTCCAGATAGGGTTTCGTGTTCAACGCATTCCGCGCCGACTTACCGATCGGGTTGAATAGTTTTGACCCTGGCGCCCGCCGGCGGCCGACCCGGATTCCCGAAGACGGATAGCAGTGACCTGCCGTCAGCACGAAGTATTGGAAGGGGCCGGTCGGACGGTCGGGATCGACCGGCGCTTTGGCGCTGAAGGCTGCCGTGCATCCATGTTCGTTTTCCGCCTGCAACGCGGCACCCGCGTAGACCGGACCGGACTGGTCGTACCTAGTCGTGAACGGGATGAATGCCTGCCCCCCGGACACGCTGACCGGCAGGCCCGGGCCAAGCCGGGCCTGAATCGCTTCACTCACAGCGGATGGATTCGTAGCGTGGACCTCCACCACGTTGCCGGTCGGCGGAACGAGGATCGAGGTCACGAGCGACATCTTGCTCGGTTCTGCTTCGAGCGCGCCAAGCACTTCTGATTCGACCTGCCGCAGCGACGACAGCGCTTTGGTGGGAGGGGTGGGGAATTCTTGAACGGGTATCGGGGCGCCGAAGACCGCTTCCAGATGCGCCTTCAGCGCTTCGACCTGGGCATGCTGGTTGGCGGTGAATCCAAAGTAGAGAACCCCTCCAGCAGGGTCGTCGACGTAGAAGCCGCCGTAGGTCGAGGGCGCGTGTTCTTCGGTCCATTGCGGGGCCGCTTCGGCAGCCACCGCCCTATAGGCGCTCCGGTATTCCATTTCGTTCAGTTCAGCTTCTCGCATCGGCATCCCCCATTCATCCACCGCCCGCATCACCACCGGCACCTGCGCTTCCCATTCGTAGATCAGTTCGAGGATCAGCTTGGTCAGCTGGGCCTGGGTGTAGCCGTGATTGCGGTCGAGGCCGTATTCTTCGCGGAAGCTCTTGACCGACTGGAAGTCGGGTTTCTCGGGAGCGGACGGGTCCGCCGGCGGGGACTGCGGGATCGTGAGGAAGAAGTGTTCGGCCGTGGAGTGGCCCAGGAAGTCGGTGACGACGGCTTCGGCGTCAAGGCGCCCGGCGGCGAATTCGGAGGGGTTCATCACC
>CAZHLT010000312.1:0-6035 GCA_964533285.1 uncultured Conexibacteraceae bacterium | reverse complement strand
TCGGCGCGGTCGCGCAGGTAGGTGAAGTCGGGCAGGACTAGGTCGATGCCGTGCATCTCGGCGGTCGGGAACATCAGCCCGGTGTCGACGACGACGATACGGCCGTCGTACTCGATCACGGTCATGTTCTTGCCGATCTCGCCGAGGCCGCCCAAGGGCAGCACACGGAGTTTCTTACTTGGCACTGGCAATGCTCTTTCTGTGTAGGAGTGAAGTCAGGAAGCCACCGGCAGGCCGATGCCCTCGAGCGCGGCGCGCACGGCGGCGCGCTGCTCGGCGTCGGCTGGAACCAGCGGCAGGCGCACGCGGTCGGACGCGAGTCCGAGCATCGAGAGCGCCGCCTTCAAAGGAATCGGGTTGGTGGTGACGGAAAGCCCCTCGAACACCGGCTGCAGTTCGGCGTCGATCCGCCGCGACCGCTCGAGGTCGCCGGCCTGGGCCGCGTCCCACATCTCGCGCATCTGGTCGCCGACGACGTGGGAGGCGACGAGGATGCCGCCGGCGCCGCCGAACTCGAGCACGCGGAAGAAGGTGTTGTCGTTGCCGGCGAGGACGGCGAGGCCCTCGATTGGGCCCAGCTCCTCGTCGTTGGCCTGCTTGACGGCAACGATGTTGTCGACCGCGGCCAGCTCGCCGAGCAGCTCGACGTCGGCGTTGACGATCACCCGCGAGGGGATGTTGTACATCACCATCGGCAGCTCCGGCACCGCTTCGGCAACGGCTTCGAAGTGCGCCTTGATCCCCGCCCGGTTGGGCTTGTTGTAGTAGGGGACGACGACCAGGGAGGCGTCGGCGCCGGCGTCGGCGGCCATCTTCGTCAGCTCGCGCGAGTGCTGGGTGTCGTTGGTGCCGGTGCCGCAGATCAGCAGCACCTCGTCGCCGACCTCGGCCCGCACCGCGCTCAGCAGCTCGATCTCCTCACCGTCGGTAAGCGTCGGGCACTCGCCCGTGGTGCCGGAGACGACGAGCCCGTGCGAGCCGTGCTCGAGCAGGTGCGAGGCGAGCCGCCTGGCGCCGTCGAGGTCGATGCGGCCGTCCTCGCGGAACGGCGTCGCCATCGCGGTTATCGCCCCTTCGATCGGCTTCATCAGGTCCAGAGTACTCCGTCGGCCGGCCTAAAGCAGGTTCTCGAGGCCGACGGTGAAGCGCTCGGGCAGGTCCGCCACCCTGCGCACGGCGAGGACGACGCCGGGCATGAACGAGCTGCGGTCGACCGAGTCGTGGCGCAGGCTCAGCGTCTGACCCTCGCCGCCGAAGATCACTTCCTGGTGGGCGACGAGCCCGGGCAGCCGCACCGAGTGGATCGGCTGGTGGACGTTGCCGCCGGCGGCGTCGATCAGCTCGGCGGTGCGGGCGGCGGTCCCCGAGGGCGCGTCGAGCTTGCGGTCGTGGTGCAGCTCGACGATCTCGCACTCGGGCATGTGCGGCGCGATCGTCTGCGCGACGACCATCATCAGCACCGCGCCGATCGCGAAGTTCGGGGCGACGAAGCAGTTCGCGCCCTCGCTCGCCTCGGCCGCGGCGCGGGCCGCCTCGAGGTCGAAGCCGGTGGTGCCGACGACGACGTGGACGCCGGCCGCCATGCAGGCTTCGAGGTTGGCCAGCGCCGTGTCCGGGACGGTGAAGTCGACGACGACGTCGGCTTCGCCCAGCACCGCGGCCAGCTCGACACCCAGGGCCGGGTCGGCGCGGCCGCTCAGCTCCAGCCCCTCGGCCGCCGCGACCGCCGCGCAGACGGTCTGCCCCATGCGGCCGGCGGCGCCCGCTACGGCAACCCGAATCATGCCGCGGCCAGAGCCTCGCTGACCGGCGCCAGAGCGGCCTTGAAGCGGTCTTCGTCGGCGCCGACACAGGCGGCGGAGAGCCGCTCGGCGCCATACAGCTCGGCGGCCAGGGCGCTGAGATCGTCGATCTGCACCGCGTCGACCTTGGCCAGCATCTCGTCGAGGGTTTCGATCGGCAGCCCGAACAGGGTCGCCCGCGAGATCCGCGTCATCCGCGCCGCGGTCGACTCCGAGGAGAGGACGAGGCGGCCCTTGACGCTCTCCTTGGCCCGTGCCAGCTCCGCGGCGGAGACCGGCTCGGTCCGCAGCCGGGCGAGCTCGGTGCCGATGATCGCGCAGGCCTCCTCGACGTTGTCCTCGCGGGTGCCGACGTAGGTCGCGACCATCCCCTGGTCGGTGAACTGCTCGTTGTAGGAGCCGACCGAGTAGGCGAGGCCGCGCTTCTCGCGCACCTCGCGGAACAGGCGCGAGGAGGTCGAGCCGCCGAAGATCGCGTCGAGCACGGCAAGCGCGTAGCGGCGCTCGTCGTCGCGGCGCAGGCCCGGCGCCCCGAAGCAGATGTGGTACTGCTCGGTCTCCTTGGCCCGGAAGCAGAGCCGGGCGGAGCCCTCCAGCGCCGTCGCCGGCGCCACTCCGCCGCCGTCGGCCGGCGGGTTCACCAGGCGCTCGGCGAGGGCGACGATGCGGTCGTGGTCGAGGTGGCCGGCGGCGCCGACGACGATCTCCGGCGCCGCGTACCTCGCGTGGTGGTAGGACTCGATGTCGGGAACCGGGATCGAGGCGATCACCTCGGCCTCGCCGAGCACGCGGCGGCCGAGCGGGTGCGAGCCAAAGACGGCCTCGGCGAGGACGTCGTGGACGCTCTCCTGCGGCTCGTCGTCGTACATCGCGATCTCCTCCAGCACCACCTGGCGCTCGGAGTCGATGTCCGGGTAGGTCGGCGCCAGCAGCATCTCCGCCAGCAGGTCGAAGACCGCCTCGGTGTGCTCGTCGAGGAAGCGCGCGTGCAGGTGCGTCGTCTCCTTGCCGGTGGCGGCGTTGACCGAGGCGCCGAGCCCGTCGAAGAGCTCGGAGATCTCGATCGCCGAGTGGCGCGCGGTGCCCTTGAACAGCAGGTGCTCGAGGAAATGCGAGACACCGGCCTGCGCCGGGGACTCGTTGCGTGATCCGGACCGCACCCAGAGCCCGAGCGCGACCGAGCGGACCGAGGGAACCTCCTCGGTCACGACCCGGACGCCCGAGCCCAGTGCGGTCAGCTTCGCGTCGGCCAAGGCCTAGCCGCGGCGCTCGCGTTCACGCCCGCGACCGCGATCGCGGTCACGACCGCGCCCGCCGCGGTCGCCGCCGTTGCGGCGGCCGCCGTCGCCGGAGCCGATCGTCGCCAGCTCCTCGGGCGATTTGCCCTCGACCGACGGGTCGCTGGTCAGGCGCAGGCCGATCCGGCCGCGCTCCTTGTCGACCTCGACCACGGTGACGTCGATCAGGTCGCCGGAGCTGAGCACGTCGTCGACCGAGTCCACCCTCTCCCCCGGTTTCACGTTGGAGATGTGGAGCAGGCCGTCGGTGCCCTTGACCAGCTCGACGAAGGCGCCGAAGGTGGTCGTCTTGACGACCTTGGCGGACTCGTAGCGGTCGCCGACTTCGGCCTCCTTGGTCATCGAGTTGATGCGGGCGACGCAGGCGTCGACCAGTTCGCCGGTCGGCGCGTAGATCCGCACCGTGCCGTCGTCCTCGACGTCGATCTCGGCTTCGAACTCCTCGCAGAGGGCGCGGATCGTTTCGCCGCCTTTGCCGATCACGGCGCCGATCTTCTCCGGGTCGATCTTGATCGACTCGATCGCCGGCGCGTGCTTGGAGAGCCCCTCGCGCGGGCCGTCGATCGCCGCCGCCATCTTGCCGAGGATGAACTGGCGGCCCTTGTTGGCCTGGTCGAGGGCGTCGCGCAGGATGTCGAAGGTGACGCCGGTGATCTTGATGTCCATCTGCAGGGCGGTGATGCCCTCGGCGGTGCCGGCGACCTTGAAGTCCATGTCGCCGAGGTGGTCCTCGACGCCGGCGATGTCGGTGAGGACGATGTAGTCGTCGCCCTCCTTGATCAGGCCCATGGCGACGCCGGCGACCGGCGCGCTGACCGGGACGCCCGCCGCCTGCAGCGCCATCGAGGAGGCGCAGACCGAGCCCATCGACGAGGAGCCGTTGGACTCCAGCGTCTCGGAGACGACGCGGATCACGTACGGGAAGTCGTCTTCGTTCGGGATCGTCGCCGCCAGGGCCCGCTCGGCGAGCGCGCCGTGGCCGATGTCACGCCGCTTCGGGCCGCGCATGAAGCCGGCCTCCCCGACCGAGAAGGGCGGGAAGTTGTAGTGATGCCAGAAGCGTTTGGTCGTCTGCAGCCCGAGCGTGTCGATCCGCATGTCCATCCGCGTCGTGCCCAGCGCCACGTTGGAGAGGATCTGGGTCTCGCCGCGGGTGAACAGGGCCGAGCCGTGGACGCGCGGGGAGATGTCGACCTCGCACTCGATCGGCCGGATCTCGTCCTGGGCGCGGCCGTCGGGGCGCTTCTTTTCGACGGCGATCGCCTTGCGGATCGTTTCCTTCTCGATCGAGTCGAAGGCGGCGCCAACCTCGCTCTTGCGGGCCGCGTCGGCCTCCTCGTCGCCGCTCTCGGCCGCGTACTTGGCGACGACCTCGTCCTTGACCTTGTCGATCGCCTCGTAGCGCTCGAGCTTGCCCGCGGTGGCGATCGCGTCGACCAGGGCCTGGCCGTGGGAGCCGCGGATCTCGCTCAGCAGGCTCTCGTCGATGCTCGGGGCCTCGATCTCCAGCTTCTCCTTGCCGGCCTTCTGCTGCAGCTCCTCCATCGCCGCCGTCAGCTTCTTGATCTCGCTGTGGGCGATGTCGAGGGCGTCGAGGATCTCGGCCTCGGTGACGCCGGTGGCGCCGGCCTCGACCATCAGGATCGCCTCGTCGGTGCCGGCGACGATCAGGTCGAGTTCAAGCTCCTCGTGGTGCTCCTCGTTCGGGTTGACGACGAATTCGCCGTCGAGCTTGCCGATGCGGACGGCGCCGACGTGGGCGGCGACCGGAACCGGCGAGATCGCCAGCGCCGCCGAGGCGCCGTTCATCGCGAGGACGTCGTAGGGGTGTTCCTGGTCGACCGACATCGGGATCGCGACCAGCTGCGTCTCGTAGTGCCAGCCCTTGGGGAAGAGCGGCCGGATCGGGCGGTCGATCATGCGCGCGGTCAGCGTCGCCTTTTCGCCCGAGCGCCCCTCGCGACGGAAGAACGAGCCCGGGATCTTGCCCGCGGCGTACATCCGCTCCTCGACGTCGACGGTGAGGGGAAGGAAGTCCACGTCGCGAAGGCTGCCGATCGTGGCGGTGCAGAGGACCATCGTGTCGCCCTGACGCACGACGACGGCGCCGCTCGCCTGCTTCGCGAGTTTCCCGGTCTCAAAGGAGATCTGGCTGTCGCCGACATCCGCCGAGACGCGGGTAACGTCAAACATGCTCATTTAGTTGTCTACCTCCGGCCGCCCGGATGACGGCCATCTGCTTTCAGAACTCTCGTTCTCTTTCACCAGAAAGATTAACGGACCCTCCCGCCGCGTCGAAGAATGCGGGGGTTCCTGCAACGCCGCCGCGGATCCCGGACTCGAAGTCGCGGCGGACGCGGGCGGCGACGGCCTCAGAGCGGCGATCGGCCTCGAAGCGGTCGAGGTCGAGGCCGAGGGCCTCGACCCGCTGCCAGAGATGCGGGTCGTCGACGTGGCCGCGGTCGGCGTAGAGCGAGTCGACGAGCTCGAAGAAGGCGCCCTGCAGGCCGGCCGCCTCGGCCGCCGCGTGCAGGGCCGGCGAGCGCGGGTGCTTGCTGCGCACCGGGAAGTGGCGGAAGACGATCCGCCAGGGCTGGCCGCGCAGCTCGGCCCATGTCGCCGCGCAGTGCGGGCAGCCGAGGTCCGAGTAGACGATCAGCAGCTCCCCCTCGCCGCGGACGTGGTCGTCCGCCGCCAGCGGCGGGATCGGGGCGCTCCGCAGGTCGTGCATCGCCACGAGTCTGCCGTAAGTGGCCTATATGGCCGCTTTTCGCGGTCTCGCGGAAGCTGGCCGCGGAGGGCGGCGGCGGGGCCTAGATGATTGATTCCACGCTCAGGTCGCGAACTGAGCGAAGGACCGGCTCGGCAGTCCGAGCCAGCTGTTGACCCAGACGCCAGCGGCGAGCGCCAGGAGCTTTGTGGCGATCCGCGCCCG
>CAZHLT010000311.1:0-4067 GCA_964533285.1 uncultured Conexibacteraceae bacterium | reverse complement strand
GGCGATCCCCTGCAGGCTGGCGAGTTTGCCGGTGGCCGGGAAGCGGGGGATTTCGGCCGCCGCCTGGAAGCTGCCCGCCGCGGTGAACTTCTGGATCCGGTATTTGGCGGTTTCCCCTTCGGAGGTGGTGCCGGCGAGGTCGCCGGTGTAGACGCTGCCGTCGACGGGGTCGACGCCGAGCATCGCCGGGTTGAAGAACTGGCCGTTGGCCGAGCCGGGGGTGCCCCAGCCCGAGCCGATCTGGCCACCGCCTTTGGCGGCGGCGGGTTGGGCGGCGAGCGCCAGCAACGCCAGCAACGCGATCACCGCCAGCCCGATGCGACGGACGAAGGACATGCTCCCCAACCGACTCTCCATTGCGCGACCTTTCCGCTCGACTTTCATCATCAGCTCGGCGCGAATCCTCGCCCGGCGGAACCGCTCAGATGTGAAGATCGAAGGACCGCAGCGCTACAAATGTGTGAAAGGGCCGGGCTTGCGCCCGGCCCTTTCAGCGGTGCGACCGCGGAGCGGCCGCCCTGTAACTCGACTGCGAGTTAGAAGGCGACGTTTTTCGCAGCCTTCTGGGCAGCGCCGAGGACGTCGAACAGCGGGTTGCCCGAGCCCGGCAGGGCCGAGTAGTTGTTGCTGTTGATGGCCGTCTGACCGGCGGACTGGACCACGTACTCGTAGACGTAGTCGCGGACCGAGGTGGCGACCCCTTCGGTGTAGCCGACGGAGCCGTAGCTGTTCCAGACGACCGTGTAGGTCAGCGTGCACAGCGGGTACGCTTCGCCACCGACCGCGGGCTTCGCCGAGAACACCTGCGACCAGTCGAAGTCCAGGCTGCCGTTCAGTTTCGGCACCTGGTAGACCGCTTTGCTGCAGTTGGCGACGTTGCTGAGGCCCGGTTCACCGAAGGTGGCTTCGGAAGCGCCCTTCTGACCGTTGTTCTGCAGCGCCAGGATCCGGGTGTTGCCGGCTTTGTTGGCGATCGAGTCCGGCAGCGAGGCGTAGCCAATGCTGCCGCTGGTGGTGTTGACTTTTTTCACCAGTTCGCCGCCGCCGGTGCCGGTCGCGGTCACCACGGGGCTCATTTCCTGTTCCGGGCAGGTTTCCGGCCAGGAGATGTTCGGTTTACCGCCGGCGCCGATCGGCTCGAGCTGCTGCCAGGTCGCTTTTTTGCCCGCTTCGACCAGACCTTCGGAGCAGCGCAGCTGAGCGCCGTTCAGTTTGAACAGGTAGTTCTTGAACTGGTAGGTGGTGCCGGAGCCGTCTTTGCGGACGACGCGGGTGATCGGCGAGTTGCAGGCACCCGCGACTTCCTCTTCGGTCGTTTCGACTTTCGACCAGCTCCGGATCCGGCCTTCCATGATGCCGGAGAGGTTGGAGTTGGTGAGGAATTCGATGTTGCAGTTCGCCGGCGGGTTGGCGATCACCGCGATCGAGGTCTGGGCGACCGGGACCACGGCGACTTTGGCGCCGCCGGAGACGCTCTCCGCGTTGTTGATCTGCGCCGCGGTCGGGGCGTCGTCGGTGCTGCAGAAGGCGACCGCTTTGTTGATGCTGCCAGCCACGCCGTCGAAGTTCCAGGCGCTGATGCAGCCACCGGAGCCCGTCGATTCGTAGCTCACTTTCGGTTCCGTGCCTTTGCCGGTGCAGTCGGCGTTGAAGGCCGGGTTCCAGACTTCCTGCTGCGCGATTTTCTGCAGCGAGGCGCCGCGGCCGACGATGTTCGAGCCCGAACAGGTCGGAGCGGCGGAAGCGCTGCTCGAGTTGAACGCGCTGATGGCAAGGGCGAGCAGCACGCCCCCGGCGACCAACGCGACAAACGTGCGCATGCTCACACGTTTATTGCTGAGTACAGCCGACATTGATCCTCCTTGGTGGAATGCCCGTTCTCTTTCGTCACGGGAGTCGGCTGCGATCCTGAAACTCAGCGTGCGGGTTCCTGTGAATCTCAGGGGAACTCAGGGTGAATTTGGTGCAACGCCGTTGTTGCAGCGACGTGAAGCTCGGTGCGCTGTGCACATCTTGTTCTCAGCCTGTTCACATCCGGCGCCCCCGGAGCGGAGATCGTGGCCCCTCGCCCGTCCTCCTCTGGCACCGCGCCATGTCGAACTCCGGTCCCGCATCCGCAAAGCAGCGCTCCCGCTCCCCGGAGACACGGGGGCAGACGGTCGCCGCGCGGCCACGCTCAGCCCCAGGCGAACTCGCGCCCGACCAGCTCGTAGAGGCGGCGGTTTTCGGCGGCGAAGCCGGCGGTCAGACGCTCGCGCAGGGCGGGCTCGATCGGCGCGTAGCTGCGGGCGTTGCGGGGGCTGGTGTCGCTCGGCGGCAGCGGCTCGAGGCCGAGGAACTCCTGGGTCTGGAGGACGACGCCGCGCGGGTCGGCGAAGAGGTCCTCGGCGGCGAGGACGAGGACGCGGTCGCGGTCGAAGCACTCCAGCCAGCGCTGCAGCTGGCCGACGTAGCGGCCGCGGGCGAGGTAGGAGTGGTGCTGGTGGCAGAAGGAGCGGTAGCGCGGCTCGGCCAGGATCCGCTCCTCCTCCCCGGCCAGGCGCTCGGCTTCGGCGGCGAGCGCCGCCTCGAAGGGCAGGGTCTCGAAGCCCAGCACCCGCTCGTGGTTGTGCTGGGAGAAGGCGCGGTCGATCGGGTCGCGCAGCAGCACGACCAGGCGGGCGCCGGGGACGACGGCGGCGGCGCGGCGCGCCGCCAGCGGGTGGAAGAGGTAGTACGGGGTCGCCTCGCCGGTGACGGTGCCGGGGCGGCGGCGGGCGAAGTGGGCCCGGTACCAGCTCGGCCCGCGCTCGAACTCGTGGTCGAGGAAGTGGACCTCCTTGCGGACCGGCGGCCGCACCGCCGGGTGCTGGCAGAGGTAGGAGAGCAGCGAGGTGGTGCCGGCCTTCTGGGCGCCGATCACGAGGAAGTCGGGCAGCGGCCGGTCAGCGGCGCTGGCGCGGCGCAGCGCGTGTTCGCCGGAGCGCCTGCCGCGGCCGAGGTAGCCCCTGCCGATCTCGATCGCCTTGCTCATCAGCGGGCGGAAAGGTACACGTCGCGATGACCTCCGTCCAGGACCCCCCGCGCCAGGACCCGCGCACCGTCGCCGAGGCGCCGCCCGCGATCAGCCTCGTCCGGGCAATGGTCTGGAACTGGTGGATCGTGCTGATCTGCGTCGTCCTCTGTGGCGGCGTCGGCGCCACCCTGGCGCTGGTCCGGACCGAGCAGTACACGGCGACCAGCCGCCTCGCGGTCGGCCGCATCGACATCACCTCGCCCGGCGCGCTCTCGGGCTTCGCCGTCGCCACCCAGGCGCTGGCCACCGGCTACAGCCGCACGGTCACCGCCAAGGCGGTCGCCGAAGAAGTCTCGAAGCAGACCGGGATCCCGGTCAAGGACGTGCAGAGCCACGTCGTCGCCACCCCGGTCGCCGAAAGCCCGGTCTTCAAGATCGAAGCGACCGCGCCCGACCGCAAGGAGGCGATCGCGCTCGCCAACCTCAGCGGCAAGGCGCTGATCCGCTACCAGACCGAGCTCAACCGCGACAACCCCGACAGCAAGCGCCTCTACGCCAGGTACCGCAAGGCGGTGGCGAAGGAAAAGAGCGCCGAGAAGGGGCTGGAAGCGGCCGAAACCGAAGTCGAAGACCGCCCGATCCCGCCGGTCGAAGACCAGCTCCAGCGCCAGCGGGCCGAGCTGGCCGCGGCGACGCTGCGCGCCGACGCCCTCGGCAAGGCCTACACCTCGAGCGTCCAGAGCCAGGTCGCGACCGACCTGATCCAGGTCATCTCCCCCGCCAACGACGCCAGCAGCGACCGCCGCTCGACCTTCTTCGTCTACACCTTCATCGGCCTGGTGATCGGGCTCGTGCTCGGCGGCGCCCTCTCCTACCTGCGGGAGTGGCGGCTCAGCGTCGGCTCGAGCGGTTGACCTTGCGCCCGCTCCCATCGGCATGCAGATCCATCTTCAAGACCTGCAGCCGCCGCCACGGGAACGAGGCCAGCAGCTCGCCGGGGTAGCGGCCTTCGAAGTAGCCCTCGGGGCCGGTGTAGGGGTTGACCGGGGCGGTCACCGGGTCCTGGGCGAAG
>CAZHLT010000310.1:0-1097 GCA_964533285.1 uncultured Conexibacteraceae bacterium | reverse complement strand
CGCACTTTCGCAGCCACGGATTTTCCATCGATAATCGTTGCAGTCATCAGAAGCTCACTTAATTACGTGCATCGCCTTGCTCATGCGCGGTGCGATGTTGTGAATAACAAGCGGACTAGAACAGCCCCTCGATTTTGCCTTCGTCATCGAGACGGATCTGTTCGGCCGACGGAACCTTTGGCAGGCCGGGCATGGTCATGATCTCGCCGGTGACGACGACGATGAACTCGGCGCCGGCCGAGAGGCGCAGTTCGCGGATCGGCACGATGTGGCCGGTCGGCGCGCCGCGCTTATTGGGATCGGTCGAGAACGAATACTGCGTCTTCGCCATGCACACCGGGAAATGCCCGAAGCCGCCGGCCTCGAAGTCCTTGAACTGCGCCTCGACGCTCGCATCGCAGGCGATGTCGGCGGCGCGGTAGATTTCCTGCGCGATGGTCTTGACCTTGTCGCGCAGTTTCATCTCGACCGGGTAGAGCGGCTTGAAGTTCGCCTTGCCCTCGTCGATGACCTTGACGACGTGGTGCGCGAGCGCTTCCGTGCCCTTGCCGCCATCCGACCAATGCGTGCACAGCAACGCCTTCGTGCCCATGCTCGCGGCCGCCTTCTGAACCTCGGCGATCTCGGCCTCGGTGTCGGTGATGAACTTGTTGACCGCGACGACGGCCGGAACGCCGAACTTGTTGACGTTCTCGATGTGACGCTTGAGGTTCTCGCAGCCCTTGGCGACGGCGGCGGCGTTCTCAGCCTTCAAGTCATCCTTGGCGACGCCGCCATGCATCTTGAGGGCGCGAACGGTCGCGACGATCACGACCGCCGAGGGCGCGATGCCGGCCTTGCGGCACTTGATGTCGAAGAATTTCTCGGCCCCGAGGTCGGCGCCGAAGCCGGCTTCGGTCACGACATAGTCCGCGAGCTTCAGCGCCGTCGTCGTCGCCAGCACGGAGTTGCAGCCGTGCGCGATGTTGGCGAACGGCCCGCCATGGATGAAAGCGGGATTGTTCTCGAGCGTCTGCACGAGGTTGGGGGCGAGCGCGTCCTTGAGCAGCGCCGTCATCGAGCCCTGCGCCTTCAGCTGGCTCGCCGTCACCGCCTTC
>CAZHLT010000309.1:0-3553 GCA_964533285.1 uncultured Conexibacteraceae bacterium | reverse complement strand
CGCCGGCCAGCGACCAGATCGAGCTCCCGGTCGGCGACGCCGGGCTGGCGCGCCGGCGCCGGCTCGGCCGGGCGGTGCGCGAGGTGCGCGCCGCGCAGGGGGCGGAGGCGCTGCTCAAGGTCCTCCCGGTCGACGCCGCCTCGCGGGTGCCGGAGCGCTGGGCGGCGCTGACGCCCTTCCCCGAGCTGTGAGCACGGAGCGACCAAGCGTGCATCCCTGCTCTTCGCGCCGGGAGCGAAGCGCGAGGCACTTGCCGTGACCCCGAGGCTGCGCCGGCTCTACCGGCCGCGCCCGGTCGCGGTCCGGGTCGGCCCCGGCGGTGCTCCCGCCGCGGTCGCCGGCGTCGCTGTCGAGGCGGTGCGCGAGGAGTGGCTGGTCGAGGACCGCTGGTGGACGCCGCCGCCGCTGCGCCGGCGCTACTTCGAGCTGGTCCTCGCCGACGGTCGCGACCTCACCGTCTTCCGCCAGGGCGAGCGCTGGTACCGCCAGCGCGCCTGAGCCGGGAGGCTCCGATGGCGACGCCTCCCTACGCCGAGCTGCACGCCCACTCCGCCTTCTCCTTCCTCGACGGCGCCTCGACGCCGCTGGAGCTGGCCGCCGCCGCCGAGGCCCACGGCTACGAGGCGCTCGCCCTCACCGACCACGACGGCCTCTGGGGCTCCCAAGAGTTCGCCCATGCCTGCAAGGGGCTTGCGGTCCGGGCTCTCACCGGAGCCGAGCTGACCGTGCATATGGGTCCGTGGGTGGCGCCGGGGGGGACCCCGAGAACGGAGCCACCGCACCGCCCGCAGGGGTCCCCCCCGGTGACAGGACCCGCGGACCCCTACGCACACGTCACTCTGCTTGCCGAAGACGCGACGGGGTACCGCAATCTCTGCCGCCTGCTGACGCTGGCCCATGCCCACACGCGGGACAACACGGCGCGCGCCCTGTCCCAGCCGTGGGCGACGCTGGAGCAGGTCGCCGAGCACGCCGCGGGGCTCGTCTGCCTCTCCGGCTGCGCCCGCGACGGCGCCCTCGCCGGCGCCTTCGAGCGCCGCGACCGCGCCTGCGGCGAGCGCCTCGGCCGCCGCCTGCTCGCCGCCATCGGCCGCGACCGCTTCCGGGTCGAGCTGCAGCGCCCCGACTGGCGCCGCGACCGCGCCCGCAACCGCTGGCTGGCGCTGCTCGCCGAGCGCCTCGGCGTCGCCACGGTCGCCACCGGCGACGTCCACTCCCACAGCCTCCGCCGCGCCCGCCTCCAGGACGCGCTGGTCGCCGTCGGCCGCGGCGAGACGCTGGAGGAGTCCGAGCCCTTCCGCCGCGGCAACCGCAGCTCGGCGCTCGACTCGCCGGCGGCGATGGCCGCCCGCTTCGCCGAGCACCCCGAGGCGGTCGCCGAGAGCGTCCGCCTCGCCGACCGGCTCCGCTTCGACCTCACCACCGAGCTCGGCTACCGCTACCCGCAGGAGACCGACGCCGACCTCACCCTTGCCGAGCTCTGCCGCGTGCGGCTGATCGAGCGCTACGCCGGCCGCCGCGGCTGGGCCGCCGCCGAACACCGCCTTGGGGAGGAGCTGGGGATGATCCGCAAGCTCGGCCTCTCCGGCTTCTTCCTCCTCCACCACGACCTGCTCGAGCTCGCCCGCGACGTCGCCGACGAGGTCCGCGGCCGCGACTCGGCCCGCTCGATCCTGCCGCCGGGGCGCGGCCGCGGCTCCAGCGTCAGCTCGATCGTCTGTTACCTGACCGGCCTCTCCCACATCGACCCGGTCGAGAAGAACCTCTTCCCCGGCCGCTTCCTCAACGACGAGGTCGGCGAGTCGATACCGGACATCGACCTCGACTTCCCGCGCGACATCCGCGAGAAGCTGATCCCGCGCGTGCACGAGGTCTATGGCGCCGACCGCTCGGCGCTGGTCGCCGCCTTCCCGACCTACCGCCCGCGCGGCGTCGTCCGCGACCTCGGCAAGGCGCTGGGCCTGCCGCCGGCGGAGATCGACAAGGTCGCGAAGACGGTCGGCTTCCACGAGAACGCGGCGGAGATCGAGCGCGACATCGTCGCCGCGATCGGCGCCGAGCGCGCCGCCACGACCCGCTGGCAGGCGCTGCTCTGGCTCTGCCCCGACGCGCTCGGCCTGCCCCGCCACGCCTCCCAGCACGCGGGCGGGATGGTGATCTCGACCGAGCCGCTGATCGACGTCTGCCCGGTGGTGCCGGCGGCGATGGCCGGCCGCCAGATCGTCCAGTGGGACAAGGACTCCTGCGCCGACGCGGGGCTGCTGAAGATCGACCTGCTCGGGCTGGGGATGCTCTCCGCGGTCGAGCGCTGCGTCGACGAAGTGGCCACGACGCGGGGCGAGCGGCTCGACCTCTCGCGGATCCCCGTCGACGACGAGCTGACCTTCGAATCGATCCAGGCCGCCGAGACGACCGGCGTCTTCCAGATCGAGAGCCGGGCGCAGATGCAGATGCTGCCCCGCACCCACCCGGAAACGCTCGACGACCTCACCGTCCAGGTGGCGCTGGTGCGGCCGGGCCCGATCCAGGGCGGCGCCGTCCACCCCTATATAGAGAGGCGCAAGCGCCAGCGTCAGAACCCGGAGGAGTTCGAGATCCCCTACGAGCATCCCTCGCTGGAGCGGTCGCTGAAGGACACCCTGGGGACGATCGTCTACCAGGAGCAGGTGCTGGAGGTGGCGGTCGATTTCGCCGGCTTCACCCCCTCGCAGGCCGAGGGCCTGCGCCGGGCGATGAGCCGCAAGCGCTCCCAGCAGGCGATCGACGAGCACCACCAGCGCTTCATCGCCGGCGCCGCCGCCCGCCACGGCGCCGCGCCGGAGCTGGCCCAGCGGATCTGGGAGAAGATCCAGGGCTTCTCCGGCTTCGGCTTCCCCAAGGCGCACTCGGCCGCCTTCGGCCTGCTCGCCTACCAGTCGGCTTGGCTGCGGGTCCACCGCGGGCCGGAGTTCCTCTGCGCGCTGCTGAACGAGCAGCCGATGGGCTTCTACCCGCCCGATTCGCTGGTCCACGAGGCGCAGCGGCGCGGCATCCGCGTCGCCCCGCCCGACGCCAACCGCAGCCGCGTCCTCTGCCACGTCGAATCGCCGCACCGCGACCCCGCCCAGCGCGGCGGCCTCGCGGTGCGGATCGGGCTCGGCTACGTCAAGGGAGTGCGGGCGGAGGAGATGGAGGCGCTGGTCGCCGAGCGCGAGCGGGGCGGCGCCTACCGCGGCGTCGCCGAGCTCGCCTCGCGGGCGGGGGCGGGGCTGGTGAGCCTCGAACGCCTGGCCTGGGCCGGCGCCCTCGACTCGCTCCCGACCGCCGCCGGCGACGGTGCCGGCGAGGACCGCCGCCAGGCGCTCTGGCGGGTCGGGGTCAGCGGCCGCGGCCACGGCACAGCCGCCGGCACCCAGCTGGCGCTGCCGCTGGAGCCGCCGGCGCCGCCCGAGCTGGAGCGGCTCGGCGAGTGGGGCGAGCTGATCGCCGACTACCGCTCGACCGGGCTCACCCTCGGGCCGCACCCGCTGGCGCTGCTGCGCCCCGGCCTCGCCCGCGAGGTCCGCCGCAGCGC
>CAZHLT010000308.1:0-16535 GCA_964533285.1 uncultured Conexibacteraceae bacterium | reverse complement strand
CATGATCGCCAGCAGGACGGCGCCGACGGCGACGCCGATCCCGAGCCCGACCCGGTGGATCTGGCCGGTGCCGATCGTCGGCAGCCGCTGCAGCAGGTAGTCGCGCAGCGGCAGCGCCTGGCCGCGGATCACCAGCCAGATCACGATCAATATGAAGGGGACGGCGGTGCCGACGCCGGTCTGTTCGACGTAGCGGGTGACCTCGGTCTGCGCGATCCCCACCACCAGCCCCGCGACGAGCGCGATCGGGAAGGAGCGGAAGCCGGCGACCAGCGCCGCGGCGGTGGCGGCGAGGACGAGGTTGGTGAGGACCGCCGGATGCAGGGTGACGATCGGGACGATCAGGATCGCGGCGAGGCCGGCGAGGCCGCAGCCGAAGGCCCAGTTGAGGGCGGCGATCGTGTCGGGGGAGAGGCCGAGCGCCGAGGCCGAGCGCTCGGACTCGGCGACCGCCGAGGTCGAGAGCCCGAATTTGGTGTAGCGGTAGATCAGCCAGAGGCCGACGGTCAGCGCGGCTGCGATGCCGAGCAGGATCAGGCGGTCGGCCGAGATCACGATCGCCTTGTGGATGTGGACGATGTCGGTCGGCAGGTCGGAGGGGACGAATTTCGAGGTCGCCGTGTAGCGCAGGATCGCGATCGACTGGATCGTGATCAGGACGCCGAGGGTGGCGATCACCCGGACCAGCGGCGCCGCCTGGCGCAGCGGCCGCATGATGAAGAGGTGGATCAAGGCGCCGAGGATCGCCGCGAAGGCGACCCCGACGACGAGGCCGGGCAGGAAGGCCCAGCCCTGGTTCGTGGTCAGCTCCCACCAGACGTAGGCACCGGCCATCCCGATCGCGCCGAGGGCGAAGTTCAGCACCCCCGAACCCCGGTAGATGATGATCAGGCCCTGGGAGGCGAGCGCGTAGGTGGCGCCGATGCCCAACCCCAGGAGCGCGAAACGGATGACTTCTTCCACGAGTGTTCTCTTTCGGATTCCCTAGAGCGGACCCCGGTCCCGGGCACGCGGCCCGGGACCGGAGAGACCGGATGCGATCAGCCGAACGGAGGACCGCAATCCATCGGTTTCGTGCCGCCCGCGATTTCGGAGACGTCTTCGAATTCGGTCGAGGCGGAGACCAGTTTGCCGCCTTCGAACTGGCTGAAGACGACACACCGGTTGACCAGGCGTTCGAACCCTTCGGGACCGCCGGTCTTGCCCCAGTTTTCCGCCATGTTCAGCGGCGGGACCATGCCCGGCAGGTCGATTTCCGCGGTTTCGGCCGCTTTCAGGAACGTTTCGTTGTCGATTTTGCCGCTCATGCCTTCGACAACCTGTTTGAACCCTTCGTACCCGGCCCAAGTGCCCATCCCGCCGAGGCTGTTGTAGTCCTGGTCGGGATCGGCTTCGTACTTTTCCAGCGCTTCCCGGTATTCGTCCCAAGCCGGGAGCGAGATGTCCGGGTACATGCCGGCGACCACGTCCCCTTCGACCACTTCTTCGAAGCCTTTGACGGCGTTTTCGTTGAAGTTGCCCTGGGGCCCGTACATTTTCGCTTCCGACCCGGACTGGGCGAAGGCCGGCATCCAGGCGATGTACGGGGTTTCGGAGACGATCATCACCAGGCAGTCGGCCCCACCCGAGGTGGCTTCAGCCACCTGTGGGCTGTAGTCCTGCGCGGTGGCCGGCAGGGTGACGAACTTGTTGATCTTGGTGCCTTCGGCTTTGGCCGCGTTTTCCATCAGCGGGATGAAGGCTTCGGCGCCTTCGATGATCACCCCGTTGATGTTCTTGCAGCCGTCTTCGACCGCTTTCTTGACCAGGCCGACCGAGTAGAGGGGCTGGTTGCCCATCGGGAAGCTGATCTTCGAGGTCAATTCCAACGGCGAGATCGCGCAGCAGTTGCCCCACAACGCGGTGTTCGCCTTTTCCAGGATCGGGACGATCGCGTCACCGGTGAAGGTGAAGTTGCCGACCAGCGCAACCGCGCCCCCGGCGACCGCTTCACGACCGCAGGCCGCTACCCCGGTGGGGGTCCCGTGCGCGTCGCAGAAATGAGCCTCCAGCGGCCGCCCGGCGATGCCGCCGTGCGTGTTGATCCATTCCTGGTAGACGCGTGCGGTTTCTTCGATGTTTTTGTATTGCGGACCTTCGGTGTTCACGTCCGTATAGGTCCAGGTGACGATCGGTTCGCCGGTTACCGTTTCTTCTTCGCCACCGCTCGCTTCTTCGCTCGTGGTGGCTTCTGCTTCGGTATCTGACGTACTATCGCCGCCTCCGCAGGCCGCGAACACCAGAACGCACGCAAGCAGGCCGAAGATGGCCAGAAGGGGCCACTTCGACCTCCCCGCGATGCGACTAGCGTGTTGCTTCATCGACTCTCCTCCTCGGGTAGCAAGCCGGACTTGGGGGCTAGCGTACGAGCGCGGTTGAGAGGACGCGCGGGCTCTCACAAGGCCCGTTGGAGATTCACCAAGGGGGCTGTGAAGCCCGATCAGAGCAGGCGAAAGACGCGGTATTCGACGACCGGCCCGGGGTGCAGGCGACCCTCGCCGACGAACAGCGTGCGGTTGACCCAGGCGTAGCGCTCGTCGCCGGTCTCCAGCCGCGGGGCGGTGCGGAAGTAGTGCTCGGAGTAGTCGCTGGAGCGCTCGCCGGCGTTGGCCGCCAGCGCCGCCTCGTTGTACTCGACGAGGCCGAAGTACTGGACGTAGATCGCGGCGCCGTCGTCGGTCAGGATCTGCAGCCGCACGTCGAGCCGGCCCCAGCCGTCGGGGCCGACCAGGACCCAGTCGCCGCCGCCGCTGCCGACCGTGCCGTTGATCCGCTCCCCCCTCACCTCGCCGCCCAACACCTCGCGCACACGGCGGTCGCCGAACGGGCCGTCGCCGACCGCGACCTTGGGCGCGAGGCGGGCGTTGAAGGTGAACTCGTAGGCGAGGTCCACGGCCCGCCCCCCTACCGCCGCAAGGTGACGCTGACGCCGCCGCGGGTGACGCTGACGCCGCGCGCCTCGCCGTTGCGCAGCAGGTCGCGCAGCCAGGTCAGCCCGGCCGGCGCCCCCAACGGCCGGATCGGCGCGATCGGGTTGTCGGCCCGGTACATCTCGTCGACGTCGTTGCCGGGGATCAGGTAGCGCAGCAGCAACTCCTCGTCGCTGAGGCTCTCCCCGTACTCGGCGCGGATCTCCTTCAGGCTCGGCTGCGGCGCGTGGCCGGCGTCGATCATCTCCCGGCCGCGCTGGGTGGCGGCGGCGCGTTCGAGCAGCTCCGGGTCGACCTCGCCCGGCGGCGTGCCGTACCAGCCGGCCAGGTACATCAGGTTCTCGTCGGGGATCGTCGCGTAGCGCTCGCCCTGGACGACGTTGAGCAGCGCCTGGATCCCGACCAGCTGCGAGAACGGCGTCGCCATGATCGGCCAGCCCATCTCCTCGCGCACCCGGATCGCCTCCTCCAGCACCTCGGGCAGCCGCTCGCTCATCTCCACCTGCTTGAGCTGTTCGCGCAGCGTCCCCATCATCCCGCCGGGGAACTGCTGCTGGATGTTGGCGACCTGGTACTCGACCGGGGCGCCGCGGGCGAAGCCCTCGTCGTCGGCGAGGCCGCCGAAGTGGGCGGCGATCTCGGCGAAGCGCGAGTCGTCGACGGCGACCTCGTGGCCGAGCCGGCGCATGTTGTCGACGGTGACCTCGGTCGAGGGCAGCGAGACGCCGTTGGCCAGGGTCGAGATCGCCGAGTGGAGAATGGTGACCCCCTCCTCGACCCCGATGATGTGGTTGAGGTTGGCCATCGCGGTGCGGTTGTGGAAGTGCATCTCCAGCGGCACCCCACCCTGCGCGGCGCGCTCTTGGCAGAGGCGGATCCAGCGCCGCGCCCGCTCCGGCCCCAGCACCCCGGCCTCGTCGCCGAGCAGGATCGTCTCGGCGGCGCCGCCGGCCAGCATGCGCGAGATCACGTCGACGTAGTAGTCGTCGGTGTGGACCGGCGACTCGGAGAAGTTGAGCTGCGGCGAGGGCGCGAGGCCGGCGTCGCGGGCGATGCGGGCGACGCGGATCATGTTCTCGGCGTCGTGCAGGCAGTCGAAGATCCAGAGGCTTTCGATCCCGTGCTTGGCCAGGGTGCGGATCCAGAGCTCGACGATCGAGTCCGGGGTGACGTTCATGCCGACGATCCCGTTGGTGCGGGTGCCGGCGCGCAGGGTCGAGCTCGGCAGCGCGGCGCGGATCGCGTCGAGCCCCTGCCACGGGTTCTCCCGGCGGAAGCGGACCAGGACCTCGAAGATCGAGCTGCCGGTGAGGTCGACGACGCGGTAGCCGGCGGCGTCGATCGCGGCGGCGACCGGCAGCACCTGGCCGGCTCGCATCCGCATTCCCCAGTAGCTCTGCTGCCCGTCGCGCAGCGTCTGGTCGACGATCTCGATCCGCGCCATCAGTGCTCCTCCGCCGCTCGCGCGGCCAGCCAATTCTCCATGAACTCCTCCTCGACCCACTTGGTGTGGACGTTGCCGGCGACGACGTCGGGGTGCTCGAGCAGGTCGAGGGCGAAGCCGGCGGTGGTCTCGACCCCCTCGACGCGCAGGTGGCGCAGGGCCTGGCGGGTGCGGGCCAGCGCCGCGGCGCGGTCGCGCCCCGAGGCGATCAGCTTGGCCAGCAGCGAGTCGTAGAAGGGCGGCACCGACCAGCCGGGGAAGCAGGCGCTGTCGACGCGCACGTCGCTGCCCTGGGGTGGCGCCCAGACGGCGAGCCGGCCGGGGGTCGGGGCGAAGTCATGCGCGGGCGACTCGGCGTTGATCCGGACCTCGATCGCGTGGCCGCGCAGGGCGACGTCCTCCTGGGCGAGCGAGAGCCCCGCGCCGGCGGCGATCCGCAGCTGCTCGCGGACGATGTCGACGCCGGTGACGACCTCGGAGACCGGGTGCTCGACCTGCAGGCGGGCGTTGATCTCGAGGAAGCCGGCGCTCCCCCGCTCGGGGTCGACGAGGAACTCGCAGGTGGCGGCGCCGGCGTAGTCGAGGGCGCCGATCAGCCGCACCGCGGCGCCGGTGATCTGCGCGTCGAGCGCCGCCGGCAAGCCGTGGGCCGGCGCCTCCTCGACCAGCTTCTGGTAGCGGCGCTGCAGGGTGCAGTCGCGGTGGCCGAGGTGGACCGCGCCGCCGGCGCCGTCGCCGAGCACCTGGACCTCGACGTGGCGGGCGTGGCGGACGTAGCGCTCGACGAAGAGGCGGCCGTCGCCGAAGGCGGCCAGCGCCTCGGCGTGGGCGGCGACGTAGGCGCCGGCCAGCTCGGCCTCGGACTCGACCAGGCGCATGCCGCGGCCGCCGCCGCCGGCCGAGGCCTTGAGCAGCACCGGGTAGCCGACCGCGGCGGCGATCTGGCGGGCGGCCTCCTCGCTCTCGATCACGTCGGAGCCCTCGTTGATCGGCACCTCCAGCTGTTTGGCGAGCGCCCGCGCCGTTGCCTTGTCGCCGCTGCGCTCCATCGCCTCGGCGGAGGGGCCGATGAAGGCGATCCCCGCCGCCGCGCACTCGGCCGCGAGCTCGGCCCGCTCGGAGAGGAACCCGTAGCCGGGGTGCAGCCCGTCGCACTCCGTCACCTTCGCCGCCGCGAGCACCCGGTTGACGTCGAGGTAGCTCTCCGCCGCCGCGGCCGGCCCGATGACGACGACCCGGTCGGCGAGCTGCGCCCCGAGGCTCCCCCGGTCGGCCTCGGACACCGCGAGCACCGACTCGATCCCCTCGTCGAAGCAGGCTTTGATCACCCGCACCGCGATCTCGCCGCGGTTGGCGATCAGTACCCGGCGCAGCTTCGGCATCGTCCCGCCCCCGCGGTCTAGCCGTTCGGGTCGACGACGACGATGGTCTGCCCGAATTCCACCGGCGCGCCGTTGTCGACCAATATGGCGGTCACGACTCCGTCAACCGGCGAGGGCACGTGGTTCATCAGCTTCATCACCTCGACGATGCAGACCGTCTGCCCGTTGGCGACCCTGTCGCCGACTTCGACGAACGGAGGAGCTCCCGGCGAAGGCGATCTCCAGAAGAGCCCCACCGACGGCGACTCGATTCTCGTCCCGTCGACCGGCACCTCGCTCGCGTCGCCCGCCGGGGGTGGCACGGTAGGGGGTACCACCCCTGAGGAAGCTTTAGCTACCGGAAGGGGTGGTGGGTTCCCTGCCGTGACAGGACCCGCGGCGGGCGACGCGAGCGCCGGCGCCGCTGCGGCCGGCGGTCCGAGCATCGTCCCCTCCGGGAGCGGGTCGCGGGAGATGTGGAGCCGGTCTTCGCCGACGGTGACGACCATCTCGCGCCAGTCGCTCTGGTCGAAGGCGTCAAGGAGGGCCTTGATCGTCTCTGGGGTCATCTCCATAGGGTGGATTCTCCTCGGTGGCGAAGGTTTCGGGGGGTGGCGAAGATGCGGGCGTGAAGATTGACTTTCAGCGGGCGCTGACGGCGCCGGAGGGGGCGAAGGAGGTCATTCTGGTGCGGCACGGGGCCTGCGATCCGCCGGCGGCGGACGGGCTGATCGGGGGTCGCTCGGATCCCTCGCTGAACGAGCGGGGGCGGGCCGAGGCGGCGGCGGTCACAGCGCGGCTGGTGGACGCTCGGGTGAGCGCGGTGTTCGCGACGCCGCTGCGGCGCACGGGCGAGACGGCGGCGGCGACCGCGGCCGGGCACGGGCTCGAGGCCGAGGTGCTGGAGGAGCTGGTCGAGGTCTACCTCGGCGAGTGGGAGGGCCACGGGATCCACGAGCGCGGCGCCCGCGGCGACGAGGACCTGCTGCGCGTCCTGCGCGAGCAGCGCTGGGAGCTGATCCCCGGCGCCGAGCCGGCCGCCGAGTTCGCGGCGCGCGTCCGCACAGGGGTCGAGCGGGTCGCCGAGGCGGCGGCGCCGGGCGGGGTCGCGGTCGCCTTCACCCACTCGGCGGTGATCGCCGAGTTCTGCCGCCAGGTCACCAACAGCGAGCCCTTCGCCTTCCTCCACAGCGCCAACGGCTCGCTGACGCGGCTCTTCCGCCTGCCCGAGGGCCGCTGGATCCTGGTCTCGTTCAACGACACCGCGCACCTGCGGAACTGACGGCCCCAGATCGCCGCCATGCGGCGTCCTCAGTCGCCCGAATAGCGCTGCTATTCGGTCTCCCTGCGTCCTTGCCTGGCGGCGCCTGGACCTCGTCACTTCCACAGGTGAGTCATACCGCGGCCGGGGCGAAATCCCGACCGGGCGCGGGCGGCGTGCCTGTGGTTACCCCAACGCGGCGGCGAAAAGCGGCGGCCGGGAACGGCCGTGGGCGGCAGGATCGGAGGCAGTCGTCACCGCAACGGAGGAGTGGACATGAGCGAAGGAAGCGGCCGCCTGGCCGGAAAGGTCGCCGTGGTCAGCGGCGCGAGCAGCGGCATCGGCCGCGCGACCCTGGAAGCGTTCGGCCGCGAGGGCGCCAAAGTGGTCGGCACCGCCCGCCGCGAGGAGCGGCTGAGGGAGGGACTGGAAGAGGTCGAACGCCACGGCGGCAGCGGCATCGTCGTCCCCGCCGACCTCGAGCAGGAGGGCAGCGCCGAGCAGGTGGTGCAGGCGGCGCTCGACGAGTACGGCCAGGTCGACATCCTCGTCTGCAACGCCGGCGTCGGCTGGAAGTACGGCGAAGAGCACCCGGGCACGATGGCCGGCATCCACGAGGCCTCGCTGGAGAACTGGCGCGACATCATCGGCGGCGTCGACCTCGAGGGCTACTTCACGATGATCCACGCGGCGCTGCCGCACATGCTCGAGCGCGAGACCGGCTCGATCGTCAGCGTCGCCAGCATGGCCGGCGTCACCGGGCTCTACGACGCCCACGCCTACACCGCGGCCAAGGGCGCGATCGTCAACCTGACCCGCTCGATGGCGATCACCTACGCCAAGAACGGCGTCCGGGCCAACTGCGTCTGCCCCGGCTTCATCGACACGGCGATGATCGCGCCGGTGATCGGCGTCTTCGACGACCCGCCGGTGGCCGGCGCGATGGTGCCGATGGGGCGGCCGGGCAAAGCCGAGGAGATGGCGAACGCGATCCTCTTCCTCGCCTCCGACGAGGCCAGCTACTGCACCGGCTCGGTGCTGCTCGCCGACGGCGGCTGCACGGCGCGCTCCTTCGCCGCCTGAGGATGAACTCGGTCCCCTTCGACGAGCTGCGGGTCGGCGACGCCGCCGAATCGAGCAAGACGATCGCCGAGAGCGACGTCTACCTGTTCGCCGGCGTCACCGGCGACTTCAACCCGGTGCACGTCGACGCCGAGTTCGCGAAGCGGACCCCGTTCGGCGCCCGGGTCGCGCACGGCCCGCTCACCTTCGCGCTCTGCGCGGGGCTGCTCGGGACCGAGCTGCCGGGCCTGGGGACGGTCGCCGTCTCCAACCAGGTCGAGTACCTGGCGCCGGTCTACATCGGCGACACGATCAGGGTCCGGGTCGAGGTCGAGAGCCTCGACCCGGAGCGCGGCCGGGCGACGATGGCGGTCAGCTGGCGCAACCAGGACGGGACCCCGGTCGCGACCGGCAAGATGGTCGTCAAGCCGCCCCGCGCACGGGTCACCATCTGAGCGCCAGCCAGAGCCGCCGCCGACGCCCCGTTCCGCGCGGCGGCGACTTGCTTCTGGAGCACCGCGCGGTCGGGGCCGAATGGCTGCCCATCGCGGAAGATCGTCCGGCCTCCCACCCGGTGAATCTTCCACGACGGCGGATGGGTTCGACGGCGGCGCCGCTATTCGGCCGCTCTGCGTCCTTGCCCCGCATCCCGCCCCCCACTACATTCGTAGTGGAACTCCCATATCGCCCGGTAGTCTGCGGCGGTGGCAGACGGCGGCCGGAGGAAACGCAGGAGCGCGCCCGAGCCCGAGCGGCGGCGCCTGCAGATCGCCGACGCGGCGCTCGAGGTGCTTGGCGGCAGCGGCTCGCGCGACCTCACCCACCGCGCCGTCGACGAAGCCGCCGGCCTCCCCGCCGGCTCGACCTCGAACCACTTCCGCACCCGCGAGGCGCTGCTCGAGGCGGCCGCCCGCCGCCACGCCGAACTCGACCTGCCGCCCGCCGCCGACGCCGACGCGGTCGCCGAGCCGGGGGCGAGATTGAACCGCGACCAGGTGCGGGCGCTGCTCCTTGCCAGCCTCGACCGGATCCTCGACCTGGCCGGCCGTCCCCTGCTCACCGCCCGCTACGAGCTCGCCCTCGAGTCGACCCGCCGCCCCGCCCTGCACGCCGTGATGGACGACTCGCGCCAGCGCTTCTCCGGCCTCGCCGAGGTCCTGCTCCGCGCCGGCGGCTGCGAGGACGCCGACACCCACGCGCCGCAGCTGATCGCCCTGCTCGACGGCATCACCGTCGACCAGCTCCAGGAAACGACCCCCGCCCTCGACCGCGCCGCGATCGAGAACCTCCTCGACCGCTTCCTCGCCACCTGCTGACCCCCCCGCCCCGCCCGCCCCGCCGCGTGGCAGTGATTTCTCACGCTATCGAGGGAAAAGCACTGCCACGCGGGTGCCGGCTAGCGCTCGCGGCCTAGGGTGAGGCCGCTGAGGCCGATGCCGCCGTCTACGGGGAGCCAGGTGCCGGTGACGTAGCTCGCCGCGTCGGAGCAGAGGAAGGCGACGACGGCTGCCACCTCCGCGACCGTCGCGAAGCGCTTCATCGGCACCCGCGCCCGCGCCCGCTCGCGCACCTCCTCGGGCATCGCCTCGACCTTCTCGGTGCCGACCATGCCGGGGAGCACCGCGTTGACCGTGATCCCGTCAGCGGCCAGCTCCAGCGCCAGCGTCCGCACCAGCCCCAGGATCCCCGCCTTCGCCGCCGCGTAGGCGGCCTGTCCCGCCAGCCCATCCGTCGCCGCGGTCGAGGAGATCGCCACCAGCCGCCCCCTCCCCCGCTCCCGCATCGCCGCGATCGCCGGCTGCAGCGAGAGGAAGGCGCCGGTCAGGTTCACGTCCACCTCGGTCCGCCACTCCTCCTCGCCCACCTTCTCCGTCGGCGCCACCCGGTCGACGATCGCCGCGTTGGCGACCACCGCCCCCACCGGCCCCAGCTCCCTCTCGGCCTCGGCGTGCGCCCGCTTCGCCGCCCGCCCGTCGCGCACGTCCCAGAGCAGCCCGACCGCCTCGCCGCCGGCGGCCCGCACCATCTCGGCCGTCTCCAGCGCGCCCGCCCCCAAATCGCAAGCGGCCACGCCCCACCCCTGCTCGGCCAGCTCCAGGCAGATGGCACGCCCAATCCCCCCGCCAGCCCCCGTGACCAGCCCGCACGTATCCCCTCCTACCTGCAAGTGCGAGGGGATACGTGCGGGCTGGTCCTCGGCAGGCGGCCGCGGGCCCGAACCCACGACGCGCCGCTCCTCGGCAGACCGGCCCGAATCCGAACCTGCTCCGCCGCCTTCCGCCTCGCTCGGGTTCTCCCCGTTCACGCCCCCGCGCGCTCCATCCCATATCTGCGCCAGTACTCCTCCGGGATGTCCTCGGCGCGCTTGTACCAGTACCAGACGCAGGGATCGTGGTCGAAGTCCTCGGGCGGGCGCGAGGGGTAGAGCGGCAGCCCGTACCAGCGGATCGGCAGCAGCTCGTTCATGAAGGCGCAGTGGGTGCAGTAGAGCGGGAAGCCCTCGCGGCCGTAGGACCAGTCGTGCGCTTCTTCGGTGACGCCGTAGGGGTCCTCGCCGGCGTAGGCACCGTTGCGCCAGAGCCGCTGGCCGGAGCCGCAGGGGTTCATCGCGAAGGTGAACTTCTCCTCGTCCTCGCTGATCGTGAAGGCGCCGGGGTTCGGCCCCTTGCCGCTGGTCGAGTGGGCGCGCCAGGTCGCGGCCAGCGCCTCCACCACCTGGCGCCGGTCGCGCTCGAAGACCTTGCCGGCGTCGCGCTTCCAGCCCCGCCTCAGCGCCTCCTCCCAGGCCTCCCCCACCCCCGCGTCGCCGAGCCGCTGCTGGACGAAGGTGACCAGCCCCAGCATCGACTCCGCCATCAGGTCGTGGAGGAAGCGCCACTCGTGCCGCATCCCCCTGCACAGCTCCAGCGCCAGCTCGGTCTCGCCCGCTTCGATCGCCTCGATCGCGCGGTCCATCGTCGGCCGCGCCAGCTGCTCCAGCTCCGCCTCGCTGAACCAGCGCTCCTCAGCCACCGCGCTCACCCGGCATCGAACATCTCCTTCAGCTTGAACTTCTGCACCTTGCCAGACGGGGTCAGCGGAAACTCCTCGACCACCCGCAGGTGGGCCGGGATCTTGTAGCGGGCGACGCGGCCGGTGAGCTGCTCGCGCATCGCCTCCGCATCGAGCGCGGCGCCCTCGACAAGCCGCACGTAGGCGGCGCAGACCTCGCCGTAGCGCTCGTCGGGGACGCCGATCACCGCCGCGTCGGCGACCGCGTCGAGCTCGCGGATCGCGTTCTCGACCTCGGCCGGGTAGATGTTCTCGCCGCCGCGGATGATCATCTCCTTCGCCCGCCCGGTGATCGCGACGTAGCCGTTGCGGTCCATCCGCGCCAGGTCGCCGGAACGCAGGAAGCCGTCCTCGCCGATCGCCGCCGCGGTCCCCTCCGGGTTGTCCCAGTAGCCCTTCATCACCATCGCGCCGCGGGTCCGCAGCTCGCCCTCGACCCCGAGCGGCACCGGCTCGCTCCCGCCCGGCTCGACGACGTCGACCTCGACGTGGGGCAGCGGCGGCCCGACCGTCGTCGTCTGCAGCTCGACGCTGTCGCCGGGCAGGGTCGCGCAGACGACCGGCGAGGCCTCGGTCATCCCATAGGTGTTGTTGATGCCGACGTCGTAGCGGTCGATCCAGCGCCGCATCACTTCCGGCGGCACCGGCGAGCCGCCGGTAACGACGATCTGCAGCGAGGAGAGATCGCGGCCGCTGCGGGCGACCTCCTCTTCGAGCCCGATCATCATCGTCGGCACCAGCGAGACCGAGGTGCAGCCCTCCGCCTCGATCGTCCGCGCGATCCGCGCCGCGTCGAAGGTGACGGCCGGCATCTGCGCCGAGCCGGTGGCGACGCTGCCCAGCGTCGACATCACGCAGCCGCCGCAGTGGAAGTACGGCATCGGGTTGGAGTGGCGGCCGTGCCGGGGCAGGGTCGCGCGGTGAACGAAGAGGCGGGCGTCGTTGACGATGCCGCCGTGGGAGAGCTCGGCGCCCTTGGGGAAGCCGGTCGTCCCCGAGGTGAACTGGATCTGCGAGGTGTCGGCGGCGCGGACGGCGGCGGCGCGGCGCTCGAGCCGCTCCTCGGCGACGCCGTCACCGGCGGCCAGCCACTCCTCCCAGGACGGCGCCCCCGCCTGGGCGGCGCCGATCGGCACCAGCGCCCGCACGTGGTCGAGCCCGGCGGTCGCCTCGCGCGCCATCTCCCAGAGCGAGGCGCCGCGGTTCTCGGGGACGACGAAGCAGGCGGCGGCGCCGGCCTTGGCGAGCACGAACTCGACCTCGGCGGCCCGGTAGAGCGGGTTGAGCGGGACGACGACGGCGCCGGCGTAGGCGGCGCCGAACTGCAGCTCCAGCCACTCGGGGACGTTGGTCGCCCAGATCCCGAAGCGCTCGCCGGGCTCGATCCCGGCGGCGATCAGCGCCCGGCCGACCCGCCGCGCCCGCCGGCGCAGCTCGGCGAAGGTCCAGCGGGCGCTGATGCCGATGTCCTCGTAGGCGGAGAAGACGACCGCCTCGCGGTCGGGCCAGCGCGCCGCCGACTCGTCGAGCAGGCCGCCGACGGTGAGGTCGCGCAGCTCCGGCTCCTCACCGGCGGCCGGGACCCAGTGCGAGAGGCCGGGGGCGGCCAGCGGCATCAGCGGCCCCCGCTCACGGGTCGAGGCGCAGCTCCTGGAAGGGAGCCTCGCCGGGGTAGGCGGTTTCGGTCGCCAGCCGCACGCCGCAGCCGGGGCAGCAGAAGTCGCGGAAGACGACCTCGTCGTCGACGAATCGCGCCGGCTCGGGGTAGCCGGGCTTGAGCGAGGAGGTCGGCCGCTCGCGCAGCGCCATCCGCTCCTTGGCGTTGCCCTGCAGCGGGCCGAGGTCGGTGGCGCAGCGATGGCAGCGCAGGACGCTCGCCGCGCGGTCGATCAGGTACGCGTCGCCGAGGCTCTCGGCGCCGGCCGGCGGCTCGCTCGCGGGGACCAGCTCGTCGCGCTCGGCGCCGCACTCGCGCAGCCGTTCGAGGAAGCGGCGCTCGCGCAGCTTGCGCGTCGCCTCGGGGTCGACCGTGCCGTCGTCGTGCAGCTTGACCGCGTAGAGGTCGTCGGCCGCCTGCGGGCTGACGGCGCCGGCGGCGACGTCGGCGAGGACCGCTTCGGGGTCGCGGGTCAGCGGGTCGCCGTAGCCGCCCGGGCCGAGCCAGTTCCAGTAGAGGACGTCGTCGCCCGTGACCGGGAAGCCGTCGGGCTTGCCGCCGATCTCCAGCTCGCTGCCGGCCAGCGCGTCGAGGTCCTGCGGCAGCTCGCCGGCGGCAAAGCGCTGTCTTATGTCGGAGCCCTGGATGACGCGGGTGACCATGATCGAGCCCGGGTCGCCGCCGAACAGGCCCGGCGTCTTCGGGATCCCCTCGTTGGTGGCGAGGCCGAGGAAGGACTCGCCCTTGTGCGGGACGTAGGCGATCTCGCCGCCGTTGCCGGCGCGCGAGCGGCCGGCGCCGCCGGAGTCGGCGTGCTCGCGGCGGAACAGGTAGAGGATCGGCCAGTCGGCCTCGTAGGCCTCGACGTTGGGGCCGCGGCCCTCGGGGATCCAGAAGTGGCCGTTGGCGAACTCGCCGTCGCGCCAGGCGGTGGCGCCGCCGCCGCCGAGCATGTTGTCGCCCATGCCGCCGACGTAGTAGTCGCCGCGCTGGTTGTCGCCGGCGACGAAATGGCAGGGCCACTGGGCGCCGTCGGGGGTGACCGCGTTCGCCCGCAGCGTCTCGTCGCTGGAGGCGAGCATCATCTTCGAGACCAGCGCGTTGCCGAGCGAGATCGCGGTCTCGGTCGCGTAGACGCCGGCCGGGCTGACCGCCGCGCCCCAGTCGGGCGAGGTGATCTTGCCCGGTTCGGGGTCGAACCTGCAGAGGCGGGCGGCGCCGCCGATGCAGCCCATCTGCCCGGGCAGCATCAGCACGTTGATCGAGCCGAGGATCGCCCCGCGCCAGGCGGCGAAGCCGACGTTGATCGAGCCGACCTGGTCGTGGGTGCCGACGTTGTCCCAGATCAGCTCGCGGCCGCGCTTGCGGACGGTGGTCTGGACCGGGTAGGTGCCGCGGTCGCCGTTGCGGGCGACCTCCTGGATCAGGCGCTCGGAGTAGGTGCCGTCGGGGATCGTGTCGAGAGCTTGTTCAAATGCGCGCTGGCTGGCGTCGAGCGCCCGCCGCATCACGCCCTTGACCACCGCCTTGCCGTACTTCTCGACCAGGCCGAGGATCCGCGCGCGGGCGGCGTTGTTGCCGGCGATCGTCGCCCGCAGGTCGAGCGAGAGGTTCTCCGGCGTGCGCGAGCAGCGCCGGTAGAGCGCCTCCATGTCGGGGACGATCTGGTTTCCCTCGACGATCTTGAAGGGCGGGAAGCTGGGCGGGTCCCAGAAGGCGTCTTCGGCGTTGGGGCAGAAGGAGCCGGGGACGGTGCCGCCGATGTCGTTCTGGTGGGAGATGTTGGCGACCCAGCAGAAGACCTCGCCGTCAACGAAGACCGGGCAGATGAGGCCGACGTCGGGCTGGTGGGCGGTGCCGATAATCGGGTCGTTGCAGAGCCACATGTCGCCGTCGGCGACTCGCTCCCCGCGGTGTTCGAGGATGTAGCGGGTCATCATGTCGAGCATCCCCGACATGTACTGCAGGCAGGGGCCGAAGTAGAGGAGCTCGGCGTCCTCGGTGAGGATGCAGGGCTGGAAGTCGCGGATCTCGACCGTGATCTGGGAGACGGCGAGGTTCTCGATCTCGCGCACGTGCTCGGCGTTGGCGTTCCAGAGCCCGTGGCGGACGACCTCGTAGGTGATCGGGTCGATCTCGGTCTCGGCCTCGCTGCCGAGGACGAGGCCGGGCGGGACCTTGACCGGGCCGCTCGGGTTGAAGGCGTGGTCGACGCCGTCCCAGAACTCGGGCGGGCGCTGCGGGCGGCCGTCGGCGGTCGGGGCGGTGGCGGTGGCGGGGTTCATCGGCGGGCCTCCCTCAGGCGGTCTCGGTGGCTGGCGCGGTCGACGCGGCGGCGCCCGGCGGCGTGGCGACGCGGTCGAGGGTGATCACGAAGTCGCCGGTCTGCCGGCGCTCGCAGCGGGTGCCGGGCGGCAGCACGATCCCGGTGATCGCCAGGTCGATCACCGCCGGCCCCGCGACCACCTCGCCGAGCGGCATCGCGTCGCCGTTGTAGACGGCGGCGTCGACCGGGCCGGCGCCGCGCCCGAAGTGGACCTCGCGGCTGCCCACGCGGTACTCCTTGCCGATGGCGACGTCGAGGCGGTCGAGGTTGGCCGAGCCCATCTCGATCGCCGGCTCGAGCCGGATCGAGACGATCTCGACCCGGGCGCCGGGCAGCAGCGCCACCTCGCCGTAGCGTTCGGTGTAGAGGGTGACGAACTGGCGCTTGACCTGCTCCAGGCGGGCGGCGTCGATCTCGCCGTCGGGGAAGCGCATCTCGAGCTCGTGGCGCTGCCACTGGAAGCGCATGCGGGCGAAGCGGCGGAACTCGAAGGCGCTGGCGTCCTCGCGCTCGGAGAGGGCGGCGCGGGCGCGGGCTTCTAGGTCCTCGAAGGCGCCCCTGACCGCGGCCGGGTCGAAGGGCTCGATCAGGACGACCGAGGATTCGTACTGGTAGCGGATGTCGGCCTGGCTGATCCCGAAGGCCGACCAGACCGAGGCGGCCTCGCCGGGGACGACGATCGTGTCGACGCCGAGCGAGGCGGCGTATCCGGCGGCGTGGAAGGGGCCGGCGCCGCCGTAGGACATGAGGACGAAGTCGCGCGGGTCGAAGCCGCGGCCGATGATCTCGTTCTCCAGCGCCGCCGCCATCTTCGCGTTGGCGACCTCGACGATGCCGAGCGCGGCGTCGGTCAGCGAGAGGCCGAGCGGCTCGGCGATCTTCTCGCGGATCGCCCGCTCGGCGAGGTCGCGGCGCGGCTTGAAGCCGCCGCGCTCGCCCTTGGAGCCGAAGGTCGCCTCGGGCGCGATGTAGCCGAGGATCAGGTCGGCGTCGGTCACCGTCGGCTCCTCGCCGCCGCGGTCATAGCAGCAGGGGCCGGGCAGCGAGCTGGCGCTCTGCGGGCCGACGCGGAGGCCGCCGCCGAGCTCGTCGATCCAGGCGATCGAGCCGCCGCCGGCGCCGATCGAGATCACCTCGACGGCGGGGACGCGGTAGCGCCACTTGCCGAGCAGGGTGTCGTCGGCGGCGAGCGGCTCGCCGTCCTTGATGATGCCGACGTCGAACGAGGTGCCGCCCATGTCGGAGGCGATGATGTCGCGGCGGCCGAGGTCGTCGGCGACGCGGGCGCAGCCGATCAGGCCGCCGACCGGGCCGGAGCCGATCGTGAAGATCGGCCGGTCGGCGCCGAGGCCGAGCGGGACCATGCCGCCGTGGCACTGCATGATGTGGAGCTCGCCGGCGAAG
>CAZHLT010000307.1:0-3690 GCA_964533285.1 uncultured Conexibacteraceae bacterium | reverse complement strand
GGACGAGGAGGACTGGGACGGCTGGAAGCTGCTGACCGAGAAGCTCGGCGACCGCGTCCAGCTGGTCGGCGACGACCTCTTCGTCACCAACCCCGAGCGGCTGCGCCGCGGCATCGAGCTCGGCGTCGGCAACTCGATCCTCGTCAAGGTCAACCAGATCGGCACCCTGACCGAGACCCTGGAAGCGATCCGGATCGCCCGTGAGGCCGGCTACACGGCGGTGATCTCGCACCGCTCCGGCGAGACCGAGGACACGACGATCGCCGACCTCGCCGTCGCCACCGGCGCCGGCCAGATCAAGACCGGCGCCCCCTCGCGCTCGGACCGCGTCGCCAAGTACAACCGCCTCCTCCGCATCGAGGAGGAGCTTGGTGGTCAGGCTCAGTTCCCCGGCTTGAGCGCCTTCGCCCAGCGCCGCTCTTAATGAAGGAATGCGGGGCCCGGCCGCGTAGCTCCGGGCATGGCATCGCACGCGCACGCGGCCCGCAGGGCGACCGCCCGCCGACCCGCGGCGCGCAAACGGCGGCCCGCCGCCCGCAGCGGCGCGACCCGCATCAAGTGGGATCGGGTGGGGCGGATCGCGCTGGTCGTCGTCCTCGCCGCCGTCCTCTACTCGTACCTGAACCCGGCGATCGACTTCGTCAAGACCTACACGGCGACGACCGCCGCCAAAGCCAAGCTGCACGAGCTGCAGCACGAGAACCGGCGCCTGCACAACCAGATCCAGTCCGCCGACGACCCGATCGTGATCGACCGCAAGGCGCGGGCGCAGGGCATGGTCAGCCCCGGCGAGAGCCCGACCGTGGTCCGCGGCCTCGGCGGCTGAGAAGCCTCTGGAGCCCCTCCCATGCCTAGCCCCGGCTCCTACCTCCTGGGAGCCGCCCAGCTGGCCCTGGTCGCCCTCTCGCTGGGTTTCACGGCATACAGCCTCAGATCCCGCCTGCTCCCGTCCTGGCGCGGCGCGCCCGCCCGCTTGGTCGAGTTAGTCACCGCGGTCGCGATCCTGCTCTGGCTCGCCGAGCTCCTCGGAACCTTCGACCTCCTCTACGCCGGCGCCCTCGTAGCCGCCACGGTCCTGATCGCCCTGCTGGTGCGGCTCCTGCCGGTGGGTGGCACCGGCTCGGGGGGTCCGAGAACGGAGACCCCGTCCCCGCCCGCAGGACCCCCCGAGGCGGTGACAGGACCCGCCGGCCCGGAGCTCCCCCCGTCTCGCGCCGGCAATCAGGATCTCTGGTCCCTCGCCGTGATGACCCTGGTGGTCGCCGTCGTCGTCTTCCACTGGGCCGTCACCACCAAGCACGCCCTCGACCGCGGCATCTTCAACTTCGACTCGCTCTGGTACCACATGCCGTTCGCGGCGAGCTTCGCCCAGAGCCACTCGACGACGGCCCTGGTCCACCCCGAGACCGTCTTCACCAACTGGTTCTACCCGCAGAGCTCCGAGCTCCTGCACGGGGTCGGGATCCTGCTGAGCGGCCGCGACACGCTCAGCCTCTTCCTCAACTTCGGCTGGCTCGCCGTCGCCCTCCTCGCCGCCTGGGTCGTCGGCCGACCCTACGGCCGCGGCCCGCTGACCGTGGTTGCCGCCGCGATCCTGCTCGAGTGCCACACCCTGGTCGTCCGCGACCCCGGCGCCGCCAAGAACGACCTCGCCGCCGCCGCCCTCCTCCTCGCCGCGATCGCGATCCTCGTCGAGACCTGGTCCCAGCAGCGCAGCTCCAACCGCCCAACCGGTGTGGCAGTCATTTCTCACGCTATGGAGGGAAAAGCTCTGCCACGGCTGGAGCCGGGGTGGGGGGTGGCGGCGGCGGGGCTGGCCGCCGGGCTGGCGGCGGGGACGCGGGTGACGGTGCTGGCGATGGCGGCGGCCCTGAGTCTGACGGTGCTCGTCCTCGCCCCGGCGGGCCGGCGCTGGGCGGCGGCCGCCTGGTGGTTCGTCCCCGCCCTGCTCGCCGGCGGCTACTGGTACCTGCGCAACCTGGTCGTCGCCGGCAACCCGATCCCGGAGATCCACAGCCTCGGGCCGATCTCGCTGCCCCACCCCGAGCGCCTGCAGGAAGGCCGCCCCGACTTCACGATCGCCCACTACGCGACCGACACCGGCGTCTGGCGCGAGTACTTCGCGCCGGGCCTGCACGAGGCCTTCGGCATCCTCTGGCCGCTCGTCGTCGGCGGTGCCGCGGTGGCGGCGCTGTGGGCGCTCGTCCGCGGCCGCGACCGGATCGTGCGCTGGATCGGCGGCGTCGCCCTCTTCGGCCTCCTCGCCTACCTCTTCACGCCGCTCAGCGCCGCCGGCGCCGAGGGCGAACCGGTCGGCTTCGGGATCAACATCCGCTACGTGATGCCGGCCCTGCTGGCCGGGATCGTGCTGCTGCCGCTGCCCCGCTGGTTCGACGAGCGCCGCCGCTGGTGGGGCCTGATGGCGGCGCTGGTCGTCGTCCTCCTCGTCAGCGACCGTCCCGACGACGCCCTTCACGATCCCGCCCGCGTCTTCGCCCTCGCCTTCGTCGCCCTCGCGGTGCTGGTGCCGGCGGCGCTCTGGCTCTGGCGCGAGCGGGGCGCGAGCAGCGCTGCGCTGGTCGGCGCCCTCGCCGCGCTCGCCCTCGCCGTCCTCGCCCTCGGTTACCCGCTGCAGCGCCACTACCTCGAGGGCCGCTTCGCCAACGACGGCCCGAGGGACACCCGCATCCCCGGCATGGACCTCGACTCCGCCTACCGCTGGGCGCGCGGCATCGAGGACGCCCGCATCGGCCTCGCCGGCACCACCGCCGGCTTCGCCGGCTACGGCTTCTACGGCCCCGACCTCTCCAACCGCGTCGTCTACCTCGGCGAAGCGGGGCCGCACGGCGCCTTCAACGCGATCCCCACCTGCGAACGCTTCCGCGCGGCGGTCAACGCCGCCGACCTCGACTACCTCGTCACCTCGCCCTTCCTCAACTTCCTCCACCCCGGCCAGCCGATCGCCTCGCCCGAGGCGCGCTGGCTGCGCGGCGAGGACGCGGTCGAGCCGATCCTGCGCGAAGGCGACGTCACCGTCTGGAAGGTCACCGGCGAGCTCGACCCCGCCGCCTGCGGCCCCGCCAACGCCCCGCTGCGCCAGATCCCGAACACGCCGTCCCAGGCCGGCTTGACTGCCTGGGTAACCTCGGCGGCAGATGGGCTATCCGCTCGAGAACGCGATCTACCAGTGGGAAGACGGCTACCGCGCCCTGCAGGCGATCGAGGACCCGCGTGAGCGGCGGCTGGCCGACCGCGTGCTGCGGGCGATCGCCGACGAGCTGCGGCGTCGGATCGGGCCGACCTTCAGCGCCGCCGAGCTCGCCGAGCTCTACGGCGCCGGCACCGACTGGTGCCAGCAGGTGGCGATCGACGTGGCGCCGGCGATGAGCGGTGAGGCGCAGACGCTCGCCGACGCCGCCTTCTGGCAGTACCTTCGCGGTGCCGTCGACTTCGCCGGCGGCCGCCAGCTGCCGGTCTAGGCGAGTCGCCGCGGGGCGGCGCTACTCGTCGTCGGAGTCGGAATCGTCCGACTCGCCGTCGTCGTCGCCTTTGCGGCGGATCACGATCTGGTCGGCCTCGATGCGGACGGTGACGTCGCGCTTGCCGGCCCAGTGCTCGGCGTAGACGGGGTTGTCCTTGACGCTGGCGTCGAGCCAGAGCCCGTAGCCCTCGTCTTCGCCGTGGTCGAAG
>CAZHLT010000306.1:0-3517 GCA_964533285.1 uncultured Conexibacteraceae bacterium | reverse complement strand
TAGGCAAGCGGCAGCGCTCGCACCGGCCCGGTGGCATCGCGGGGCTCGGCGTCTTCTTCGGCCAGGATCTCGGCGTCTACGTCGAGGTCGCTCACCGGTTCGACCCTAGCAACGCCCCAGGTCGCCTCCCGCGGGCCGCGCCGGAAACCCCGGAGCTTGCGCGTTTCCGGCCCGGCGCCGCGCCTACAGCGCCCGCTCGAACAGCCGGTACCGCTTGACGACCTTGCCGCCCATGCCTTCCATCGCCCGGTTCATCGGCTTGTTCGTCTCCAGGATCCAGCCCATGTCGCCGCCCTTGATCGCGCCCGGTTTCGCCGCCTCCTCGAGGTGGCGCAGGTAGAGCCCGGCGGCGACGCCGGTGTGGCGGTAGTCGTGCTTGACGCCGAGGGCGAAGACCCGCAGACGGTCGATCTTGCGCTTCTCGCGCAGGAACGTGACCCAGCCGAAGGGCAGCAGCCGCCCGTTCAGCTGCGCCATCACCTGGTTGATGTCGGGCAGGGTCAGCGCCGCCCCGACGACCTCCTCGCCCTTCACCGCCATGTAGGCCCAGTTCTCGTCCAGCACCTGCTTCAGGTTCTTGGCCTGGAACTCGACCTCGGCGTCGGTGATCGGGACGAAGCCCCAGTTGTCGCCCCAGGCCTCGTTGTAGACGTCCATGAAGCGCGCCACCTCGCCCGCCATGTCGCGCTTGTTCATCTTGCGGATGACGATGCCTTCGTCCTCCAGCGCCTTCTTCGCCGCGGCGTGGATCGCGGGGTCGAACTGCTCGCCGCCTTTCAGCTCGCCGAAGTTCAGTTCCCAGATCAGCACGTCCATCGCCTTCTCGAAGCCCTCGGCCTCGATCAGGCCGCGGTAGTAGGGCGGGTGCCAGGGCTCGAGGATCATCGGCCGCCGCTCGAAGCCCTCGATCAGGATCCCGATCTCGTCGTTGGTGGTGAAGTCCATCGGCCCGAGGACGCGGTTGCGGCCGTGGCCCGCCGCCCACTCGCAGGCGGCCTCGAGCAGCGCCACGGCGACCTCACGATCATCGACCGTCTCGAAGAACCCGAACATCGCGTCGCTGCCGCCCTGGAACTCGTCCCAGCGGCGGTCGAGGTGGGCGCTGATCCGCCCCACCGGCTCGCCGTCGCGCTCGGCGATCAGCAGCTCGGCCTCGCCGTGCTCGAACCACGGGTTCTTGCCCGGGTCGAGGAACGCCATCCGCTCGAAGACCAGCGGCGCCACCCAGAACGGGTGCTCGCGGTGCACCGCGAAGGGCACCTTGACGAACCGCTTGCGCTCCCGCCGCGACCTCACCGGCCGGATCGTCACGCTTCCCATGGGGCGGCAACCTACACTTCCCGGGAGATGAGCGAGACGGCGAAGGCCCCCGTCGACGTCTTCGACAAGGCCCGCAACCACGATCGGCGCGAGCAGCTCGAAGCCGCCAAAGAGCACGACCTGCTCCCCTACTTCCGCCTGCTCACCTCGCAGGCCGGCCCGGTGGTCGAGATGGAGGGTCGGGAGACGATCATGCTCGGCTCCAACAATTACCTCGGGCTGACCGGCGACGAGCGGGTCAAGCAGGGCGCCCGCGACGCGCTGGAGACCTACGGCACCGGCGTCACCGGCTCGCGCCTGCTCAACGGCACCACGCCGCTGCACCTCGAGCTCGAGGCCGAGCTGGCCGACTGGATGGGGACCGAGGAGGCGATCGTCTACACGACCGGCTACCAGTCGAACGTCGGCTGCATCGGCACCATCCTCGGGCCCGGCGACACCGTCGTCTGCGACTCCGGCGACCACGCCTCGATCCTCGACGGCTGCCGCCTCGCCGGCGCCAAGCTGCGCCCCTTCCGCCACAACCGCATGGACAAGCTGGAGAAGATGCTGCAGCGCGCGGCCGAGGACGGCGGCGGCGTCCTCGTCGTCGTCGACGGCGTCTTCTCGATGGAGGGCGACGTCTGCGACCTGCCGCGAATCGTCGAGCTCTGCCAGGCCCACGGCGCCCGCCTGATGGTCGACGAGGCCCACGGCGCCGGTGTCCTCGGCGCCCGCGGCGCCGGCGCCAGCGAGCTGTTCGGGCTGGAGGACCGGGTCGACCTGCGGATGGGCACCTTCTCCAAGAGCCTCGCCTCCTGCGGCGGCTTCATCGCCGGCCCCGCCGACGTGATCGAGTACCTGCGGATCTCCTCGCGCTCGTTCATCTTCAGCGCCTCCGCCGTCCCCGCCGCGGTCGGCGCCGCCCTGGCGGCGCTGCGCGTGATCCGCAGCGAGGGCCCGCAGCTGTTCGAGCGCCTGCTCGCCAACGCCGAGTACCTGCGCGAGGGCCTGCGCCACCTCGGCCTCCAGGTGATCGAGCCGGGGACACTGCCCGACGGCACCGTGGCGACGACGCCGGTCGTGCCGGTGATGGTCGGCGACGACTGGCAGGCGGTGCTGCTCTGGAAGGCGCTGTTCGACGCCGGCGTCTACACCAACGTCGCGATCCACCCGGCGGTCCCGCCCGGCGGCGCGCTGCTGCGCACCAGCCTGATGGCGACCCACGAGCGCGAGCACCTCGACGCGGCGCTGGGGACGATCGCGCGGACGATTGCCGACTTCCCGGACCTTCCGCGCTCCTGAGCGGAGGTAACGAGACTTTGACATCCCCCGTCGTGGGTAGTTTCAGGCTTGTCCGAATCGGGACAAGGCGAGGGATGTGTCGAAATTGTTGCTCTTAGCGACCGGCCGACCCTTCATTTTGTCCACGGCGGGTTGACGGCCACCACCCCGGAGACGTAGCTTGGCCCCCTCGCTGCACTCCCGGGCGGGGCGCTCGGAGAAGTGACGAGAAGGTCCTCCGGCGAAGGCCGCGGAGCCATCCGGGAACGCGGCGAGAAACCCAGTTAACCGAGTCCTTGAAGGGAGGAGTCCAGTGGACGCTGCCGCAACGGCACCCGCAACGACGATCGCATCAGAGGTGGAGGCTCCGCAGCACATGCGGGCTCTGGAACGAGCCAACCGGGTCCGGCTCGCCCGAGCGGAGCTGAAGCGCGCGATTGCGCGGGGCGACACCGACGCGTCGGACGTCGTCCGCAACTGCCCCTGGGAGACCGAGAGCATGACGCTCGCCGAGCTGCTGACCAGCCAGCGCCGCTGGGGCCGGACGCGGGCGCGCAAGTTCCTGATGCCGCTGTCGCTGAACGAGAACAAGCAGCTGGGGACGCTCACCGTCCGGCAGCGCACGCTCCTCTCCGCCGAGCTCTCCCAGCGCTCGTCCAGCCGCAGCGAGGTCCTGGCCTAGCTCCGCCGCCCTGGCGCCGCACCCGGCGAGAACGCACTTATGCCCGCATAGCGAGCACAAGTGCGTTCTCGGCTCGCATCTCTGCGGGACCGATCATCTAGGGGGAGGGATTGGCGAAACCCCCGCGCCCGCCCGGCGGCGGCGGACACGGCGCGGGGCGGCGTCCTCGGTCGCCCAAATAGCGCTGCTATTCGGGCTCCCTGCGTCCTTGCCCCGCTTGGTCCGGCGCTCGCCGGATCGCACACGCGGGTT
>CAZHLT010000305.1:0-2392 GCA_964533285.1 uncultured Conexibacteraceae bacterium | reverse complement strand
TCTCCCGCCGCGGGTTCGAGCGGGTGCAGACCCCGGTCACCTCCGCGCGCCCGCGCTCGGCCGCCCCACCGGGCGCCGTGCGCGCGCCTCGCGCGAGCACGTCGACAGGGCGCGCTCAGTGGTGGGCCGGCCGGGGGGCTGCGGGGTTCTGCGGATGCGGTTGCCGCGGGGCGGGGCGATCCTCGGGAGCGTGGGGAAGCGGATCGCGATCATCGGCGGCGGCACCGGCGGCACGCTGGTTGCCAACCGGCTGCGGCGGCGGCTCAGCGAGGAGGCCGAGATCGTCGTCATCGACCGCGACGACGAGCACGTCTACCAGCCGGGGCTGCTGTTCGTGCCGTTCGGGCTGGAGCGGCCGGAGGGGATCGTGCGCTCGCGCGGCGCCCAGTTGCACGAGGGGATCGAGTTCCGTCTCGGCGAGGTCGAGCGGGTCGAGACCGCGACCGACAGCGTCCACCTCGCCGGCGGCGAGACGATTGGCTACGACGCCCTGGTGATCGCCAGCGGCGCGACGCTGCTGCACGAGGAGACCGAGGGGCTGCTCGGGCCCGGCTGGCAGGAGAGCGTCCACGCCTTCTACTCGGTCGAGGATGCGGTCGCGCTGCAGGACGCGCTGGCCCGCTTCGGCGGCGGCCGCCTCGTCGTCAACCTGATCGACATGCCGGTCAAATGCCCGGTGGCGCCGCTCGAGTTCACCTTCCTCGCCGACTGGTTCCTGCGCGAGCGCGGCCTCCGCGACCGGGTCGAGATCGTCTACGCGACGCCGCTTGACGCCGCCTTCACCAAGCCGGTGGCGGCCGAGCACCTGGGTGGCATGCTGGCCGCCAAGGACATCCGGATCGAGCCCGAGTTCGCCACCGGCCAGGTCGACGGCGCCGCCGGCAAGCTCGTCAGCTGGGACGAGCGCGAGATCGAGTTCGACCTGCTGGTGACGGTGCCGCTGCACGGCGGCGCGCCCTATCTCGCCGCCTCGCCCGGCCTCGGCGACGACCTCGGCTTCGCCGCCGTCGACATCCACACGCTGCAGAGCAGGGCGGCGCCGAACGTCTTCGCGATCGGCGACGCCGCCAGCCTGCCGACCTCGAAGGCCGGCTCCTCGACCCACTTCGAGGGCGAGACGCTGTGCGCCAACGTCGAGCGCGTGCTCGCCGGCGAGGAGCCGGTGGGCAGCTACGACGGCCACGTCAACTGCTTCATCGAGAGCGGCTTCCACAAGGCGCTGCTGATCGACTTCGACTACGAGCACGAGCCGCTGCCGGGGCGCTTCCCCGGCGCCCACGTCGGGCCGCTGCCGCTGCTGCGCGAGTCGCGGCTCAACCACCTCGGCAAGCTAGCCTTCCAACCGCTGTACTGGCACATGCTGCTCCCCGGCCGCGAGATCCCCGGCATCGGCGCCGAGTTCTCGCTGGCGGGCAAGCAGACCGTCCCCGACCAAGGAGGTGCGAGTTGAGCACGGCCACCTACGCCGGCGCGACGGTCGACGTCGACGCCGAGGGCTTCCTCACCGACCCGCAGCAGTGGAACGAGCAGATCGCCGCCGCGATCGCGACCGAGGAGGGAATCGCGGAGCTGACCGACCGCCACTGGCTGGTCATCAACTTCATGCGACAGACCTACCTCGACTCGGGCTCGGCGCCGTCGATCAGGACCCTCGGCAAAGCCTCCGGCGTGCCGATCAAAGAGCTCTACCAACTGTTCCCGCACGGCCCGGCGAAAGCCGCCGCCAAGGTCGCCGGCATCCCCAAGCCGCGCGGCTGCATCTAGGAGGAGGAAGCGGTGGAAGAGCAGATCGAGAAGGTCTCGATCATCGTCTCCAAGGGCTCGCTGGAGGGGATCTACCCGGCGCTGATCATGGCCAACGGGGCGCGGATGGAGGGGATCGAGGCGAACCTCTTCTTCACCTTCTTCGGCCTCGACGCGATCAACAAGGCCAAACAGGACGGCGTCAAGGTGGCGACGGTCGGCAACCCCGGCCTGCACATGGCCACCTGGGCCGGCGCGATCCCCGGCGTCTCCGCCCTCGTCACCCGCAAGCTGATGGCGGAAATGGAGAAGCTCGACATCCCGCCGATCCCCGAGTTCGTCGAGATGATCGCCGAATCGGGCGCCGGCCTCTACGGCTGCAAGGCCTCGGTCGACCTCTTCGGGCTCAGCGAGGACGACTTCATCGACGACGTCAAGGAAGTGATCACGGTCGGCGAGTTCTACGAGCTCGCCGCCGGCGGCCAGATCATCTTCACCTAGGAGGGACTGGCGAAACCCCCGCGCCCGCCCGGCGGCGGCGGACACGGCGCGGGGCGGCGTCCTCGGTCGCCCAAATAGCGCTGCTATTCGGGCTCCCTGCGTCCTTGCCCCGCTTGGTCCGGCGCTCGCCGGATCGCACACGCGGGTT
>CAZHLT010000304.1:0-1042 GCA_964533285.1 uncultured Conexibacteraceae bacterium | reverse complement strand
GGAATTTGCGCTCCGCCTCGGGGATGCCGAGCCGGTCGAAGGTCTTTTTGATGTCCTCGGGCACCTCGTCCCAGTCGCGGCTGTTCTTATCCGAGGCGCGGACGAAGTAGTGGATGTCTTCGAAGTCGATCTGGTCGAGGTCGCCGCCCCATTTCGGGGTCGGGCGCTGTTCGAAGTGCTCCAGCGCCTTGAGGCGGAAGTCCCGCATCCACTGCGGCTCGTCCTTGTAGTCGGAGATCGTTTCGACGATCTCGCGCGAGAGCCCCTTCGGGGCTTTGTAGGCGTACCCGGTCTCCGGGTCGTTGAAGCCGAACTTCTCCTTGTAGTCGGCGTTGATGCCGGCCAGTTCGCGTTTCTCCGCGAGCACCTCGGGCGTTGCCATGTCAGTCGACCTCCAGCTGGATGGTGTCGTCCGCGATCGCCACCGGGAACGTCTGCACCGGCGCGAACGCGGGGAGCGTCTTCGGCCTGCCGCTCGTCAGGTCGAAGAGGGAGCCGTGGCGGGGGCACTCGACGGTGCAGGCGGCGGGGTCGAACTCGCCCTCGGCCAGCGGCCCGTTGTCGTGCGAGCAGCGGTCCTCGATCGCGTACAGCGCGCCCTCGCAGTTGAAGACGCCGATCTTGCGTCCCTCGTGCTCGACCAGGCGCATCTGGCCGGGGCCGAGCTCCTCGGCCGGGCAGACGGCGATCGTCGTTCCCGCGGTGTCAGTCAAGAGTCTGGTTGCTCCCAGGGAGTGGTGGTTACCGGGTTCGTGCGTATCGAGACTTAATCCTACTTCTGGAGTCGGATTTTAGCGGTCACGCCTGTCCGGCCCGGTCGGCGCCACCGGTTCACCGAATCGCGATGAGTTGTCGGCGCCGGCGTGGTCTTATGGTCGTACGCAACCGCGAGGAAGGGAGATGCGATGAGACGTCCTGTGTCAACCCCCAACCGCGAGAAGGCGGTTGAGGTTGCCGTGTTTTCCGGGGTCATAGGGCACCCGGTCCTGCCAGCAGCGCCAGAGAACCCGCGCCCAGGCCCGCCCCAGGGTGCGCAGGGCGT
>CAZHLT010000303.1:0-1280 GCA_964533285.1 uncultured Conexibacteraceae bacterium | reverse complement strand
GAGGAGGGTCGCCCGACCCCTCCCCCGCAGCGCTACAGCGGGATGTTGCCGTGCTTGCGCTTGGGCTGGTCGATGCGCTTGGACTGCAGCATGCGCAGCGCTTTGATCAGCTTCGGGCGGGTCTGGCGCGGCTCGATGACGTCATCGATATAGCCGCGCTCGGCCGCCGAGTAGGGGTTGGCGAAGTGGGCCTTGTAGTCGTCGATCAGTTTCTGGCGGCGCTCGTCGGGGGTCGGCGAGGTAGCGATGTCTTTGCGGTAGATGATGTTGACGGCGCCCTCGGGGCCCATCACCGCGACCTCCGCCGTCGGCCAGGCGACGTTGTAGTCGGCCAGCATGTGCTTGGAGGCCATCACGTCGTAGGCGCCGCCGTAGGCCTTGCGGGTGACGACGGTGAGCTTCGGCACCGTCGCCTCGGTGAAGGCGTAGAGCAGCTTGGCGCCGTGGCGGATGATCCCGTTCCACTCCTGGTCGGTGCCCGGCAGGAAGCCCGGCACGTCGGTGAAGGTGAGGATCGGGACGTTGTAGCAATCGCAGGTGCGGACGAAGCGGGCCGCCTTCTCGGAGGCCTCGATGTCGAGCACGCCGGCGAGGAAGGCGGGCTGGTTGCCGACGACGCCGACCGGGTAGCCGTCGAGCCGGGCGAAGCCGCAGACGATGTTCTTGGCGAAGTGCTCGTGGACCTCGAAGAACTCCTCGTCGTCGACGATGCGGGCGATCACCTGGCGCATGTCGTAGGGCTTGGAGGGATCGTCGGGGACCAGCGTGTCGAGCTCCTCGTCTTCGCGCTCGGGGTCGTCCGAAGGCTCGAACCGGGGCGGCGCCTCGAGGTTGTTCGAGGGCAGGAAGCCGAGCAGGTAGCGGCAGTCCTCGAGGCAGCTCTCCTCGTCCTCGGAGGCGAAATGGGCGACGCCCGATTTCGTGTTGTGGCTCATCGCGCCGCCGAGCTCCTCGAACTCGACTTCCTCGCCGGTCACCGTCTTGATCACTTCCGGGCCGGTGATGAACATGTGCGAGGTCTCTTTGACCATGAAGATGAAGTCGGTCATCGCCGGCGAGTAGACGGCGCCGCCGGCGCAGGGACCCATGATCAGGCTGATCTGCGGGATCACCCCCGAGCACTGGACGTTGCGGACGAAGACGTCGCCGTAGGCGCCGAGCGAGACGACGCCCTCCTGGATCCGGGCGCCGCCGGAGTCGTTGATCCCGATCACCGGCGCCCCGACCTGGGCGGCGAGGTCCATCACCTTGCACATCTTCTCCGCCATCACCTCGCCGAG
>CAZHLT010000302.1:0-8402 GCA_964533285.1 uncultured Conexibacteraceae bacterium | reverse complement strand
CGGTAGTTGTCCATCATCTGCCGCGCCCGGTTGGCCCAGATCGCCGCCCATTCGGGGCCGCAGCAGCTGACGTCCTCGCCGTCGGGCCCCGGCATCGGCAGCCCCTCGTTGGCGCCGATGAAGATGACGACCGCTTCGGGGTGGTCTTCGGCCACCTGCGTCGCCGAGAGCTTGCCCCAGTCGACCAGGTCGCTGCGCGAGATCCCGGTCGCCAGATGCGGATCGCGGACGACGTCGACCCCGTCGGGCGCGAGGCGCTGGCCGAGCTCGCTGTCGAGCGGGGTCGAGAGCGAGTCGCCGGTGACCAGCAGCGTCCCCAGCTGCGGCAGCGGCGCCGCTTCGCCCAGCTCCCGCCCGTCGAACCATTCCGGCGTCACCGGCGAGGGGCCGCGGCCGGCCGCCCCACCGGCGCCGGCCCCCGCCGCCCCTTCTTCGAAGCCCGCCCCGACCAGCTTCTGGTCGGGCGAGAGCCAGCCGGTCAGGGTGTGGCCGATTTCGGCGAAGGGCAGCTGTTCGGCGACCCAGCCGGCCGGCTTGCCGACCGCCAGCACGACGTCGCGCCCGACGCCCGGGTTCAGCTCCTCCCCCGCCCGCTTCACCGAGCCGCCGGAGAAGACCAGCAGCAGGAAGGCGATCAGCGCCGTCGCCAGGACCGCGTCGCGGGCGCTGAAGCGGCGCAGCTTCTCCTCGTCGAAGCGCTCCATCAGGCTGTCGTCGCGGGGGGTCTCGGGTGGCGTGCTCATCAGAAGCGGAAGTAGATGAAGGGCGGCACGCCCTGGCTGGGGACGGTGGCGCCGACGACGAGGATAAGCGCGGCCAAGGCGACCGCGAGGAGCGCCGGCGAGAAGCGCTCGATCCCGACCTCGATGCCGCGGCTGGTCCGCTCCGGCACCAGCTGCAGCCCGATCACCGCGACCAGCGCCAGCACCGCCGGGACGCTCGCCAGGGTCAGCGAGCCGCCGCTGAAGATCCCGGTCACGTAGGTCCAGAAGAGGTCGATGTCGGGCGAGCGGAAGAGGATCCAGGCGAAGACGACGAGGTTGAAGGTGACGAACCAGCGCAGCCAGCCGGGGAAGCGGAGGCGGCCGCCGAGCCCGTGCTCGAGGCTCAACATCGAGCCGTGGAAGCCGCCCCACAGGACGAAGGTCCAGGAGGCGCCGTGCCAGAGCCCGCCCAGCACCATCGTCGCCATCAGGTTGAAGTAGGTCCGCGCGCGGCCCTTGCGGTTGCCGCCGAGCGGGATGTAGAGGAAGTCGCGGAGGAAGCGCGAGAGCGTCATGTGCCAGCGCCGCCAGAAGTCGCGGAACCCGGTCGCCCGGTAGGGGCTGCGGAAGTTCTGCGGGAAGATGAAGCCCATCAGCAGGGCGAGGCCGATCGCGATGTCGGTGTAGCCGGAGAAGTCGCAGTAGATCTGCGCCGCGTAGGCGTAGGCGGCGAACAGCAGGTCGGGACCGCCGAACGCCTGCGGCACGCCGAACGCCGGGTCGACCACGACCCGCCCCAGGTAGTCGGCGATCATCACCTTCTTCACCAGCCCCAGCCCGACCAGGCCGAGGCCGGCGCCGACGGCGACGTGCTCGGGGTCGCGGGCGCTCGCCAGCTGGGGGATGAACTCGCGGGCGCGGACGATCGGGCCGGCGACCAGGTGGGGGAAGAAGGAGAGGTAGATGGCGACGTCGATCGTCGAGGCCGGCGCGACCAGCCGCCGCTTGACGTCAACCGTGTAGGAGATCGCCTGGAAGGTGAAGAAGCTGACCCCGACCGGGAGCGCGATCGCGAGCAGCGGCGCGGTCGGCGACAGCCCCCAGGCGCTGAGCAAGTCGTCGACGTTCTGGGCGAAGAAGCCGTAGTACTTGAAGGCGGCGAGGATGCCGAGGTCGGCGGCGACCGCGAGGCCGGTGATCCACTTGCGGGCGCGCTCGTCCTCGCTGCGGTGGATCAGCACCGCGGCGCCCTGGTTGAGCAGCGTCACCGCCGCCAGCAACAGGCAGAAGCGGGGGTCGGCGGCGGCGTAGAAGACGTAGCTGGCGAGGACGATGAACGGCTTCCAGAGCCGCTGCTTGGGCATCAGCGCCCAGCTCAGCGCCAGCACGATCGGGAAGAAGATCGCGAACTGGACGGTCGGGAAGAGCAAGTCGGCGGAAGTCCCTCTGTTAGCTTGCCGGCGGCCTCCGCCGCGCGCGGGGCGATGCTATTCGAGCCCCCAGATGACCGCGATGCCGAGAATCCATGCCGCCGCCCGCCCGCCGCTCCTCCTCGCCGCGCTGCTTGCCGCCGCGGCACTGGCCGCGGCGCTGGCGGCGCCGCACCGCGCCGCCGCCTGGGACCCGGCCTGCGGCGGCCCGCAGACGGCGAAAGCGAGCCGCAACCCCAACCCCGGCGGCCGGCCGCCGCTGGCGATCGGCGACTCGACGATGCTGCTGGCGCTGCCCAACCTCAGCCGCGAGGGCTACACGGTCGACGCTCGCGGCTGCCGCCAGATCACCGAGGGGCTGGCGCTGCTGCGCGAGCTGAAGCGCCAGGGCCGCCTCCCCCACCTGGTCGTGATCGCGCTCGGCGCCGACGCCTCGATCTCCCGCGGCCAGCTCGGCCGCGCCTTCAACCTGCTCGGCGCCAAACGCGTGCTCGGCCTCGTCACCCCGCGCGAGCTCGGCGGCGGCACCAGCAGCGACGCCGACGCCGTCCGCACCGCCGCCAAGCGCCACCCGCGCCGCGCCGTCCTCCTCGACTGGGTCGCCTACAGCGCCGGCCACTCCGACTGGTTCCAGCCCGACGGCCTCCACCTCACCCTGACCGGCGCCCAGGCCTTCGCCCGCCTCCTCCGCCAGGCCCTCCCCTACGCCGAGGCCGGCGCCTTCCCCGGCGGCCCACCGACCGGCGAGATGGGCCTCGGCGAAGCCGTGCCGCTGCGCTAGCGCTGTCGAGTTACTCTCGCTATGCGACAGCAACTCGACAGCGTCGGCCGTCGTCGCGGCGCCGTTTCGGCCGGCCGCCGGCCGGGTACTCGCGGGACGAGGGGCCGGCCCCGGATCCCTGCGGCTTTCATCGGTTCCCCCGATTCCCGCACTGGGTGAGAAGACCAACCGCCATGGCGGTGCGGCGTCCGGCTCCGGCCCCTCATCGAGATGCCGCCACCAGCGTGGCGAGCGTGCCTGGGCGGCTGGACGCTTGTCGCCGCCATGGCCGCCAAAAGCGTCCATTGACGCGAAAAGTACGCTTGTGCCATGCCGCCGATGCAGAGCCGGGTGCTCTCCTCGAGCCAGCTGCAGACGCTGGCGCTGCACGGCGAGGAGCGCCGCGCGGGGCCGGGCGAGCTGCTCTTCCGGATCGGCGACGCGACCTACCCGTTCATCGCCATCCTCGAGGGCGAGGTCGAGATCCTCGACGAGGCCGGCGAGGTCCTCGTCACCCACCGCGCGGGGGGCTTCCTCGGCGAGATGAGCCTGCTCTCCGGCCAGACCGTCTTCCTCACCGCCCGGGTCGCCAAACCGACCCGCTACCTCGCCGTCGAGCGGGAAAAGCTGCGCGACCTGCTGTTCGACGACAGCTCCCTCTCCGACCTGCTGCTGACCGCCTTCATCGAGCGCCGCGAGAACCTGCAGCGCCGCCACGGGGTCGGGATCGAGATCATCGGCCCGCACGACTCCGCCCACACCCGCGAGCTCGCCGCCTTCGCCAACCGCCAGCGCATCCCCTACACGGTGCGCGACCCGGCCGGCGACGAGGCCGCCGCCGAGACGGTCGCCGGGCTGCCGGCCGAGCGGCTGCCGCTGGTGCGGCTGCCGGGCGGCACCGAGCTGCAGGCGCCCTCCAACGGCCAGCTCTCGCGCAGCCTGGGGATCGGCCGCGAGCTGGCGCCGCGCGAAGAGGTCGACCTGGTGATCGTCGGCGGCGGCCCGGCCGGGCTCGGCGCCGCCGTCTACGGCGCCTCCGAGGGCTTGGAGACGCTGATGATCGACGGCTCGGCGATGGGCGGCCAGGCCGGCACCTCGCGGCGGATCGAGAACTACCTCGGCTTCCCGGCCGGGATCAGCGGCACCGAGCTGACCAGCCGCGCGATCACCCAGGCGCGCAAGTTCGGCGCCCGCACCGCGACCCCCTACCGCGCCGCGGCGCTGGAGCCGGGCGCCGACCGCCACCTGCTCCGCACCGAGGAGGGCAACGAGATCAGCGCCGGCGCCGTCGTCCTCGCCACCGGCGCCGAATACCGCCGCCTGCCGGTCGACCGGCTCGAGGAGTTCGAGGGCTTCAGCGTTTTCTACGCCGCCGGCCCGCCCGAGGGCCAGCTCTGCGGCGGCAGCCGCGTCGGCGTCGTCGGCGGCGGCAACTCGGCCGGCCAGGCGGCCGTCTGGTTGGCCCGCGGCGGCGCCCTCGTCACTCTCCTGCACCGCCGCGCCGAGCTGCGCGAGACGATGTCCGCCTACCTGATCGACGAGCTCGACCGCTACGGCGTCGCCGTCCGCGACCGCAGCGAAGTCGCCGAGCTGCGGGGTGAGGGCGGCCGCCTCGAGAGCGTCACCCTGTCCGACGGCGAGCGGCTGCCGCTCTCCTTCCTCTTCCTCTTCCTCGGCGCCGCCCCCTGCACCGACTGGCTCGGCGACGTCGTCGCCCGCGACGAGCACGGCTTCGTCCTCACCGGCCCCGAGGCCGGCGCCGACGACCTCTACGAGACCAGCGTGCCCGGCGTCTTCGCCGCCGGCGACGTCCGCGCCGGCTCGATCAAGCGCTGCGCGATCGCGGTTGGCGAGGGCGCCGCCGTGGTCCGCCACGTCCACGAGCGCCGCGCCGCCGCCGAAGCCGCCCGCCTCTGAACCCCGTGTCGACTTTGTCGCCCGGGAGCCGACAAACTCGACACCGCCCCCTCAGGTCCCGCCGCGAACCTCGTCGAGGGTCTTGCCGCTGAGGACCGAGCGGGGCTCCTCGGCAACGACGTCGCCGCCGGGGCGGGCCTCCTCGTCGCGGCGCTTGATCAGCAGCCACTGCGCCTTCTCGCCCTCGCCCCGGGTGCGCTGCAGGGCGAAGCCGCCGCGCAGCTTCTCGCCGTGGAGGACGAAGACGGCGTGGCCGCGTTCGAGCGCCTCCGGCCAGGGCACGCGGCCGCCCTGCTCGTAGGAGCCGCGGTCCCAGACGATGACGCCGCCGCCCGCGGTCGGCCCCTCGAACTCGTTGTGGGAGAGCTCATGGTCGGCGACCTGGATCGCGAACCGTTTCACCGCCGGGTCGAGCGAGGGCCCCTTCGGCACCGCCCAGGAGCGCATCGCGCCGCCGACCTCGAGCCGCAGGTCGAAGTGGTGGGCGGTGGCGGCGTGCTCCTGGACGACGAAGACGCCGGCGGCGACGCCGCGGATCGCGAACTGCTCGTGGCCCTCGACCTTGGCCGGTTCGCGCTCGACCGCCTCGACCCGCGCCCCCGGCGGCCCCTCGCCGAGGAAGGCGAGCAGCTGCTCGACCGCCGCCGCCTCGCCCTCGGCGTGGACGCCAACGCTGCCGTCGTCCTCGTTGCGGACCCAGCCGAGCACGCCCAGCTCCAACGCCCGCCGCCGCGTCGCTTCGCGGAAGAAGACGCCCTGGACGTGGCCCCGCACGGTCGCCCGCGCCGCGCTCGCCGCCACGCCTAGCCGCCCCCGTGCGCGGCCAGGTACTGGTCGAGGCGGCGCGTCGCTTCGGTGTCCTCGTAGACCTCGTAGTTGCGGATCTTGCCCCAGGCCATCCGCCCCCAGAGCACGTAGCGGTTCTCGTAGACGCGGCCGTCGCCGGGCCGGTCGAGGTGGATGTGGCCGCGGACGCAGACCGTCTGCCGCCACGGGAACCCCTTGACGACGACCTCGTCGGGGTAGATCTGCAGGCCGATCGCGGTGAAGCGCTCGAGCCAGGCGCGCAGCTCCGCCTTGCCGCTCGCCCCCGGCGCGAACGAGCTCTCGCCGGGAAATCTGAACTCGACGTCCTCGGCGTCCAGCGCCAGCGTCGAGCGGATGTCGCCGCCCCGCACCCGCTTCATATTGAAGCCGATGACCTGCTTGGCCAACCAGGAAACCATGACCCCTCCTCGCTAGTTGTCCCGGCGGAGGCTAGCTCGGCTGGCGCGCGCCCAGCAGCTTGCCGAGCAGCTCGACGTACTGCAGCGTGTGCCGGTCCTCGAGGAAGGAGGCGCGGACGCGCTCGCGGGCGGCGAGGCCGATCCGCGCCGCCCACTCGGCGTCGCCGAGCAGCTCGGCGAGCGCCGCCGCGAACTCGGCCCGGCTCAGCGGGTTGTCGAGCAGGATGCCGCTGACCCGGTGCTCGATCTGGTCGCGGATGCCGCCGGTGGCGCTGGCGAGGACCGGCCGCGCCTTCCACATCGCCTCGGTCACGGTCAGCCCGAAGCCCTCCTTGAGGCTCTTCTGGACGACGATCGAGGCCCGCCGCTGCAGCGCGTTGACGATCGCCGCGTTCTCTTCCAGGTCCTCCATCGGCAGGCAGGCAAGGTGGACGCGGTCGCGCACCTCCTCCGGCAGCCGCCGCCAGGCGAGCTCGACCTCGGCCAGGACCATCGCCCCGTCGGGGTCGTCGCTGACGCTGCCGGGGTTCGGCCCGGCGAGGATCAGGTGCGCCGGCGAGCCAGCCGCCGCTGCCGCGAAGCCTTCGATCACCCCGACCGGGTCCTTCAGCCGGTCCCAGCGCGAAACCTGGACGACCAGCGGCGTCCCGGCCTCGGGCAGCGAGCCGCTGCTGATCAGCTCGGCGCGGTGGACGATCGGCTCGAGGTCGCCGCCACGGCGGCGGAACTCCGCCCCCGCGACCCGCCCCGCGCCGCCCGGCGCCAGCCCCGCCTGGCGCAGGATCGCCGCCACCTGCTCGGCTGCCAGATCCTGGTTCTTGGCCGAGAGGACGTCGATCGAGGGCGGCACGATCGCCACCAGCATCCCCTCGCAGCAGTCGGGGACGTAGGCGCGGCGCGAGAAGACGCACGCTTCGGCGCGGCAGACGTAGGGCTGGAGGAAGCTCCAGCCGGCGGCGCTGAGGTCGTTCTGCTCGTCGCTGCCGATGTGGCAGCGCCAGACCACGGTGCGGCCACTCTCGACCAGCGGCACAACCAGCCCCGCCGTCTGCGGGTCGTGGAGGAAGACGACGTCGTCGGGACCGATCGCCTCCAGCAGCGCCGGCGCGTTGGCCGCCGTCACCTCCTCGTAGAGGCGCCGCTCGGCCGCGCCGAGCTCGCCGCCGTCGCCGGGCTCGCCGTGGAGGAAGTTGTGCAGCCGCTTGGTCAGGGCGAAGAAGTCGCGGCGGCCGGAGATCGTCAGCCACCGCATCGAGATCCCCAGGCCCTGGGCCAGGCCGACCCAGGACCAGAGCATCTCGGCGACGCCGCCCCCGGCCGCGGTCGTGTTGACGTTCCACAGCGAGCGGCCGGCAAGCAGCGAGCGCGCCTGGTCGAGCCCGCCTTCGAGCCGCTCCCAGGCGTCCTCGGCGATCACGCTGCGCAGCTCCTCCAGCGCCAGGGCCGGCACCCGCACCTCGGTCACTCCCGCCATCGCGCCAAGGCTACGGCGTCGGGAGCGCCGGGACAAGCCGCTACCCGTTCGCCCCCGAGTAGCGCAGCGACCCCGGGGTGTCGAGCTGCTCGCCGGTCTCCAGCAGGGTCTTCAGCCCGGAGAGGATCATCGGCCAGCCGCCGAACAGCTCGCTGTTGGCGCCCTCGGGCAGGCGGTCGTGGACGACCCGCAGCTGGCAGGAGCTGCCGACCGGCTCGATCTCCCAGGTCACCCGCGAGACCCCTTCGCCCCTGACGCCGTCGCTCCACAGCGCCCGGAAGGTCTGCACCAGCCGCCGCGGCGGGTCGACCTCGAGGTTCTCGCCGGCGGCGATCTCGACCACCCCCGGCACCCCGGAGCGGTACTCCGAGCCCGCCGTCCAGTCGGACTCGGTGCGGACGCCGAAGCTGTACCTCGCCCGCTGCTCGGGGTCGGTGATCGCCTCCCACAGCCGCTCCGGCGTGGTCTTGATGTAGATCTCGAAGACCGCCATCGCGCGGCCGTCGACGACCTCCCACGGTTCTCTCTCGCTCATCTCTCGTCCTCCTCCTCGAGGTCGTGCTTGAGCCGGCTGAGCGGTGCCGCCCAGGACTCGGCGTACTTGCTCACCCAGCGGTCGTGGATGAGCCGGATCGGGACGGGGTTCAGGTAGTGGAGCTTTTCGCGGCCCTGCCTGCGGGTCCTCACCAGGCCCGCCTCCTCCAACACCCTGAGGTGCTTCATCACGCCGAAGCGCGACATCGGCAGCCGCCGCTCGAGCTCGCTCAGGCTCTGGCCGTCGCGGGCGAACAGCTCGTCGAGCAGCTCCCTCCGCGTCGGGTCGGCCAGCGCCTTGAAGACCTCGTCCACGCCGCCGACTATAGGTGACCAAATAGTCACGTGTCAACCGCG
>CAZHLT010000301.1:0-1820 GCA_964533285.1 uncultured Conexibacteraceae bacterium | reverse complement strand
GCGGGTGTTCATCTCGAGGAAGAAGTACTCCTCGCCGACCTGCATGCCCTCGATCGTGCCGGCGCCGCGGTAGCCGACGGCGGCGGCCGCGTCGGTCGCGATCTTGCCGATCCGCGCCCGCATCTCCTCGTCGACGTGCGGGCCCGGCGCCTCCTCGATCACCTTCTGGTGGCGGCGCTGGATCGAGCAGTCGCGCTCGCCGAGGTGGATCACGTTGCCGTGGCCGTCGGCGAGCACCTGGACCTCGACGTGGCGCGGGTCCTCGAGGTAGCGCTCGACGTAGACGCGCGAATCGGAGAAGAACTTCTCGCCTTCGCGGGCCGCGCCCTCGTAGGCCTCCTGCAGGTCGTCCGGCGTCATTGCCACCCGGAAGCCCTTGCCGCCGCCGCCGCCGGCGGCCTTGCAGGCGACCGGGTAGCCGGCTTCCTCGGCCTGCTTGCGGGCGGCCTCGAGGTCGGGGGCGGGCTCGGTCGCGCCGGGCACGATCGGCACCCCGGCCTCGGCCATGATCTCGCGCGCTTTGGTCTTCGAGCCCATCGCCTCGATCGCCTCCGGCGGCGGGCCGATCCAGGTGATCCCGTGCTCGGCGCAGGCGCGGGCCATGTCGGCGTTCTCGGCGAGGAAGCCGTAGCCGGGATGGATCGCCTCCGCCCCGGCTTCCTTCGCCGTGTCGATGATCTTCTGGATGTCGAGGTAGCTTTCGGCCGGCACCGCCGGGCCGATCAGGTACGCCTCGTCGGCGGCGCGCACGTGCGGCGCGTCGCGGTCGATCTCCGAGTAGACGGCAACCGACGCGATCCCCATCTCTTCGAGAGTGCGGGCGACGCGGATGGCGATCTCGCCGCGGTTCGCGATCAGGACCTTCTGGAACACGGCGGCGCAGTCTATTTAGGTCTGCCCTGGGAGGTCGTGCACCCCTGCCGAAGACGCTCGCCTCGCTCGCTTGAGTGTTTTCGGCAGGGGTGCACGACCTCCCCAACTGGCCGCAGCCGGGCTGCCGCGCCGGGCGGCGAGAGGTCTCAGGGAGTCGTGAAGGAGACCGAGACGCAGCCGAATTCGTCGTTGTCGGGCGGCGGGTAGAAGCCGGCGAAGACGTTGACCCCGTTTTCGGTCAGCGTCCCGCGCATCAGCGCGTAGGAGAAGGCCTTGCCGCCACCCGTCACCGTCGGCTGCCCGGCGACGTCGAGGCTGACGAGGTCCGCCCGCTGGTCGGGGTACGGCGTCCCTTCGGAGCCCGAGAAGCGGAAGATCGCCCGCGAGCCGGCGCCGTTGATCTCGATCTCCGGGTTCGACGCGGTGAGGTCGATCGTGTGCGCCTTCCAGCGGAAGCGGACGCTGCCGGACCCGTAGACGGCGGCGGTGCCGCTGACCGGGTCATACCAGCTGGCCCGCGGCGTGAACCTAATCTCGTACGGAAGCGCCGCGTCGCTGGGGCTGGGCCGGTCGGGGCAGGCCGACGCGGTCGAGTCGACGGCGCTGGCACCACCGGAGACGAAGATCCCGTCGCCCGCGGCGGCGCCGCTGGACGCGTACCTGATCCACGAGTCCCGCGGGTACCAGGAGATCTGCACGGCGCCGACGTCGACGGCGGTCGCCGGCCGCGCCAGCAGCGGCGGTTCGGCCGAGACCGGCCCCGACTGCGGCGCCCCCGGATCCTTCCCCTGCGGCGACGCCTGCCGCCGCCGCAGCCGAGCTTCCAGCACCTGGACCGAGCGACGACTGCCCGCGCGCAGCACCGCGCGCACGCGGAAAACCGCCGAGCCGCTGCCGAGCCGCTCCAGCGCCCGCTCATCCAGGCGCAGGCCCAACTCCGCCCTGCC
>CAZHLT010000300.1:0-3720 GCA_964533285.1 uncultured Conexibacteraceae bacterium | reverse complement strand
GAGGGGCCGAGGAAGATGAACGAGCCGGCCGGCCGCTTCGGGTCCTTGATCCCGGCGCGGGAGCGGCGGATCGCTTTCGAGACGGCGGTGATCGCGACCTCCTGGCCGATCACGCGCTTGTGCAGTTCCTCCTCCATCCGGATCAGCTTCTTGGTCTCCGCCTCGGTCAGTTTGAAGACGGGGATGCCGGTCCACATCGAGACGATGTCGGCGATCTCCTCCTCGCCGACGACCGGGCGCTCGCCGTTCTCGCCCTCGGCCCACTCGTCTTCGAGCTGGCGCTTCTTCGTCGTCAGCTGCCGCTCGGTGTCGCGCAGGTTGGCGGCTTTTTCGAACTCCTGGGCCTCGATCGCGGCCTCCTTGTCGCGCCGCGTCGCCTCGATTTCCTCCTCGAGGTCGCGGTAGACGGGCGGCGTGCTCATCGACTTGATCCGCATCCGCGAGCCGGCCTCGTCGATCAGGTCGATCGCCTTGTCGGGCAGGAAGCGGTCGGAGATGTAGCGGTCGGCGAGCTCGGCGGCGGCGGCCAGCGCCTCGTCGTTGATCGTCACCCGGTGGTGCTGTTCGTAGCGCTCGCGCAGCCCCTCGAGGATCCGGACCGTGTCCTCGGGCGAGGGCTGGTCGACGCGGATCTGGGCGAAGCGGCGCTCCAGCGCCGAGTCGCGCTCGAGGTACTTGCGGTACTCGTCGAGGGTCGTCGCGCCGATCGTCTGCAGCTCGCCGCGGGCGAGCGCCGGCTTGAGGATCGAGGCGGCGTCAATCGCGCCCTCGGCGGCGCCGGCACCGACCAGGTTGTGGAGCTCGTCGATGAAGAGGATGATGTCGCCGCGCTGGGTGATCTCTTTCATCACCTTCTTGAGCCGCTCCTCGAACTCGCCGCGGTACTTGGAGCCGGCAACCAGGGCGGCCAGGTCGAGCGTGTAGATCTGCTTGTTCTTCCTCAGCTCCGGCACCTCGCCTTTGTTGATCCGCGCGGCCAGGCCCCCGACGACGGCGGTCTTGCCGACGCCCGGCTCGCCCAGCAGCACCGGGTTGTTCTTGGTCCGGCGCGAGAGGATCTGCATGATCCGCTCGATCTCGGTCTCGCGGCCGATCACCGGGTCGAGCTTGCCCTCCTCGGCGAGGCGGGTCAGGTTGCGACCGAACTGGTCGAGCAGTTTCGAAGACTTCTTGCCCTCGCCCGAGCCGGAGCCGCCACCGGAGCCCTGGCGCCGGCCGCCGGGGCCGGAGAGCATCCGGATCACCTCGTTGCGGATCTTGTCGGAGTCGGCGTCGAAGTCGAGCAGGATGCGGGCGGCGACGCCCTCGTTCTCACGCACCAGACCGAGCAGGATGTGCTCGGTGCCGATGTAGTTGTGGCCGAGGCTGAGCGCCTCGCGCAGGGCCAGCTCGAGCACCTTCTTGGCGCGCGGGGTGAACGGGATCTGGCCGGAGGTCACCTCCTCGCCTGAGCCGACGATGCGGACGACCTGCGAGCGGACTCGTTCGACGGTGATGTCCAGCGACTCGAGCACCCGCGCCGCGAGACCCTCCTCCTCGCGAAGCAGCCCAAGCAGGATGTGCTCGGTGCCGATGTAGTTGTGCTTGAGCGTCCGAGCCTCCTCCTGCGCTAGGACGACGACTTGGCGGGCTCGCTCAGTGAATCGCTCGAACAAATGAGACCTCTTTGTTCTCGAACCCGGAAGGCCCGAGTTAGTACCGGCGGGCGTTCCTTGGTTATCGGAGAGCGCCCTTCTGTCCCTTAACTCTACCGAGCCCGCACGCCCGGCTCGGCGCGCCACCCGTGCGCTAAGAGCGGGGTTTTGCGACGAGGTTGGCACATTTTCGCCTCGATTCGGCGCGAATGGCGCGGATAGGATCCCGCCGTGCCGCCCGCCGACGCCATCGCCGAGTTCGCGAAGCTGCACGGGCTGGCCTTCTCCGAGGGCGCCGAGCTGCCCGAACAGGGCGATCTGCTGGGCCGCGACGGGGTCGTCGAGGGGGCCGCCACGGGCGCCCTGCCGGGCGGGATCGAGGGCACCCTGGCCCACTTCACCTACACCTACACCTGGACCGATTCCGACAACGACACCCACCACGAGGAGCGGCCGTTCACGATCGTCGTCACCCGGGTGCCGGAGAGCATCGGCTTCATGCCCTACATGGGCTTCAGGGGGGCCGGCACGAAGCTGACCGGGCTCGGCGGCTCGCTGGAGGATATGCAGAAGGTCGACCTCGGCGGCCACGCCGGGCTCGAGGACGCGTGGGCCTACGCCTACGAGGGGGCCAGCCCGAGCTGGACCGCGCAGCTGTTCTCGCCGGCGCTGATCGACTGGCTCGCCCGCAGCGACGACGAGTTCGGCTTCGAACTGGCCGCCGGCGTCCTCTGCGTCGCCCGCGACACCTACCTCAACCTGCCCGAGAAGCTGGAGACCCTGTGCGGCGACGCCGCCCATCTGGCCGAAGCGATCCGCGAGGAGTCGCTGGACGAGACCGCGACCGGCGGCGCCGAAGCGGAGGCGGCCAAGGACCCGAAGCTGGCCGACTCGAAGATGGAGACGTTCCTGGCCGACGTCGACAGCGGCACCCCGGAGAGCGTCGGCGCCGCCACCGGCCAGTTCGCCGGCGCCCTGCGCACCGCGCCGGGGACCATCCTCGGCTCGCTCGGGACGGCGATCGGCATCACCCTGCTCCTCAACATCCCCGGCGCCGCGATCCCGATCGTCCTCAGCGTCCAGGGCGCCTTCGCGCTGCTGGCGGCGATCGAGGGGGCGCTGCTGCTGATCATCTTCTTCTTCGTCTTCCGCGGCCGGGTCCGCAAGAGCTCCCAGAAGTACGCCGCCGAGGCCTTCTTCCGCGCCTACGCGAAGCGGCGCGAGCTGACGCTCGAGGAACCGCTGCGCTTCGCCGCCAACCACGCCGAAGCGAAGCTGCCGTTCAAGCCCGACCGCGTCTTCACCGGGATGCTGCCCGGCGGCATCAACGGCTCCCTGGTCCTGGTCGGCGACGGCAGCAAGCGCGCCGACCGCATCGCCGTCGTCGCCGGCCCCCGCGGCCCGGTCGCCGAATCCGAGCTGCAGGCCGAACCGCAGGGACTTACGGCACGGGATCTCGACACCTACCTCGAACAGTTGGCGGGGGAGGCCAGCGAAGCCGCCGCGGGAGCTTCAGCCGGGTAGCGAGGGCGGCAGGCGAGCGACTGCCCAGCCAGGAGCAGGGGGTCTGCCTGGAGGGGTGGGGTGTCCCTCTTCACTCGCCTACCTGGCTGGATCGCCGCCGGCCGGTCCGCGCGCCGGGGCGGGCCAGCGGCGCACAACGTACCGAGGCCCCCCCCACCCCTCCCCACGGACCGGCCCCGACCCTCGGGACCGTCGCAGGCGCCACCGAGTCAAGCCCCGGCCAGCGATGGGCGTGTAGCTCCCGAGGGACGAGGCCGTGCCGTCTCTCGCCAAGAGCTCCCGAGGGACGGGGCCGTGCCGTCTCTCGCCAAGAGCTCCCGAGGGACGAAGCGCTCCGTGTCTCGTGTGGCAGTCCTTTTCCGGAATAGGTCCGGAAAAGGACTGCCACACGCTTGGTGCTAGCGCTTGCTGTTGAGCTTTGTCGCCTATGGCGAGACAAAGCTCAACAGCGCCTTCGGCGCCCCGTTCCCTTGCCGAGACCACAGTTCTCTCCGGCGTCTTTGTGAGACCACCTGGCTCGCCGCATAGCGGAGAGAAAGGTGGTCTCGGTCCCTTGGTGGAG
>CAZHLT010000299.1:0-5256 GCA_964533285.1 uncultured Conexibacteraceae bacterium | reverse complement strand
GCCAGCCGGTCCGCCGCCTGCCGGCGCCGGCGGCGCCGGCAACGACACCCCGTCGAAGTCGCCCAGCAGCGGGCTGGGCGGCTTGGCGGGATCGAAGCTGCCGCCCGACGAGTACCAGTAGGCGCCGAGCCCGGTCTTCAGGTGGAAGTCGACGAAGGTCTGCGGCCAGGCGCCCCAGCCGGCGACGGTCCGGTTCTGCAGCGTCCCGCCGGCGGGGATCTCGACCTCGACCCCGTCGAAGTCGGGCTCGATCGCGACCTCGCCGCCGGGGTCGACTTCGACCCCCGAGAAGGTGGCGACCGTCACCTCGGGCTGCGCGGCGAACGGCTCGCAGACGGTCGGGTTCGCCTCGCTCGAGGCGCAGCCGACCATCGTCGCGCTGAGCGCGCCGCTGCCGGTGTCGTCCACCGTCAGCTCGGGGTCGACGAAGGTGAAGGGGACCAGGCCGCCGTAGAAGTTGACCGAGAAGGAGCCCTGCCAGCTGACGCTGGCCGAGCCATCCGGATCGACGTGGCCGGCGCCGCCGTAGAGGCGGACGAGCTGCTCGCCGCCGCCGAGGTGGGCGGCGCGGGTCGCGTAGGTGGCGAGGCTCTCGCCGCCGCCGGCCGCGACCTGGAAGACCCTGACGTTGCCGACCGCGGCCGAGTAGGTCGCCGCGCTGCCGTCGGAGGCGCCGGCGGAGAAGTAGTTGGAGCCGCCGACCGGCGGCGCCTTCTGCATCTCCTCGTTGCCGGTCCAGTCGAGGCTGACGTGGTCGAGGTCGACCCCCCCGGCCGGGATCGAGACCTTCGACTCGACGGTCAGCTTCACCACCTGCGAGTAGACCGTGCCGATCGGGTTGACCAGCTTGGCGCGGAACAGCGAGCCGCTCTGGTCGGTGTTGGTGTCGACGACGGTCAGCGAGGGACCGGCGAGCCCGAAGTTGTCGTCGCCCGGGGCGATGTCCTCCCAGTAGCCGCCGACGCGGCGCTGCCAGCCGACCGCCGGCTCGGGATTGGCGTCGGAACCGAGCAGGAAGACCGCGTCGCTGCCTTCGGTGACCGTGCGGTTCTTCGGCTGGGAGACCAGCCTGGGGGCGTATTCGACGGTGAGCGTGGCCGCGTCGGAGGCGATCGTGCCGGCGGCGCTCGTGTAGACGGCGCGGTAGCGGTTGCCGTTCATCTCCCGGGTGGCGGCAACGGTCAGGTCCGGGCCGGTCGCGCCCTCGATGTCGGTGAAGCTCGACCCGGCGGCCGGCTCGACCTGCCACTGGCGGGTCGCCGCCGGCTGGCCGCCGCTCACCGTCGAGGTGAAGGAAGCCGGCCTGCTCTGCTCGCCGGCCTCGAGCGAGACCGACGCCGCCGCCGGCTGGCCGGCGAAGGTCGGCAGCACGCCCTCGATCGCGAGGCGCTGGTAGCCGAAGTGCTCGGTCGCGGAGTCTTCGATCGGCAGGTAGACGGCACCGTCGAGGCCGACGTCGATCACCGGGAAGCCAGCGGTCGGCGAGATCAGCTCCGGATAGGCGAAGCGGCTGACCACCTCGTCGTCGATCAGCGTGTCGACCGTGTAGCCGTCGGGGTCGCGGCGGTCGGTCGCCCACTCCCAGCCGCGCACGGGGTCGCCGGCCATCGAGGTCGCGAAGGCGTTGCCGCCCGCCAGGTAACCCTGGGGGGCGTCGACGATCGGGTCGACGACGGCGTCGCCGTCCCCGTCGACGTCGACTCGCACGTAGCGCTCGACCCGGCTGCCGACGCCGTTCAGCAGCACCGAGCCGTCGGCGCCGATCGACGCCGCCCCCCACGAGAAGTAGGTCTGCCCCGGTTCTTCGGGGAGCTGGGTGTCCCAGAGCAGCGTGACCACGGGGCTCGCCCCCCACTCCGGCTCGATCCGCAGCGCCGGCATCGGCACTTTCGCGCCGCCGCCGACGGTGGCGACGGCCGACTCCGGCGCCTGGATGTAGGAGCCGTCGCGGGCCACCGCGAGGCTCTGGCCGTCGAGCGGGCTGACCGTCCCGAAGACCTGCGGCAGTTTCGCCGACAGACCTTCGAGCTGGCCGGTTTCCGGGACGACGATCGGCCGTTTGTCCGACTCCCAGACCCCTCCCGACTGCCTGAACGTGTAGAGGTCGGCGATGTGGTTGAAGCCCGAGGACGCGAGCGTCGTGGCGGTCACCCCGACCTCGTGCCTGACCGGGTTCCAGACCACCGAGCCGACGATGTTCCCGGCGGTTTCGTCGAGGTGGCCGATCGCTTCCTGGTCGTAGCTCTCGGTGACCGGGTTCCAGCGGGCGCGGCGCACCGTGGTTTCTTTCTGGTTGGCGCCGTCCCGGCCGGTGACGTAGAAGAGGGTGTCGGTGGTGGGGTCGAAGCCGAACTTGACGTAGTGACCCTGGTTTTTCTGGTAGGTGATCGCGAGCGGGGTGCCGACCGGCTGGAGCGTGACCGGATCGTGGGCGGAGATCGTCGTCACCCCGGTTGCGGCGCTCGTGTCATAGCCTTCGACGATGTGGACGACGCCGGCCGCGCCGCGGGCGAAGACGTCGCGCGCTTCGCGGGTCTGGCTCAGCGGCGGGTTGGCGGTGACCCAGCGACCCTCGGGCTCGAGCACCACCTGACCGGGCTTGTCGAAGTGCTCGCCGAGATCGGGCACGCCACCCGAGCCGACGTACTGGAAGGAGAGCGTGTCGAGCACGGTGCCCTCCGGGTAGATGCTGAACCCGGGCCCGGCCAGGGCGCCGATCCCGGACCAGCTGCTGGTGCCGCCGGCGAACGAGGCGCCCGCCCCGCCGATCTGCAGCTTGGCGAGGACGACGCCTTCGTCGACGTGCAGCGCGCCACCGGGGTCGGAGCGCAGGTAGCCGATGTGGGTGCCCCGCAGCACCTGGGCCGTCGGGCCGATTTCGAGCCGCAGGTCGGTGAAGGTGGTGTCGAGCCCCCACTTCCCCGGTTCGGGGTAGTCGGGGTATGCCTGCCAGTGGACGCGGCCGTCGAGCTCGAGGATCGTCGTGTCGGTCTCGTCGTCGAAGGAGCCGGAGGAGACCGGGAACGAGTAGGTGCCGTCCCCGTTCACCGTCGCCCCTTCGCTGACGGTGCCGGCGCCGGCGTAGTTGCGCCAGGATTCCTTGAAGCCCCAGGTCAGCGAGCCCGCGGAGATCGCGGTGGTCGCCGCGCGAGCGGGTGAGGTGAGCGCGGCGCCGCAGACGATCAGCGTCAGCGCGAGCAGCGCGGTCAGGCTGATCGCGCCCGGCGAGGATGGTGACGAAGCTTGGCGATGCACGTGGAACGGCCTCCTGGCTGGTCTTGGGTGGCTGGTCGCGGCCCGGGCGGTCGGGCGGGTGGCAAGAGCGAGCCCCGACCCCGGGTGCCGGGGTCGGGGCTCGGGATCACGGTCCTAGGGTGTGAACGGAAGCGCCACCGAATCGAGCACCGTCTGGCCGCCCCCTTCCGGGTGGTAGGAGACGACGACGTCGCAATTGCTTTCGCCGCAGGTGAACGATTTGGGCTGACCCGGCGTGACGCCGAAGTGGTCGTTCGCGATCGTCGCGGATTCCAGTTCGATCGTCGCGTGGAGCTCGCCGGATTCGTCGATCGTGGTGTTGCTCGCGAAGGCCCCGCAGGGCGGGACGAATTCGATCGGCGGTGTCTGACAGACCCCTACCCGGATGTCTTTCGCGTTGTATTCGCCGAACCCATGGCCCGTGATTGTGATTTCCACGGGTTCGGGGAACACTGTGGTGTCAACCGAGCCCGGTTCCACTGTGACTTCGACGGACGCTGCCGCTGACGCGACGCTGAACCCCATGAACATCGCGGCCACCACCGCCAGGGCAGCCAGCGGCCTCCCGACTCTCCCGAGTATCGAACTCGACATCAGAACCCCTCCTTTGTCTTGTGTCGATGCGGCCTCCCCGCATCGGCCTCGCCCGAGCAAATCGCAGACCACTCAGACGATTGCGCGCGGTACCGTAGCACGGATTAGGGAACCCTAATAAGGGCGCCCTAATGAATCCCGAGAATTTAGTCGGAAATCGCGGTCGTCGTCGCTGCCGGCCGCGGGTTAGGCTGCGGCGCGTGCTGATTGAGCTGCAGAGCCATTCGACGGTCTCCGACGGGCAGCTGGCGCCGGCCGCCGTGGTGGAGGAAGCGGCGAAGGCGGGGGTGACGACGCTGGCCCTCTCAGACCACGACGCGATCGCCGGGGTCGAAGAGGCCGCGGCCGCGGCCGGGCGGCTGGGGATCGAGCTGGTGCCGGCGATCGAGATGTCCTGCGTCCACGAGTACGCCGAAGACCTCCACGTCTGCGGCTACTGGATCGACCTCGGCAAGATCGCCGCCGCCTGCGAGCGCGCCCAGCACGAGCGCGTCACCCGGGCCGGCGAGATCGTCGCGAAGCTGCGGGCCGAGGGCTTCGACCTCCACCTCGAGGACGCCGTCCGCGAGGCTGGCGACGCGCTCTCGATCGGCCGCCCCCACATCGCCCGCGCCGCCGGCGCCAGCGGCGACCTCGGACCCTTCTTCGAGGAGTACCTGGTGCCCGGCGCCAAGGCCTTCGTGCCGCGGCGCTGGCCGACCGCGGCGGAGGCGATCGAGCTGATCCGCGCCGCCGGCGGCGTCGCCGTCATCGCCCATCCCTACTGGGACATCGACGCCCGCCACGAGGTCGACGACCTGATCCGCTCGCTCGGCGCCGGCGGGGTCGAGACCTTCTACCCGACCCACAGCGAGGAGCAGACCGCGCACCTGCTCGAGCTCTGCGACGAGCTCGGCCTCGTCCCCACCGCCTCCTCCGACTACCACGGCCCGACCCACAAGACCTTCAGCAAGTTCGGCGCCTACGAGACCTACGGCCTCGGCGAGCCGCGGGTCCCAGACCGGCCCGCTGGCCCATAGCTGTAATCCCAAGCACGTCGTTCATCCGGGCCTCCTCGGAGGCTGGTGGTTGTCGAAGCCCCAGTACCGAGGAGATGGCCCGGATGAAGGTTCACGCCAACGCTCCCCTCGGCCCGAAGGGGAGGGCGAGGATGGTCAAGGGGGTCCCCTCGAGAAGGGGGTCGCGCTCACGGAGGCGGCCGAGGCCGCCGGAGTGAGCGCGAGGACGGCCCGCAAATGGGGCCGTCTGCTGTCTGGCCGAGGGAGAGGCAGGGCTGCTGGGCCGCAGCTCCGCCCCCAAGCGCTTCCACAACGCCACGCCTGCTGAGCGGGTGGAAGCGATCGCGCGGCCGAGCGCTTCATCGGCACGATGCTGCGGGAGCTCAAGCGCCCCCTGTCGAGTTGCTCT
>CAZHLT010000298.1:0-4129 GCA_964533285.1 uncultured Conexibacteraceae bacterium | reverse complement strand
CGGCGCCGGCCGCCGCCGGCAGCGCCAGCAGCAGGGCGAGGGCGGCCGAGGCGAGGATCGCCAGCCGCCGCATCGGGGTGCGGCGGACGAACCCCATCAGGCGCTGCCAGTCGCGCTGGTTGAGGCCGCCGAGCGCGACCAAGAACAGCAGGTAGACGAGCGAGCCGAGGACGAGCGCGAAGGGCAGCGCGACCAGCGAGCCCCAGGCCGCTTCGACCGCGCGGGCGGCGCCGAAGCCGGCGGCGAAGGCGAGCGCCAGCGCCAGCCGCTCGCGCGGCGGCCAGATCTCGCGCAGCGGCCGCGTCATGTGCGCGCGCAGGACCCAGCCGTAGATTGCGATCGCGACCAGCATCCCGGCCAGCAGCGCCAGCGGCGGCCCGACGTAGTTCATGCTCGGGGTCAGCGCCACCAGCAGGGCAACGGTGACCAGCATCCGCAGGCCGGAGACGAGGCTGGTCAGGCCGGGCCGCTCCAGCGCCCAGAGCGCCTGCGTCTGGGTGATCGAGACCGCGGCCAGGACCGGGAACAGCAGCAGCAGGACCAGCGCCGGCGCCGCCGCCTCGAAGCCGGGGCCGAAGACCCGCATCACCAGCCCGGCGGCGCCACCCAGCCCGGCGGCGAGCAGCAGCATGCCGATCACTTCGTAGCGAATCGAGTCGACCATCGCCCGGTCGAAGCCGTGGCCGTCGCCGGCGTCGCGGCGGGCGACCAGGGTCGGGAAGAGGACTTCGGTGATCTTCATGCTCGCCTGCTGGATGCTTTTCGGGACCACCTGGGCGCGGCTGTAGGCACCGACCACGGCGCTCGGGGCGACGATCCCGATCGCCCAGGTCGCCCCCTGCTGGCTAACCCCCTGGAAGATCTGCCCCGGCGTCGCCCGCAGGCCGAAGCGGAGGATGTCCGGCAGGTAGGCGAGGCCCTGGCGGAATTCGCCCCGCCGCAGCCGCGGGCTGACGTAGTGGCGGGCCGCCGCGAGGCGGTGGAGGAGGGCGACCGCCGAGGCGCCGATCGCCGCCGCGACCAATCCCCAGACCGACTTCCAGGCGATCCCGAAGGCGGTGGCGAGGACGATGAAGGAGAGCGCTTCGTTGACGCGGACGCGGAACAGGGCGCGGCCGGCGACGAAGGCGGAGAGGATCGAGTCGAGGTTCCAGCCGCTGTTGGTCACCAGCACGTAGCCGGCGATCGAGACCAGCGCCGGCGCCAGCAGGTCGGGGCGGTCGAGCGGACCGGGGAAGACGACGGCGCAGGCGAGCGCGTCGAGCGCCGCGACCAGCGCGGTCAGCGCCGTCGAGAAGGCGAAGGTGGCGGCGAACATCTGGGTCACGCGCGGGTGGCGCGGCTCGAGCTTGGTGATCTCGCGGATCAGCGCCTGCTGCTCCTTCACCGTCGAGAGCACCCAGAGGGCCGAGACCGGAGCGAAGACGAGGGCGTAGTCGCCGACCACGTCGACGCCGTAGAGCCGCGCCGTGAGCACGGTCGAGGCGAGGCCGAGGACCAGCGTCGCGGCGAAGCTGAGGCTGCCGAAGAAGAACCCGGCCCGGTAGCTCCCGCGCCGGCCGCGCTGCGCCGAATCTGCCGCCACCCCCCGATGCTCGCGAGCCGGCGCGCGGCAGTTGTGAACATCCTGGGCGAGCTATCTCGCCCCCAGATCAGCGGGCAGGCCCGAGGGCGCCAGCCGACGCTGCCGAGAACGCACTTGTTCCCGGTATGCGGGAACAAGTGCGTTCTCGGCGGGCCTCAACCAGTGCAGCGGCGCGGCCTACCGTGAGCCACCAGGCGGGTCTCGGCGGAGGTCGGACAGCCATACTGCTCGTTAGTGCAGCCCGAGTGATCGAATTCAGTAATTCCGGATCGCGCTCGCCAACGCGATCCACGACTACATCGAGCTCTTCTACGACACCCGCCGCCGCCACTCGGCGCTCGGGATGCTCACGCCGACCAAATAGAGGATCTACACGCAACCCAACAGGCCGCCTGATTCCAGAATCCCGACTCCAGTTTTTCGGGGGTAGATCACGGTCTCCGTCAAACCCAGCCTGGCTCACGACCCAACATGTTGTGATCTAGCTGCACCCGCCTAGCGGCAGCCGCGCGGCCTGCCCTGTGCTATCTCGCGAACCTTGATCGAAGTGGGGCAGCCGCCCGGCCCGCAATGTGAGTGGTCGTATTCGATGATCGAGACCGTGAAGTGGCAACGACTACGAGGCCTCACGTGGATCACCTCGATCAGCCACATCGCACCATCAGCCTTGGCCGAGCAGTTGATCTGGCGCATATACCTCTTGCATTTGCCGAACCGGGATCCGAGCCAATGGCCACGCAAGACAGGTCGGCGGCGAAAGCCGACGATGCCACCTTCCCGGGCCTTGTGGCCCGTGACGAAGCCACCCCCGACGATCGGATCGACGGTATCCCCCCGGGCAGGGGCCCTACAGCGGATAACGACCTTGATCGCCGTCGGGGCGCTGCCAGCGGCGATGCTGGCGTGAATGCACGCACCGTATGCTGGCTCGGAGGATCGACGGTCAGCCGGGTGCTCTGTCTGGGCACTATGAGAGAACGCGAGTAGCGCGAACAGAAGGACGAGGAGCGGCATGATCCTCAGTTAACCAACAAGTCGAGGCCAAGTTCCGGAAGTATGCCGGCGGGAACCCCGACATTTTCCCGAGAGAGCAGCGGCGTGATCCCGGTGTGCTTACAGAAGCGGGGTTCTGAGCCGCTCTTGTGAAGGGTCGTGCAGTGCGGTCCGTAGTGAAATGCGACCTGGCCAACCGCGGTCTTGGTGCCCCTGATCCACACCGGGCTCCCACTGTCGCCCTCGGCGCTCCCTGCCGCTACTTCCAGCATTCTGCCGAAGTGGCCGTCATATCGTTTCCGGAACCAGCCTTCCGCGGAACCACAGTTTCGGCCACCGTAAACGCCAGACCAGCACAGGGTCGCGCCAACGTAAGCGCGACCCACGGAGCGAATCGGGAAGCGGTCCGGTGCGGACCCAGACGGACCGCGGAATACGTAGCCGGTAGCCAGGCTCGAGCTAACAAGAATCGCCTCCGCGTCGACCTTGAGACCGCCACCCGGGCGATCCCAGGAACTGCGGGTCACTTCCCCGACCGGCACCCGAGGAAGCAGATGTACCCTGTCCGCCGTCCTGAGGGCTCGAGCCCACTTGTTGAAGCAGTGGCCGGCAGTGAGGACGAAGTACTTCCAAGGAGGACCAGCTGAACGATCAACGGCCGCATACCCAGCGGTGCACCGACCAATGCAACCCGGGCTCCCGTCGTCGCAGGTGGTCGGACCGGTCACGAGTCCATCTCCAGCATCGACCCCCCCGGACGCCTTCCACCGACCGGTCGGGCCCCCTTCTTCTTCTTCAGTGACAACTTCGACGTGAGCCATCGACCCGATATGGGCTGAAAGGTAGGATTGGACCAGAGAGGGATTCGTCGCGGCGACTTCGATCTTGCCGCTTTCAGGCTCCAATCTGATCGAGGTCGTCACAGCCAATACTCCCGGATCCCCTTCGATCGCTTCGGCAATACTCTCTTCGCTGACTTCCAAGGAAGTCAGAGACGCCGTAGGTGCGGTCGGGTATTCATAGACCTGACTGCTGCCGATCAGGCCAGCGCCGGACTTCAACTGTTCGACCAAGGTTTTCTGGCTGACAGTGAAGCCGACGAAAATCTTTCCGCCTTCGCGTTGATTGACGTAGTAGCCTCCATACGTGGTGGGAGCGTTGACTTCCGCCCAAGCAGGTATCACCTCTGCCGCCTGCGCGAGATACCGTTCGCGTTCTTCCAATTCGGTCACTTCCGCTTGGCGCATTGGCGAACCCCATTCTTCGGCCGAGCGCAGCGCTACGGGTTTCTGCGCTTCCCATTCGTAGATCAGTTCGAGGATCAGCTTGGTGAGCTGGGCCTGGGTGTAGCTGTGGTTGCGATCCAGCCCGAACTGTTCGCGGAAGCTCTTGACCGACCGGAAGTCGGGCTTCTCGGGAGCGGACGGGTCCGCCGGCGGGGACTGCGGGATCGTGAGGAAGAAGTGTTCGGCCGTGGAGTGGCCCAGGAAGTCGGTGACGACGGCTTCGGCGTCAAGGCGCCCGGCGGCGAATTCGGAGGGGTTCATCACC
>CAZHLT010000297.1:0-4305 GCA_964533285.1 uncultured Conexibacteraceae bacterium | reverse complement strand
TCGGCGTCGCCCCGGGCGGTCCGAAGTTCGGGACCGTTCCGGTGGGAGGGGTGGGGTGTCCCTCTGAACGTTTTGCGCCGCTGGCCCGCCACGGCTCTCGGACCGGCCGGCGACGACCCAGCCAGGTAGGCGAGTGAAGAGGGACACCCCACCCCTCCCACGGCCAGCCCCCGAACCCTCGGCCGTCCCTCGGCCCCGCCTCGCCCGTCCCTCGGCCCCCCGCGTCCCTCGCTACAACGGCGCCGGGGCGAAGTCGACCGACTCGCCCTGGTCCATCAGCAGCGCCGCCGCGGCGTTCCGCCCGTTCAGGGCGATGACGCTGCCGGCGGGGTGGGTCGCGGCGCCGCAGAGGTAGAGGCCGGGGACCGGGGTGCGGGCGGGGAGGCGACCCTCCCACATCTGGTCGGGCGTCACCTCGCCCTGGAAGATGTTGCCGCCGGTGAGGCCGATGCGGCTCTCGATGTCGGGCGGGCCGAGGACTTCGCTGTGCTCGAGGCAGCCGGCGAAGTCGGGTGCGAAGCGGCCGATCAGGTCGATGAACTGGCGCTCGACGCCGTCGCGGGCGCTCTCCCAGTCGCCGTCGGCGATGTCGTAGGGGGCGTACTGGCCGAAGACGCTCATCAGGTGCTTGCCCGCCGGGGCCGGCGTCTTGTCGTAGCCGGTCTGGATGTAGATCTCGCCGAAGCCGACCGCCGGCTCGCCGGCGGCGCACTTCTCGAACGCCTCCTGGCAGGCCTGGACGCCGCCGGTGACGTCGATCGTCGCCCGCGCCGGCCACTCCGCCCCCGGCGCCGCGGTCCATTCGGGCAGCCGCGAGAGCGCGGCGTTGTACTTGACCACCGGGCTGCGCACCTTCCAGGCCTCGAGCCGCCGGCGGAAGCCGGCCTCGACCTCGGCCTCCCCGAGCAGCTCCAGCGCCACCTTCGGGTCGGCGTTGCAGAGCACGGCGCCGGCGCGGATCGTCGTCCCGTCCTCGGTGACGACGCCCTCGCCGGGGAGGATCCGCGAGACCGGGACGCCGCAGGCGAGGGTGGCGCCGGCCTCGATCGCGGCGTCGGCGATCGCAAAGCTGATCATCCCCATGCCGCCCTCGACGTAACCCCAGACCGGGCCCTGGCCTTCGAGATCCCCCTGGTAGTGCATCAATTTGATCGAAGCGGTCCCGGGCTCATACGGTCCGCCCCAGGTGCCGATCACGCCCTGGCCGAAGAGCGCGTCCTTGAGCCGCTGGTCGTCGAGGTAAGAGTCGAGGACGTCGCCGATCGAGGCCTCGAAGACGAGGTCGATCATCTCCTGCTCGCCGTGCAGCAGCTCCTCGATCTCGTGCCGCGTCGGCGAATCGCCGACCCAGCTGTCGCGGGCGCCGGTGCGCAGCAGCTTGCGGGCCTCGTCGAACAGCTCCTCGTAGGCCCAGTAGCCGTCGACGTCCTTGCGCGAGAGGCCCATCGCCTCGAGGTCGGCCTGGGTGCGGCCGTCGTCGAGCCACTGACCGAACGAGGTGCCGTCCTCGAACGGGACCCAGAGGTTGGGGTCGGCGACGAAGAAGCGCAGGCCGCGGCGGCGCAGGTCGAGCTCCTCGATCACCAGCTCGTCGAGCAGGCCGACGACGTAGGCGCAGGGGCTGACCACGAAGTCCTGGTCCTCGAACGGGCGCTCCAGGGTGCAGGCGCCGCCGAGCCGCTCGCGCCGCTCCAGCACCAGCACGCTGCGCCCGGCCCGGGCCAGGTAGGCGGCGGCGGTGAGGCCGTTGTGGCCGCCGCCGACGACGATCGCGTCCCACTCGCGGGCGGCCAGCTCCGAGAGCGGCTGCGGCAGCCCCAGCTCGCCGAGCTTGGCGGCGACCGGGTTCACGCGACCACCTCGCGCAGGCCTTCGCGGTAGCGGGCGGCGACCATCGCGTCGAAGGCGTGGACGTCGCTTTCCTCGGCCGAGTAACGCCCGGCGCTGTAGCCGCCGTCGGCGACCCCCTGCTGGGTGATCTCGCAGACGTGCCAGTCCTGGCGGTTGGTCTGGTCCCAGAAGCGGATCGCGTCGCCCGGGTCGAAGCCCGGTTCGGCCATCGTCTGCGGCTCGAAGAAGAACTCGCAGACGACGTCGGTCAGGCCCGGCTGGCGCGGCCAGAGCGTGTGCAGCATCACGTAGTCGGGGTGCAGCGAGACCAGCGCGTTGGGGAAGAGCGCGAAGTAGAGGATGTTGCGCAGGTCGGCCTGCTCGAGCGTGGCGATCGGCGGGCGGACGCCGTGGCCGCCCTCCTTGCCCATCGTCTCGGCGCCCTCGTTGAGGGTCATCGAGCCGCCGCACCAGGCGCCGGCGCCGTAGAGGCCCTCGCCGCTCATGTAGTCGCTGAGCGCGTTCAGCTCCGGGTGGACGCCGGGGCAGTGCAGGCACTCGTTGTAGTTCTCGGCGATCCCCTTCCAGTTGGCGGCGACCTCGTAGGTCTCGATCCCGCCGCGCGCCAGGGCGGCGTTGCTGTAGTGCTCGAGGTGGCCGAGGAGGTCGCCGACGTGGTCCTCCACCGGCCCGGCCTCGCCGCCGACGTCGATGAAGACGAGGCCGCCGAGGACCGCCGTGCGGACCTCGACCAGGCCGTAGCAGGAGTGGTCGAAGTCCTCGACGCCGTCCATGTGCGGCGCCGCCTGCAACTTGCCCTCGAGGTCGTAGGACCAGGCGTGGTAGGGACAGCGCAGCCGGCGGCGAACCCGGCCCTCGACCTCCTCGACGATGCGGGCGCCGCGGTGGCGGCAGACGTTGTGGAAAGCGCGGACCGCGCCGTCCTCGCCGCCGACCACGACGATGCTCTCGCCGCCGACCTCGCGGCGGACGAAGGCGCCGGGCTCGGCGACCTGGGCGAGGTGGCCGGCGCAGATCCAGCCGCCGCGGAAGATGTTGGCGAGCTCCCACTCGAGCACCGCCGGCTCGAGGAAGGCGGCCGGCGGCAGCATCGTCGCCCGCTCCAGCGGCTGCAGCGTCGCCTCCAGGTCAGCTGCCCCGATCCCGACCAGCCCGGCCCCGCCGCGTCCGCCTGCCTGCGTCTCGTCCATCACGGTTGGCTCCTCCTGGCTGGGGCCGCCGAGGCGGCCGCTGACTTTGTGCTGACTTTGTGGTTAATAGCATGATACCTTGCCGCTGCGATGCTCGCCAGCTCCCTAGATAAGGAGACTCTCGACCTCCAGGAGCGGGCGCGCCGCTTCACCGACGAGGTCCTGATCCCGCTCGAGCTCGAGGCCGAGGCGGCCGACGGCAGGCTGCCGCAGGAGAAGGTCGACCTGGTCAAGCGCGAGGCGCTGGCCGCGAGCCTCGGCGGCGGCCTGCACGCGAAGCGGTACGGCGGCCAGGAATGGACGCGGCTGCAGTGGGCGCTGGTCGCCGAGCAGCTCGGCCGCAGCACCAACGCGATCCACTGGCACGTCCCCAACGCCTACAACGTCTGGGCCCACGCCAGCCCCGAGCAGGCCGAGCGCTACCTGCGGCCGGCGCTGCGCGGCGAGCTGCGCGACGCCTACGCGGTGACCGAGCGCGACGCCGGCTCCGACCCCTCGGCGATCGCGGCGACGGCGACCCCGAGCGAGGGCGGCTACCTGCTCGAGGGCGAGAAGTGGTTCGTCACCTCCGGCGACGTCGCCCAGGTCCTGATCGTGATGGCGAACGTGGTCGAGGGCGGCGAGAAGCTGCCGACCCTGTTCCTCGTCGACGTCGCCGCCGGCGGGGTCGAGATCGTCGACAACCCGCGCTTCACCCACAGCTACCCGGACGGCCACCCGACGATCCGGCTCGACCGGGTCGAGGTCGCGGCCGACGCGGTGATCGGCGGCGTCGGCGGCGGCGAAGAGCTGCAGCGCGCCTGGTTCACCGAGGAGCGGCTGGGGATCGCCGCGCACGGGATCGGGGCGATGTCGCGGCTGCTCGAGGACACCGTCGCCTGGGCGACCCGGCGCGAGCAGGGCGGCAGCCGGATCATCGACTACCAGGGGGTCAGCTTCCCGCTCGCCGACTCCGCCACCGACGCCGCCGTCGGGCGTCTGCTGACGCTGGAGGTGGCGCGCCTGGCCGACGCCGGCGCTGACCCGAAGATCGTCCACGCCAAGGCCTCGATGGCGAAGCTGTTCGTCTCCGAGGCGGCCTGGCGCTGCGCCGACCGCTGCGTGCAGATCTTCGGCGGCCGCGGCTACCTGCGCTCCAACGTCGCCGAGCGCTTCCTGCGCGAGCTGCGGGTCGACCGCATCTGGGAGGGGACGAACGAGATCCAGCGGCTGATCGTCGCCCGCGGGCTCGAGCGCCGCGGCGTCGGCGCGATCCTGCGCTGAG
>CAZHLT010000296.1:0-1030 GCA_964533285.1 uncultured Conexibacteraceae bacterium | reverse complement strand
GGCGCCGCGCGCTCGGCGCCCTGCTGGGCGGCATCGGCGCCGCCGGCATCGCCGACGACTTCCCGCCCGGCCAGCGCCGGCTGCGCCGCGTCCTCCCGCGCCGCACCACCTACAACGTCGTCTGCGAGCTCGGCGACCGCGACGCCGAGCGCACCGTCGTCGTCATCGCCCACCACGACTCCGCCCACTCCGGCCTCGTCTTCCATCCCGAGATCCCGCAGATCGCCGACCGCCTCGGCCTGATCGAGCGCACCGACACCAGCCCGCCGCTGATGGCGCCGATCGTCGGCGGCCCGGTCCTGGCGGCGCTCGGCGCGCTCAGCGGCCGCCGCCTCCTCGCCAAGCTCGGGCTGCTGCTCGGGCTCGGCTCGGTCGCGGCGATGGCCGAGATCGGCGCCCGCGGCGTCGTCCCCGGCGCCAACGACAACGGCACCTCGGTCATCACCCTGCTCTCGCTGGCCCGCCGTCTCATCGCCGAGCCGCCGGCCGGCGTCCGCGTGATCCTGCTCTCGACCGGCTCCGAGGAGTCCTTCAGCGAGGGGATGAAGGCCTTCGGCGAGCGCCACTTCCCCGAGCTGGGCCGCGACTCGACCTTCTTCCTCTGCCTCGAGTCGATCGGCTCGCCGCACCTGCTGGTGCTGCGCGGCGAGGGCTTCCTGAAGATGCGCGAGTACCCGCCGCGCTCGCTCGCCTTCATGGACGGTCTTGCCGCGGAGCTCGGCATCTGGCTCTACCCCAACCTGCGCCTGCACAACGGCACCGACGGCCTCGAGTCGGCCGCCGCCGGGTACGAGACCGCCGTCCTCGCCGGCTGCACCGACCTCAAGCAGCCCGCCAACTACCACTGGTGGCACGACCTCGCCGAGAACGTCGACTTCGACACGCTGGAGAACGCCATCAAGCTCTCAGAGGCAGCAATCCGCCGCCTCGGCCAGCGCTGGCTCTGACCCAAAGCTCTCAGCGACGGCGATCCGTCGCCCCGGACAGCGCTGGCTGTAGTCGGCCGGTCCAGGGGGGTCCGCCGGACACT
>CAZHLT010000295.1:0-27974 GCA_964533285.1 uncultured Conexibacteraceae bacterium | reverse complement strand
GGTTCCTCGCAGCTCGCCGGCAGCGGCCCGGCGCCGCCCGGCAGCGCCCGCGGCAGCCGCGGCACCGGCAGCGCCTGGCCGGCGAAGGCGGGGAGGACGTAGGCGGTCATCCAGATCCCGTTCATGTCGCTGCTGCGCTTCCAGCGCACGTGCCCGTCGGGCTGCTGCAGCGATTCCATGTAGTCGAGCGGTTCTTCGCTGGCGAGGCCGGAGCCGGTGCGCCAGGTTTCGGGGTCTTCCCCCGCCGCCCACAGCCCCTGCACCGCCCAGGCGGTCGAGGCGACGTTCGATTCGCCGCCGCCGGATTCGTAGAAGCCACCGTCGGGGTTCTGCGCCCGCCGCAGGAAGGCGATCGCCGCCGCCTGCGCGGTGGAGCCGGGGCGGTCGGCAGCGTTCAGCGCCTCGAGCACGCCGCCGGTCAGGTCGACGTTGTCGGGCTGGCCCTTCACCTGCCAGCTCCAGGCGCCGCCGTCGTTCTGCTGCGTCGCCAGCCAGTCGAGGGCGCGCTCGATCGCCGGCCGCACCGCCGGCTCGTCGACCGCGCTGAGGGCGAGGACGGCAAAGGCGGTGTCGTTGATTTCGCCGCGGCCGCCGGGCACGTAGGGGAAGGAGCCGTCGCCGCGCTGGCGGGCGAGGATCTCGGCGACGAGGTCGAAGCCGGCGAAGTCGTGCGGGTCGGTCCCGGCGGCGTCGACGACCAGCAGTTCGCGCTCGAAGGCGGTCGTCGCCACCGCCGGCCAGGCGGCCTCTTCGCGGAAGCTGTCGCGGAAGTGCGTCCGCAGGAAGGTGAAGGCGTCGACGCCGCAGGTCGCCTGGTCGAGCGGGTTGACCCCGGCCGCCGCCAGCGCCAGAGCGACCCAGGCGCTGATGCTCTGGCTCGGCTTGCGGCCGGGGCTGGCGAAGCCGCCGCTCGGCCGCTGGCTTTCCTGCAGGAAGCGGACGGTGGCCTCGATCGGTTTCTGGCGCTTGGCAGCGGCCGCACCCGCGGGTGCGGAGGCGACGGCGCCGGCCAGCCCCAGCCGGAGCAGCGCCAGCGCCGTCGCGGTGAGGGGGCGCCGTCTAGCCGGCGCCGCCACCGGGGACGGTGACCTTCCCGAGCCCGCGGACGACCGTCGCGCCGCTCATGTCGGTGAGCGACAGCCGCAGCCGGTAGGTGGCGCCGCGCGGCAGCCGCACGGTCGCCCTGGTCTGCTGGCGGCCGCTGGCCCGGACGATGAAGCGGGCGTGCCGGCGGCCGAGCGCCTTGGCGGCGATCTGCCAGCGCCTGATGCCGGCGCCGGCATCGAGCACCCTCCAGCTGACCAGCAGCTTGCCCTGGGCGAGCCTGCTGCGGTCGAGCTTCGGCTTGCCGAGGCGCGGCGCGCCGGGCGCCGGCGCGGCGGGACCGCTCGGGCTCGGCGCCGGCGGGTCGGCGGCCGGGCGCGATTCCCCGCAGTCGCCGAAGGCGGCGGGGACGCAGACTTCGAGCCCGTTGGAGCGGACCACGGTTTCTTCGGCGCCCGGTTCGCCGACGGTCGCCTTGATCCGGTGGACGCCGGGCTCGCTGAAGACGAGCGTCGCCCTGCCCTGGGCGTCGGTCGCGACCGTCTGCGGGCTCGCGGTGTCGACCCGCTGGAACCCCTTCGCATCGACCGTCACCGGCGCGACCTCGGCCCCGGCGTAGGGGGAGGAGCCGGCCCGCGCGGGCCGGTCACCGGGGATCCCTTCGCCGCCGTCGGGGAAGGAGACGACTTCGACCGCGAAGGGCTGGCCGAGCTGGGCGATCGCCCTCGTCGGTCGTGGCCCGACGGTGTAGTGAGCCGCTTCGGGGTAGAGGGCGAGGGTCGGGCGGCCTTTGAAGGCGTCCCAGATCCACAGCACTTCGTCGTCTTCGTCGAGCTGGAACTGGCAGCCGCCGACGCTGGTGTAGATCTCGTTGACGAGGATCCCCCAGTAGGCGCCGGCGACCGGGTCCTGGGAGTCGGGGCCCCAGCGGGTGATGAAGTAGTCGCCGAAGCCTTCGTACCACTGGCCGTCGAAGCTCTCGCCGATCGAGCTCATCGCCTCGGCGGAGGCGAGGGTGGGGGTGACCGCAGGGACGACGTTCTCCGGGTCAAGCGGGTTGATCCCGTCACAGTCGCGTTCCTCCGTGTCGGAGGAGGCTTTCACCTTGTGGACCGAGACCGGGATCGTCTTCTCGAAGAGGGTTTCTTCCTTGCCCTCGATCCGGACGTTGACGCTGGTGGGTGCGGCTGCCGCGACGGACGCGACGACGCAGAGAATCAGGAGGGATGCGGCGCACAGCGCCGCGAATAGCTTTCGCATGCCTTGGCCCCTTTCCGCGAGGGCGGTAGACGTTCACGGATCGGAGGGAGGTCTCCTGACTTACGAGCTGCCCCGCCGCGCCTTCCCGGCTCCTCGGCCAGTGGCTGTCGCGTGCGACGTGCGACTGGGGTGTTGCGCTCGATCACAGTGGCGGGTCCGCGCCGGCTTCTCACCGGACTTCCCTGTCCACCGATCCTCTTATGTGCCGGCCAGCATAGACCACGCCGCAAGAGGCCCGGCCGGCCCGGCCCCGCGGGGGGCGGGCCGGCCGGGCGCGGCAGGTTGCGGTCCTATTCGTAGTTCAGGTAGATCGTGTCGCCGACGTGGATCGGGGTCGAGCGTTTCGCCGTTTCGCCGCCGCCGCCGTCGATCGAGACCGTCCAGCGTTCCGCCGGAACGGCCGGGAACCCGTTGACCTGGGTGATCGCCCCTTCGCCGCTCGCCGGCAGGAAGCCGGTGACGCAGGCGGCTGGCGTGGTGCCGGCGACGGCGGCGTTCAGCACCGTCGCCAGCGTCGTCGTCGCCGCTTGCGGCGCCAGCGTCACCGAGCAGATCCGCAGCGGCGAGCTGCCGTCGTTGACGACCAGCGCCAGCGAGGTCGTTTCCGCTTCGCCGCCGGCGAATTCGGTCACGCCCTTCCACTGCGGCCCGCTTTTCGGCGGCGGCGGCACGGCGGTGAAGCCGCCGGCGCCGAGGGCGCGGACGGCGTCCTGGCTGGCGTACTGTTCGGCGGTGCTGCCGGAGGTCAGGTAGCGGAAGCCGCCACCCGTCACCTGCTGGCCGATGAGGAAGTTGAGCGGCGTGTTTTCTTTCGGTTTGGAGCCGGTGAATTCGCTTGCCTGCGGGTTCAGGCCGCAGGCTTTGAGCCCGTCGACCGCCCAGGCGTTGGAGTCGGTGTTGGCGCCGAATTCGGATTTGAAGGCGCCGCTGCTTTTTTCGAAGATCGACGCCAGGTATTTCTTCGCGTTGACGATCGCGGTGTCGGTGTTCGGAACCCCGGCCCCGCAGAGCGCCGCCATCGCCGCCCCGGTCATGTCCGGTTCGGAGGCTTTTTTCAGCGCTTCTTCGCTGCCCGCGGCTTTCTGCCAAGTCCAGCCGCCGTCGGTGTGCTGGTTGGCCTTGACCGCGGCGATCGTCTCTTCGAGCACGACCGCGGGCACGCGCCGCACGCCGCCGGTCGTCTTCACTTCGCCCAGCACGAGCAGGCCGAAGACGGTGGCGTTGAGCGTCGAGCCGTAGTAGCCGGGGCTTTCCGGCTGGTAGTAGGAGGCGACCCCGGCGATCAGGTTCTGCCGTTTGGAGACGCGCGCCGGGTCGATCCCGGCGGCGTAGGCGAGTAGCGCGCCGCGCTCGTAGTCGGTCGCCGTCGCGCCTTCGCCGGGCCAGCTCGGCGAGCCGACGACGCCTTCGTACCAGCTGCGGGCGTCTTTGCCTTCTTTGCCCGATTTGTTGACGTCGGCGGCCGCGACTCCGGCCGCCGCCAGCGAGGTCAGCGCCCAGTCGCCGCCGAAGCCGGGGATTTCGCCGCTTTCTTCCTGCAGCCCTTTCAGGTATTCGACGCCTTTGCCGAGCGAGGTCGAGATTTCGCCCGGCGTCGCGGTCGCCGACGCAGTTGCCGGCACGGCCAGCGAGGCGAGCGCAGCCGCGAGCAGGGCCGCACGCACGATGATGAGACGCATCCTTGGATCTCCTTCTGGTTTAGGGGACGGCCCGAGCGCCACCCCTCCCAGAAGAGAGGAGAAGAGACCGAACCGTCCGTTCGCGAAACAGGGGTCCTTATGTGTGCGTCAGGCGGTGGGCATTCGGACTCGGCGCGGCCGCTCGAAGTGGCGACCGTCCATCACCGTTGCGCGTCAGTCCCGGGTTCGCACCGGGTTCCCCCGACCGCTTGACGCTTCCAAACCTAAACCGGCGTCCGGCGGAAGGCGAACGGGCTGGCCGGATCTCCGATAGGTTGGCCGCCGACAACTCAAGGATCGGTGGACAGGGAAGACCGGTGAGAAGCCGGCGCGGACCCGCCACTGTGAACGAGAAGTCGCCGCACGCACCAAGTGCAGCCACTGGCCTCGGCCGGGAAGGCGCGGCGGCATCGCTCGGAAGCCAGGAGACCTCCCTCCGATCCCTCCATCTCGACGCCCTCGCGGAAAGGGGTTACGGATGTCTCACACGTGTGTGTTCTGGGCGCGCTCGCGCGCTGGCAGAGGTATGTGGCTGTTCATGGCGGCGCTCTGCGCGCTGATTCTCGGCGGCTTCGCCGGGCGGGCGGGTGCCGCCGCTCCGGAAGCGGCCGACCAGACGTTCCCGGTTTCGGTCAGCGCCGCCGGCGAGTGGGCCGACGGCGGAGGGGCGAGCGAATACACGCTGCTCTCGATCTCCGCCGACGGCCGCTACGTCGCCTTCGAGAGCGCCGCGGCGAACCTGGGGGAGGCCGGTCCGGTCGGCGTCGACGAGGGCTTCGTCAAGGACCTCGAGAGCGGCGCCGTCCACCTCGTCACCCGCGCCGACGGGGCCGGCGGCGAGCCGGCGGCGGGACCGGGAATCTCGAATCTGCGCCTCTCTGCCGACGGCCGTTTCGTCGTCTTCGACTCCGCCGCGACCAACCTCGGCACGCCGTTGCCCGGCGAAGAAGCAGGTGAAACCCACGTCTACCGGCGCGACCTCGCGAGCGGCGAGACCACCCTGGTCGACCGCGTCGGCGGGCCGGGCGGAGCGATCCTCAGCCGCGGTGCCAGCGCCCAGTCGATCTCCGCCGACGGCCGCTACGTCGCCTTCACCGCCCGCGTCGAGAACCTCGAAGACCCGGGCGGCGACCATGCCGAAACCGCGAACGCGGTCGGCTACGTGCGCGACCTGGAGAGCGGGACGACGACCGCCGTCAGCCGCGCCAGCGGGGCCGCCGGGGCGATCGGCGACGAACCGGCGGAATGGCTGTCGCTGGCCCCCGACGGCCGCTCGGTCGCCTTCTCCTCGCGCGCGACCAACCTCGTGCCCGGTGTCGACGAAGGCGTCTGGGAACAGGTCTACCGGCGCGACCTCGCCAGCGAGACGACCTCGCTGGTCAGCCGCAACGCGCTCGGGGAGCCCGGCGACAGGAGCTCGGGGCTGCCGACGCTGGGCGGAGCCGGCGGCTGCCTCGTCGCCTTCAGCTCGATCGCCTTCAACCTGCTCGAACCCTCGCCGCTCGAAGTCAGCGGCGAACAGGTGTATTTGCGGGACGTCTGCGCCAGCCCGCCGACGACGACCCTGGTCAGCCAGGGCGCTGGCGCCCCGTTCGCGCCCTTCGCCTACAGCGTCGCCGGCGCCAGCGAGGACGGGTCGAAGGCGCTGTTCGCCGGCGAATTCGCCGGCTCGCCCTGCTGCCACCTCTACCTGCGCGACCTGGCCGCGGGGGAGACCTCGCAGCTCGACCGCGCCAGCGGCCCCTCCGGTGCCCCCGCCGATGCCGAAGTCCAGTACTTCGCGCTCGCGGCCAACGGCTGCCGCGCGGTCTTCGCGACCCGGGCGACGAACCTCTACGGCGAAGGTCCGCCGCAGGGGCCGGGCGAAGAACCGACCGAGGTCTACGCTCGGCAGCTGAAGCCGTGTGTCGAGGCGGAGCCAGAAGGCGCGGCGCCGAGCCCGCCGGCGAGCCCCGACCCGGCTGGCCCGGACCCCGCGTCAGCGGCGAAGCGGGCGAAGCTGCGGAGCGCGCACGTCGCGCCGCGCCGGTTGGTGCTGGGCCTCTCGGCCCCGGGCCAGGTCTCGGTCCGGGTCAGGCGCCTGGCGCCGGGCAAGCCGCGCCGCTGGCGCCTCCTGCGCACGATCGAGGCCGAGTCCACCGCACCGGGCCGCCTCGTCGTCCCCCTGGCCTCGTTCGCCCCCGGCCGGTACCGCCTCAACGTCCACCTCCACGGCACCCCCCGCGGAGTGGTCCGCTGGCTCCGAATCGTGTTCGCATCGCGAACGTAACCTTTTCCTCGAATATGCCTGGAAAGGTGCGTTTCGATCCTCTGCCTTCGGCTTCGCGGACCAACGGACCGACCAATGGGGGGTTTGCGGCGCGGCGACCCGGGTCGGCGTGTTAGTAATCACCACGGTGCAGGTGGACCTCGCCGATAGAGCCTTCGTCGTCACCGGCGCCAGCAAGGGCATCGGGGCGGCGACGGCGCGGATGCTGGCCGGCACCGGCGCCCGGGTGCTGCTCGTCGCCCGCGGGCGGGAGGCGCTGGAGGAGACGGCGCGCGAGTGCGGCGGCGAGAGCCTGGCGCTGGACGTGACCGCGGACGGCGCCGCCGAGCGGATCGTCAGCGAGTGCCAGGAGCGCTTCGGCCGCCTCGACGGCCTCGTCAACAACGCCGGCCACGCCACGATCACCACCCCCGCCGCCCAGACCGAGCGGGAATGGGCGGAAATGATCGCCGTCCACGTGACGGCGCCGCGCCGGCTGATGCGCGCCGCGGCGCCGCTGATGGCCGCGGCCGGCTGGGGCCGGATCGTCAACGTCTGCTCGGTCAACAGCAAGCAGCCGGCGCAGGAGAACGTCGCCTACTCGGTCGCCAAGGCGGCCGAGCTCTCGCTCTCGCGCGCCTTCGCCGACGAGTTCGCGCCGCAGGGCGTGCTGGTCAACGCGGTGCTCCCCGGCGACATCGACAGCGCGATGTGGATGGGTCCGGGCGGGGTCGCCGAGACCTTCGCCGCGGCCCAGGGGATCACCCCCGAGGAGGTCGTCGCGATGGCCGGCGAGCTGTACCCGATCGGCCGCATCGGCAAAGTGGACGAGGTCGCCTCGGTGATCGTCTTCCTCTGCTCCGACCTCGCCGCCAACGTCGTCGGCGTCGCCTGGTCGGTCGACGGCGGCTACGTCCGCACCGCGCTCTAGTTGACGTGCCTCACCACGTTCCGAACGCCATGAAGTAGATCCGGGGCCCGCCGAGAGGCTGTGGGTTGTCGAAGCTCACGACCTCAAGGAGGACCCGGATGCAGCACCGTAACGCCCCGCTCACCCCGAACGGCAGGCGTCGCCTGGTGGCGCTGGTCGAAGAGGAGGGCCTCACGTTGCAGGCGGCCGCGGCCGCCTGCAACGTGGCGAAGTCGACCGCCCACACCTGGGTCTGGCGATGGCGGAGGGCGAGCGAGGAGGAGCGAACGGGCATGAGCTGCCTGCAAGACCTCTCCTCGCGCCCGCGCCGCAGCCCCGGGATGCTGAGCGAGGCCGATCACGATCGCTGCTGCGAGGTGCGCCGGCGCACCGGCTGGGGGCCGCGCCTGGTCGCCTCGGAGGTGGGCATCCCCCACGCCACGGTCCACCGTGCCCTGCGCCGGCGCGGCTGCTCGCGCCGCCCGAAGGCGCCGCGGGAGAAGGCCCGCCGCTACGAGTGGCCCTGCCCCGGCAACCTCCTGCACGTCGACACCAAGCGCCACGCCCGCTTCCTGGAGCCTGGCCACGCGGTGACCGGGGTGCGCACCGAGCGCTCCCGTGGGGCCGGCTGGGAGTTCGTCCACACGATCGTCGACGACTGCTCGCGCCTCGCCTACGCCGAGATCCACGACGACGAGCGAGCGGCCACCGTCACCGCATTCACCCGACGCGCCCTGGACTGGTTCCTGGAGCGGGGGATCGTCGCCGAGCGGCTGCTCTCCGACAACGCCTGGACCTACGTGAAGAACAGGAGCCTGGCCCAACTACTGGCCGAGCGGGGCATCGAGCACTGGCGCACCAAGCCCTACTCGCCGCAGACCAACGGGAAGGTCGAGCGCCTGCAGCAGACCATGGACCGCGAGTGGGCACGGGGGCTCAGCTACCGATCAAGCGTCGACCGACGGGCGGCGCTGCCACACTGGCTCGACCACTACAACGAGAGCCGCCGTCACTCAGCTCTCGGCAACCGCCCGCCCATGGCTCGCGTTCGGAACGTCCTGGGGCACGACATCTAGTCGCTTTCAGGGGGTCACCGAGACGGTCAGCTGCGCTGCTTATCGGGGATAAGCCGAAGCGGGGCTCCGGGAACGCACCGATGCGGGGAGCCGCGCGAGCGCCGAGACTCGGCAATCGTGGAGCGCCGAAACGGGATGAGGAGCGAGCTATGAGCGAGCGGTACGTCGTCGACCTGGCCGAGGTCGGTGCGAAGGACACGGGCCTGGTGGGGGGCAAGAACGCCTCGCTGGGGGAGATGATCGGGAACCTGGGCGCGGCGGGGATCCGGGTGCCGGACGGCTTCGCGACGACCGCCGACGCCTACTGGGCGTTCCTCGACGGCAGCGGGTTGCGGGACGAGATCGCGGCGCGGCTGCAGCGGCTGGACCGGGGCGAGGCCGAGCTGGCCGAGGTGGGGGGCTCGATCCGCGAGCTGATCCTCGGCGCCGAGTTCCCGGTCGAGCTGCGGGCGGCGATCGAGGGTGCCTACCGGCGGCTGGCCGAGCGCAGCGGGGTCGAGGGGCCGACCGTCGCCGTGCGCTCCAGCGCCACCGCCGAGGACCTGCCGCAGGCCAGCTTCGCCGGCCAGCAGGAGACCTTCCTCAACGTCACCGGGGCGCAGGCGCTGCTCGACGCCGTGCGCCGCTGCATCGCCTCGCTCTTCACCGACCGCGCCATCACCTACCGCGAGAACAACGGCTTCGACCACATGAAGGTGGCGCTCTCGGCCGGCGTGCAGCGGATGGTGCGCTCCGACCTCGCCGGGGCGGGGACGATGTTCTCGATCGACACCGAGACCGGCTTCCCCCGCACCGTGATCATCGACGCCAGCTGGGGCCTGGGCGAGGCGGTGGTCAGCGGCACGGTCGACCCCGACAACTACGTCGTCTTCAAGCCGCTGCTGGAGCGCGAGGAGCTGACGCCGATCCTCTCGCGCCAGCGTGGCCGCAAGGAGGTCAAGGTCGTCTACGCCGAGGACGGCGGTACGGTCGTGCGCGAGACGAGCGCGGAGGAGCGCGCCGGCGCGGTGATCGGCGATGCCGACGTGCTGCAGCTGGCGCGCTGGGCGGTCGAGATCGAACGCCACTACGGCAAGCCGATGGATATCGAGTGGACCAAGGACGGCGAGAGCGGCGAGCTGTTCATCGTCCAGGCGCGGCCGGAGACGGTGCAGGCGCGGCGCGAGGCCGGCGCGCTGAAGACCTACGAGCTGCGCGGCAAAGGGCCGCTGCTGGCCGAGGGTCTCTCGGTCGGCGACGCGATCGCCGCCGGCCCCGCCCTGCGCCTGCACGGCCCCGAGGAAATCGACCGCTTCGAGGACGGCGCCGTGCTCGTCACCGAGATTACCGACCCCGACTGGGTGCCGGTGATGAAACGGGCGGCGGCGATCGTCACCGAACACGGCGGTCGCACCTCGCACGCAGCGATCGTCAGCCGCGAGCTCGGCCTGCCGGCGATCGTCGGCGCCGCCGGCGTGATCGACAAGGTCAGCGACGGCGAGCCGGTCACCGTCTCCTGCGCCGAGGGCGACGCCGGCTTCCTCTACGACGGCGTCCTCGATTGGGAGGAGGCCGAGGTCGACCTCGAGGGCATGCCCGAGACCCGCACCCGGGTCATGCTCAACCTCGCCGACCCGGCGGCGGCCTTCCGCTGGTGGCGGCTGCCCGCCGACGGCGTCGGCCTCGCCCGCATGGAGTTCATCGTCGACAACCACGTCAAGGTCCACCCGATGGCGCTGGTCCGCCTCGACCAGGTCGAGGACGAGGGCGACCGGCGCCAGATCGAAGCGCTGACCGCGGGCTACGAGGACCGCGGCGAGTACTTCGTCGACCGCCTCGCCGAGGGGATCGCGCGGATCGCCGCCTCGCGCTACCCGGATCCGGTGATCGTGCGGATGAGCGACTTCAAGACCAACGAGTACGCGGAGCTGATCGGCGGCCACCACTTCGAGCCGAAGGAGGAGAACCCGATGCTGGGCTGGCGCGGCGCCAGCCGCTACTACTCGGAGGGCTACCGCGACGGCTTCGCGCTCGAGTGCCGGGCGATCCACCGGGTGCGCGAGCGGGTCGGGCTCGAGAACGTGGTGATGATGATCCCGTTCTGCCGCACGATCGAGGAGGCCGACCGGGTGCTGGAGACGATGGCCGCGGCGGGGCTGGTCCGCGGCGAGCGCGGGCTCGAGGTCTACGTGATGGCCGAGATCCCCTCCAACATCCTCCTCGTCGACGACTTCGCCGACCGCTTCGACGGCTTCTCGATCGGCTCCAACGACCTCACCCAGCTGACCCTCGGGATCGACCGCGACTCCGAGCAGTTGGCCGGCCTCTTCGAGGAGAGCAACCCGGCCGTCACCCGCCTGATCAGCGAGCTGATCGAGGGCGCCCACCGCCACGGCCGCAAGGTCGGCCTCTGCGGCCAGAAGCCGAGCAACGACCCCAGCTTCGCCCGCTTCCTGGTCGAGGCCGGGATCGACTCGATCTCGGTCGCCCCCGACAGCTTCATCCGGGTCAAGGAAGAGGTCGCCGCCGCCGAGTGACCCGAGCGCGGTCCGGTTCCACCGGATCTGAGCGAACCGCCGGCAGCGCGCGCCAGCAGACAGACAACCGACGCACGAATCCGGTCACGCTTCCGCCGGCCAAGAGGAGATCTCCTTCCCAGGCTCACTCAGGGGCTGATTGAGGCCGGGGGAGAAATGTATTGTCTGAGATCGAGATCGTGCGGAATGCCCAGGAGCGAGGCGGAATCCAGTGGGGGGAGGGCAATTTGAGCAGAGAAAAACAGATTAATCTGGCTTTACAGTTTAGTTTGTCTTCTTTCTGCTAACTTCGGACCAGGTCGTATTTAGGAAACGTCAGGTCTGGCGAACCAGCGGGAGGTTGGCTTCATGAGCAGTGACACCGGCAAGGGGGTTGTGGTGCCTGCGTCCGAGCAGATCGAAGTAGATCGAGACATCCGGACGGAGGTGGCGTCTGCGAAGTACGCGGCGGTTGCGGCTGGCGAGTACAAAGTGTCAGCCGAGCTGAGGGATGCCTGGGAGGCCTTGCGGGGCGCCTGGGACAACCTTGAGTTCGACAAGTACTACGGTGGCAACGAAGACAGCTTCAGACAGCGGCGTTACACCGATTTCACCTTTGATCCAATCGCCGGCACCGTCGAGCTGCCGAGAAACAAAGAGTACTTTCAGAGCAAGGAGCAAAACAGCTACGTCGGGGGGATCAAACGCAAATTTGGCGGGGTCCTACCGGAAACGTATGAAAATCAGTTCTTTCAGGAGCTCGTTCGCTTTTCCTTTGCCCAGTTCCCGATCCCCGAGCAGTACGCCAACCAAGCCTGGACCTGCCAGGTCCACCAGATACGGATCACGGTTGGCGGTGGCGAAACGACCGACATCACCCCCGAGGGGGTGCACACTGACGGCTATCCGTTCGCCAGCGTCTATCTGGTGGAGCGCGAGGGGGTGAACGGCGCGCAGAGCTCGGTTTACGAGTGGGACGAGACCGAGCTCGCCTCCCTCACCTTTTCTGATCCGCTGGATTCTCTCTATCTGGTGGACCGCGAGATGAAGCACTATGTCACGCCGATGAGCGCGGCCGGCGATGCTCCCGGGCGCAGGGGCATCCTGGCGATCTCCTTCTCGCTTCCGGGCTCCCCGTTTACGACGGACGAGTGAACGATGGAACTTCTGGCCGGGAGTGGAGGGGCGCTCGGGGGCGCGGATCCGATTCGCGGATTGTGTCGCGATAAGCCGTGGAACGTCGCCATCAGCTCGATGCGACGCGGTGACATTCCCTCCGTGATCGCTCTGTTGAACCCCATTCCGGAGGTCTGCTACTGCGAATGGGAGGACGCAGATCTGCTCGGGCTGCATGTTGCGCGCGACAACCGCCACTTCAACTTCGCCGCCCATTCGGACGAAGGAGTGGTTGGGGCGCTGATCGGCGGCTCGGTGGGAGTCCGGGGCACGATCAGTCACGTCGCGGTGGCGGACGGCTGGCGCCGCTGCGGCGTGGGCGCCACATTGGTGCAGAAGTGCCTCGCCTCGTTTGAGGGCCGGGGGATCAGGAGGATCTTTGTCTTCACGGAAGACCGGAACGAGATCGGATCCACGTTCTGGGATGAGATGGGGTTCTCCCCGACCATCGGCGAGACGACCTGGGAGCGCGACTTGTGAGTCGGCCGGGGCCGGATCTGTTGGGCACTGCTGAGTCGATTGCGCGGGGGGAGCGCACGGCCGCGGAGGTCGTGGAGGATGCGATCAGGCGGATCGAACAGCTCAACCCGACGCTCAACGCCGTCATCCACCCCCGCTTCGAGGCGGCCTTGGCCGACCTCCGCGACGGAGCGGTGCCCGCAGGTCCGTTCCACGGGGTTCCCTTCTTGCTCAAGGATCTGCACTGTCACAGTGCTGGCGATCCATATCACTGCGGCATGAGGGCACTGCGTGCCGCGAAGTGGAGCACGCCGACCGACACCTGGCTGGCGGCCCGATTCCGCGCTGCCGGGCTCGTCTTCCTGGGGAGGACGAACACGCCCGAGGTGGGCCTGAGTGCGACCACCGAGCCCGCGGCCTACGGCGCCACCAAGAATCCATGGGACCTCGCGCGGTCCGCGGGAGGTTCGAGCGGCGGCTCGGCGGCAGCGGTCGCGTCGGGAATGGTGCCTGCCGCGCACGCAAACGACGGGGCTGGTTCGACCAGGATCCCGGCGAGCGCCTGCGGGCTGGTCGGTCTCAAGCCGAGCCGGGGGCGGGTCTCGCGGGCGCCGTCGCCCGAGCTGCTCGGTCGGGCCTGCGAGCTCGCGGTTTCACGATCGGTGCGCGACACCGCCGCGCTCCTGGACTGGGTGTCGGTCCCCGCACCCGGCGAGCCGGCCCGTCCCGGGCCCGCATCGGGGAGCTTCGCGAGGGGTCTCGACGAGGCTCCCGGTCGGTTGCGAGTCGGAGTGATGACCCGGGCTCCGGGCGATCGGCACCTGGTCTCGCCGGCGGCTCGCGAGGCGACCGAGGGCACTGCTCGGATCCTCGCCGAGCTGGGCCACGAGGTTGAGCTGGCGCACCCGCCCGCCCTCGACGAGGATCCGTTGGACCGGCCGACCTGGATCGTCGACTACGGCGCCCGCATCGACGAATGGTCGGCCAAGCTGGGGCGGGAGCTCGGCGCCGAGGATCTCGAGCCGCTCGTGCTGGCGGTCGCCAGGGCGGCGCACGAGGAGTCGGCGCCCAGCTTCTTGCGCCGCGTCGGGTTCGAGCAGCTGCGTGCCCGTCGCACCGCCGAATGGTGGACCACCGAGCGCTTCGACCTCTTGCTGACGCCGACGATCCCGGCGCCGCCTCCCCCGCTCGGCGCCCTCGTGCCCGACCCCGCTGATCCCTTCGCCATCGTCCCGAAGCTGCTCGAGATGGTCTGTTTCGTCATGCCGTTCAACTTGACGGGGCAGCCGGCGATCTCTCTGCCCACTCACTGGGACGAGACCGGCGTTCCGATCGGGACCCAGCTCGTAGCGGACCATCATCGCGAGGACATCCTGCTCGGCGTCTCCCGTCAAGTCGAGGAGGCGGTGGGATGGCTCGACCGCACGCCGCCGGTTCCCGCCGCCGAGGTGTCGGGATGAACCGGCCGGTGATCCAAGTCATCGATTACGGCGCCGGCAACGCACCGAGCGTCGGTTACGCCCTCGACCGTCTCGGTGTGCCATTCCAGACAACGGGCTCAGCGGCGACGCTCGATGCGGCCGCGGCCGTGATCCTGCCCGGCGTCAGCTCTGCAGCGGCGACCATGGAGTTCCTCCGCGAGGCTGGGTTCGTCGCTCCCCTGCGCCGGCTGATCCTGGAGCGAGGTAAGCCATTTCTCGGCATCTGCGTCGGCCTGCAGGTGCTCTTCGAGCGCACTGATGAGGGCGGATGTGAGTGCCTCGGCTGGCTGCGGGGCGGGGTCAAGCGGTTTCCGCCCGGTGTCCGCGTGCCGCAGATGGGCTGGAACCACGTCGATGTCACGGGCGCGGGGCACCTCGCTGCGATCGTGCCGGACCGCGGCCATTACTACTTCGCCAACTCGTACTACGCGGAGCCCGAGGACGCGTCCATCGTCACGGGCAGAGCCGAATACGGAGTGCCGTTCGCGGCGATCATCGAGGCTGGGAATATCGCCGCCACGCAGTTTCACCTCGAGAAGAGCGGGCCATTCGGCCTGGCTCTGTTGAGGCGATGGGCGGCCATCGTGGAGTCGGGAACGGGCGGAGACCCATGTGTGGTGCGATGAGCCTGCCGCTGCGGTTGATCGCCTGCTTCGACGTCAAGGTCGGGAGGGTGACCAAGGCGCTTCGGTTTGAGGACAACGTTGATGTCGCCGATGCCGACGATTTGGCCGAGCGTCTCTCCAGCTGCCACATCGACGAGATCATCTTCTTCGACATCATGGCCAGCGTCGAGCGCCGGCCTCCCGACGTGGAGACCGTGGAGCGAGTGGCCCGAAGCGTCACCGTCCCGTTCACCGTGGGGGGAGGAATCGCGACGACTGCCGAGATGCGGGCGGTGTTGAAGGCGGGCGCGGAGAAGGTGAGCATCGATTCGATGGCGGTGAGGCGACCCCAGCTGATCGACGAAGGAGCCTTGCGGTTTGGCAGCCAGTGCGTGGTCCTCAGCATGCAGGTTCGCCGATCGTCCCGACCGGGACTGCCGAGCGGTTACGAAGTCCGCATCGACGGCGGTCGCGTCGGGACCGGCCTTGACGCTGTCGAGTGGGCTCGCCAGGCCGTGCGGCGAGGGGCCGGTGAGATCTGCCTGAACAGCATCGACCGGGACGGCACGATGGCGGGGTACGAGTTGATGGTGACGAGGCAGGTGACGGCGGCCGTTCAGGTCCCTGTGATCGCATCCGGCGGTGCTGGCGCGGCCGTGGACATCGCTGAGGCATACCGTTGCGGCGCCACCGGCGCGATCATCAGCTCGCTGCTGTACTCGCCGCGCGCGCAGACCCACTCGACCGTAGGCGAGCTCAAACGGGAGCTGGCCGAGATCGGAATTCCGGTTCGACCCGAGCCAATCGGCGCCGTCGAGGAAGGAGGGGAGCATGACTGAAGTCGTGAACTGGGACGGCAGCTGCACGCTGAGTGTGGTGGAAGGCCCCGGACAGCTAGCGGTCGAGGATGCGTCGCGCCTGAACGAGGAGATGCTGAATGTCACCTACCTGTCGAGCCGCGGGGAGGACCGAGCCCACTGGCAGGGGGTATGGGACGGATGGAAAGCGTACTACGACTCCGGCGAGTGCGGCGCCGACGACTACGCGCGCCTGGTGCTGGGACGGGTTGACGGACGGCTTGTCCACTTCAGCGGAATCGTCACGCTGACGATGGGAGAGGCGACGCTCCTCTGGGCACACGTCGCCTTTACCGATCCAGACTTCCAGGGACGCAGCATGTTGAAGCAGGCGCGCGAGCTGCTGATCGACAGGACGTGGTGCGAGATGTTCCCCGCGCCCACCTACTTCGTCTTGCGCACGCCGAACCCGATCACCTACGAGGCCGCCCGCAAATTCGTCTCAGCCCACCCGGATTGGCAGGCGACGTTTCGTCCCTGGATCAACAGCGACGGCGAGCTCGATGCGATCGACGATGACACCAGTTGGACGGCACGACGGATCGCGGACACCCTGGCGACGGACTGTGATTTCAGCCCGCAGACGTTCGTCGTAAAGGACTTTCTCGGTGAGTACGGCGACATCTACCGGATAGCCCCGGTCGCTTCGCGGGCACCCGCGACCACGGCGTACTTCCAGCGCCACGTCGACTACGTCAGGCAGGATTGCATCCTCGCGTTTTGGCGGATCTCGTGAACGCGACCGTCGACTGGGGTCGCTTCTCTCGCGAGGCGTATTCGCGCAACTCGGGCATCCTGACCGAGCAGGATCAGGCTGGGTTGCGGGAATGGCGGGTCTTGGTCGCTGGATGTGGGAGCGTCGGCGGCGCCGTGGTCGAGCCCCTTGTGCGCCTCGGCGTACAGTCACTGGTGCTGGCCGACCCCGATGTGTACGCGCTGCACAATCTCAACCGCCAGGCCTGCGTGCTCGAGGAGATCGGCGAGCCGAAGCCCTCCGTCCTCGCGCGGCGGGCGGCGGCGATCAACCCCTACGCGACGATCGCAGCGGTCGAGGAGGGGGTGACTCCGGAGAACGTCGATCGGCTCGTCGCCGCCGCCGACGTGGTCTTCGACGGCGTTGACATCGGCACGTCGAGCGCGCTTTGGGCGAAGTACCTGGTACACGACCGCGCTGCCGCGCGCGGCCTGCCTGTTCTCTCCGGGGTCGATCTCGGCGGCCAGCCCACCGTGCTGGTCTGGGACTATCGACGTGACCCGCGGCCGTTCTACGGCAAGAGCCGCATCGCCGCCTTCCGGCAGGGCAGGGAACTGGAAGCGGCACTTCGCTTCGTCGGCCTCACCAGGCTCCCCCGCGATTTCATCGGCGTGATCATGGGCCGCGCCGCGACCGGGATGCCGTGGCCACAGATCACCTACGCGGCCGATGGGATCGGCGTGCTCGCCTCGCGGGCGATCATCGACCTGCTGATGAACAGGCCGGTGGCGGACGTGGTCAGCGTCGACGTCCACATGAGGTCCCGTCGCCGTCTCCACAGGCTCGTCGAGCGAGCCCGCTGGCCGCGAGCCGCGCTGGGCCTGATGCAGTCGATCTCCTCCGCTCCCGCGCCGCCCGAGCGGCGTTCCGAGGCGCGGGTGAGCGAGACCATCTGCCGGGCCGTGGAGGCGATCCGGTGGGCGCCGTCCGCCCTGAACAGCCAGCCTTGGCTGATCGAGGTGGCGGGCCCGTCGGGCCTGCTCCTGTGCCGTAACCAGCAGCGCGAGCTGGGGGCGATAGACCCCGATCGGACTCGCACCGGGATAGGTATGGGATGCGCGGCCGAGGCAGCCAGTTTCGCGCTTGGCGGAGAGGTCGAGGTGACCGAGGCCAACGGCAGCATTCACCTGTCCGTCCCGGAAGCAGGGCTGCCGCCGCGGCTCCTGCGTGAGCGCGCTGCCAGGTTGCGGCTTCGCTACACCAACCGCCTGCCCTACCTACGCGACGGGGTCGCGTCGGAGGTTCTGGCGGCGATCGCCGACCGGATCGTCGAGCGCGGGGTCGACCTCGAGGTTCTCGACACCCCATTCGCGGTCCAGGGCGCGGCCCGTGGCGTTGCCGGCGTGCTGTCGGAGGCGATGCGCGCGGACCTCTGGTGGCACGACTACCTCAAATGGATCCGCGTGTCCCCGCGTGACCACGATTGGGATGACGACGGTGTCGACGTCCGGGCGCTCGGGCTCCGCTGGGGGAAGCCGCTCTTCGCGACGCTGAAGCGAGAGCGGCTCTGGCGGCGCGGGCGCCTGCAGCTGAACCGGTTGCTGGCCGAGGAGCGGGCGCAGACCATCGAACAGTCCGCGGCGATCTTCGCGCTCTCGGTCGACGACCCCGATCGCTTCGCCGCCCAGCTCGCGATCGGCCGGGCGCTGATGGCCGGTTGGATGGCCGCGACGGAGCTGGGAATTGCTGCCGAGCCGCTCCCCGACATCTCGGCGCCCGCCGCCGGCACGGGCTCGCCGGTCACCGCCCGAATTCGTTTCGGCTACCCATCGCAGACGGCGGTCGGCAGGCGCGCCAGGCTCGCGACGGCGCGGATCGTGGCAGATGCCTAGCCTCCGGTCGGAGTTTGGGTCGCCGTTCGTCTCCCGAGTCACCCGGCAGGCACTCGACCATCCACGCCGGGCGATCGCCATCGCCGTCTTCCTCGCGGTCGTCGCGGCCATCTTCGTCAGCTCGATGGATCGAGCGCTGCGAACCGATCGGACCGATTACGACGACCCGAGCTCGGCCAGCGTGGCGGCGAGGACCACCTTCGCGCATGCCGTTGGCCATGGTGCCGAACCGGGCGTCCTCGCGGCCGCCCCATTGGCGGAGGCACCGCGGGTGGAGGAGACGATCAGGGCCGATCCGGCGATCGCCGCGGTCGCCATCAGGCATCGCCCCGGCTCCTCGAACGTGCTGCTCATCGCCTACTTCAAGCCGCTCTCGGCGGCGCGGGAGCAGGAGGCGTTTGGGCGGATTCGCGATGCTGTTCGCACTTCCACGGGGGCAAAGCTCGGTGGGGTCGTGGCCTTCAACGAGGACGCCAATCGAATCTCTGGCGCCGACATCTACCGGGTCGAGCTGGTCGCTCTGCCGTTGCTCTTCCTCGTCCTGGCCTTCGCGCTGCGGAGCGTGCGCCTCGCCGTGACGATGATCTGCATCGGAGTGCTCTCGATGCTGCTCTCGATGCTGCTCCTTCGGGTCGTCGCATCGTGGCTCGGCATCTCGGTCTTTGCCGTCAACCTCGAGGTCGCGCTGGCGCTCGGCCTGGTCATCGACTACAGCCTGCTCACCGTCGCGCGGGCGCGCGAGGAGTTGTTGCGCGAGGGGGACCCGAGAGCGGCGCTGGAGGCAGCGACCCTGCCGGTCGGACGAACCATCGTTGCCTCCGGGCTCATCCTCGTCGCGGCGATGGCGACCCTCGGCGTCTTCCCCCAGCGGTTCCTCTACTCGATGGCGGTTGCCGGTGTCCTGGCCGTTTGCTCGTCCTGCGCGGTCAGTGTCTACGTGCTGCCCGCGATCCTCTCGCTGCGGCCGGGATGGTTGGCGGGCAGGCAGGGCCAGGCGATCGCGGCAGCGGCCCTCGATGGCCGCAACCGCTGGTTCCGGCTCGCCCAGCTGGTCCGGCGCCACCCGGTTCCGGTTCTGCTGGCCTGCGTCGCGGTGCTCGCCGCTCTGATCGTTCCTTTCGCCGGCCTGCGCTTCACCGGCGTCAACGAGACCGCGCTGCCGACGAGCGCCGAATCCCGCCAGGTCGACGATCTGCTGCAGCGGCAGATGTCGGAGGCTCGGGCGGAGACGATGTTCGCGATGTTGCCCGCGGCGACTCCGGCCCGTCGGCAGGACCGGCTGGTCGCCGGGCTTCGTGAGCTGCCGGGGGTCGCCGCCGCGCATAGGCTCCCGTCCCGGACGGGAGGCGTGGCGATCTCGGTCCAGACGCGTTTCGATTCGCTCACGCCCCGGGCGCAGCGCCTTACCGGAGAAGCACGGGCGCTGCTGGCGCCCGAGAAGGGACTGCTCGGTGGGCCGACGCCTTCCTTCGTCGATCAGCGAGAGAGCATCGAGAGCCGGTTGCCGCTGGTGCTGGCGCTGTTGTTCGGCGGTGCCCTCGTCCTCGTCGGGCTGGTGTTGAGGTCCTTGGTGCTGCCGCTGAAGACCTTCCTGCTCAACCTCCTCACCCTCGGCGCGACGCTCGGCTTCCTCGTCCTCGTCTTTCAGGACGGGAACTTCGAATCCCTGCTGGGCTACCGCGGCCAGGGGGCGGTGGACCTCACCCAGCCGATCCTGCTGTCGGTGGTCGCGTTCGGGCTGATGACCGACTACAGCATCTTCCTCCTGACCCGAATCCGCGAGTGTTACGTCGACGGGGCGACGAACGGCGATGCCGTGGTCTCGGGTCTCGGCCACACCGGGCGGGTGATCTCCTGGGCGGCGGTGGGGGTCTGCACCGCCATCGGCGCGCTGGTCTTCTCGGAAATCATCTTCATCAAGCAGCTGGGCCTCGGCACGGCGTTTGCGGTCGCCCTCGACGCGACGGTGGTCCGTTGCCTGCTTCTCCCTGCCTCGATGGTCCTGCTCGGCAGCTGGAACTGGTGGCTGCCGCGGAGGTGGGCGAACGTGCCGGGGCTCGCGGGCTCGCGGGAAGGGAGCCGATGATCGCGCCCGAGACGCCGGGTGCGCGCCGGGCGCTCGTCGCCGACGTCGTGGCCGAGCTCTGCCGCTTCCGACGCCCCTCGGCGTCCGCCGGCGAGCAGCGGGCGGCCACCCTGATTCGCGACCGGCTCGACCGGATCGGCCACCCGGGGGCCCGCGTCGAGTTCGAGCGGGCCCACGGGTCACTCTGGCTACCGATTCTCGCCGTCTCTGCCGCCGCGCTGCTGGGCAGCATCCGCGGCGGCCGATCGGGCGGCGCGCTCTGCCTGCTCGCCGCGGTCGCTGCGGTCGACGACCTGGAGGGTGATCAGCGGATGCGTCGACTCCTGCCGCGCCGGCGCACGGCCAACGTCGTCGCCGAGATCCCGGGCCGGATTGCCTCCGAACGCCTCGTGGTCGTGCTCGCCCATCACGATGCCGCCCGCTCCGGAGTCCTCTTTCATCCGAGGCTGCTGCGGCTGATCGCACGACCTTTCATCCGGATGAAGACCACGCCGCCGCTGATGTGGCCTGTGGTCGCGGCGCCGGCGCTCGGCTTCCTCGGGTGCGCGGGGAAGACGGTGGCCCTACGCCGGATCGCCGCTCTGACCTCGGCCACGGTCGCCGCGCTGATGCTCGAGAACGCCTCCGGCGAGGTCGTGCCGGGGGCCAATGACAACCTCTCGGGGGTCGCCACGCTGATGGTGATAGCCGAGGCTCTGGCGTCTCGCCCGCTCGAGACCACGGACGTGCTGCTCGTCTCGACCGGTGCCGAGGAGGCTGGCCTGGAGGGTGCGCGGGGCTTCTTCGCTCGCCACCGCGACGAGCTGCGAAGACGTCAGGCGAAGGTCATCTGCGTCGACACCGTCGGGGCGAGGGATCTGACCCTGATCGGCGGCGAGGGCACGCTTCGCGTCCGGCCCTACTCGGCTGACCTGCGCGCGCGGGTCAGGGCCGCGGCCGAAGCGCTGGGCTACCCGGGCATCCGTGAGATCAGCTTCCGCGGGGCGACCGACGGCGCGGTCGCGCGGAAGCATGGGTTCGACGCCGTGGCGATCGCCTCGCTGGACGGCGACAGCTTCCCCTCCACGTACCACTGGCCGACCGACCGGCCGGAGAGTCTCGACCAGGAGACGATCGCCGATGCCGCGAGCGTCTGCCTGAAGGTCATCGAGGGGATCGACCGCCGATGACCCGGGAGGTTGTCCTATGAGCACGCGGGCCGGCAAAGACGGGATCCGCTTCGTCCGGGAAGGAGACGGGCCGCCGCTGCTCCTGATCCCGGGAACGGGAAGTCGCAAGGAGATCTGGGGGGCGATCGCCGGTCGCCTCGGTCCGCTCTTTGACTCCGTCGCGATTGACCTGCCTGGCTGCGGGGAATCACCGCCGCTGGACGGCGAGCCGACGGTCGCGGATTTCACGAGCGCGATCGAGTCCCTGATCGACGAGCTCCGGCTCGAACGACCCCACGTGGTGGGGAACTCGTTCGGCGGCTGGCTAGCGCTCGAGCTGGCGAAGCGAGACCGGGTCCGCTCGGCCACGCTGCTCTCGCCGACCGGTCTGTGGCGGGAAGAGATGCCGATCTGGCCGCGGGTGCTGTTCCGGGTAAGCCAGTTCTCGGGTCGCGCCCTGCGGCCGTTGGTGCCTCCGCTGGCCCAGACCGTCTGGGGCCGGACGACCTTCACCATCCAAGCGTTCGGCCGCCCCTGGGCGATCAGCCCCGACGACATCACCGGCGACGTCCTCAACCTGATCCATTCCCCCGGGGTCGAGGCGCTCTACCGGGCAGCGCGCCACAGCTCCTTTGGCGACGGGAGGGACATCGCGGTCCCGATCAGCGTCGCCTTTGGCACGCGCGACTTCTCGCTGCCCCGCCGTGCGCACCGCGACACCACGCGGTTGCCAGGCTGCCTGCGCTCATTCGTCCTGCACGGCTGCGGGCACGTGCCGATGTACGACGACCCGGAGGCGATCATCCGAATCATCTCCGAGACCGCGGCGCGCACCGTCTTCCCGGGATCCGGACGAGCGGGGACGATGTCGGGATGGGCGGCCGCGAGATGAACGAGGCCGGGCTGGGAATTCGGCGACGACGAAGAGGCCACGGGGGCGACCGCGAGCCACGCCTATTCGGGCAGCGACAGCTACGAGGTCACGGTCACCGCGACCGACGCGGTCGCGGTCGCGGCGAGCGCGACCGGCACGGTATCCGTGGTCGCCGGCGAAGAAGAAGCGGCGGAAGCCTCGCCGTCCGACCGGCCGCTCGACGGCCTCGCCGTCCAGGGCGAGGTCGAATCGATCGTCCGCAGCGGCGGCCGCGTCTACCTCGGCGGCAGCTTCTCCGAAGTCGGCGGCGAGCCGCACCAGAACGTGGCCGCGGTCGGCCTCGAGAGCGCCGCGCCGCTGCCCCGGAGCGCCGACCCCACCGTCCTCGTTGACCACGATCACGTCGGCGAGCTCGACCTGGTCGATCAGCAGGTGGTCGAAGCGGCCCTCGCGCGCCAGCCGCCCCGTGGTTCCTTCGTTGCGGTGCGCGCAACCAGGGAACCGCGGGTTGGGGGTGGGGCGACGGGGCTAAGTGCAAACTGGATTCATTCTCATTAGAATGGCAGCGCTTCGCCCGCCAGCCGCTGGCGCCCACCTGCCCAGACCAGTCAGAGAGGACCCGCTTTGCTCGAGCCATTCGAACTTCCCTTCGTCCAGCGCGGCCTGATCGAGGTCCTGATCCTCGCCGTGCCCGCCGGCCTGCTCGGAACCTGGATCGTCCTGCGCGGGCTCGCCTTCTTCTCGCACGCGGTGGGGACGGCGGCCTTCCCGGGGCTGGTGCTGGCCGACGGGCTCGGGTTCGCGGCGCCGCTGGGGGCGTTCGGGGCGGCGATCGCCTTCACGGTCGGCAACGCGCTGCTCGGCCGCGGTCGCGACCGCGGCCGCGACAGCGTCGTCGCCCTCGTCCTCGTCGCCTGCCTGGCAGCCGGGGTGATCCTCGCCAGCGACGTCTTCGGCTCCGGCGCCAACGTCGAGACGCTGCTGTTCGGCAGCCTGCTGCTGGTCGACGGCGCCGACATCAGGCTGGCCGCCGCCGCCGCGGTCGCCACCGTCCTCGCCAGCGCCCTGATCGGCCAGCACTGGCTGGCCGACGGCTTCGACTCCGACACCCCCGCCGGGTCGCGGCGCCGGCACCTCTACGACGCGGTCCTGCTGACCCTGATCGCGCTCGCGACCACCGCGGCGCTGACCGTGGTCGGGGCGCTGCTGGTGACGGCGCTGTTCGTCGTCCCCGCTGCCACCGCCCGCATGTTCACCGGGCGGATGCGCAGCTGGCAGCTCGCCAGCGTCGTCCTGGTCGCGGTCGAGGGCACCGTCGGCCTCTGGCTCTCGGTCAAGACCGACGCCCCTCCGGGGGCGACGATCGCGGTCGTCTCCGGCGCGCTCTTCGCCCTCACCGCGCTGGTCCGGGCGCTGGCGCGGCTGCCGCGGGTCCCGGTCGCGGCGGCCGCGATCGCCCTCCTCGCCCTGGTCGGGGCCGGCTGCGGCGGCGGCTCGGGCGGCTCCGGCGGCGGCGGGAAGCTGGCGGTCGTCGCCACCACCACCCAGATCGGCGACTTCGTGCGCGAGGTCGGCGGCGACGCGGTCGAAGTCGACCAGATCCTGCAGTCGAACACCGACCCGCACGAGTACGAGCCGCGGCCCAGCGACATCGAGGGCGCGGTCGACGCCAAGATCGTCTTCGCCAACGGCGACAACCTCGACAAGTGGATCGACGACATCGTCTCCGAGAGCGGCAGCGACGCCGAAGTCGTCGACCTCGGTGCCGCCGTTCCCGAGCGGCTGCCCGGCGAGCCGAGCGGCGAGGAGGCCTCCAAGTACGACCCGCACTGGTGGCACGACCCGCGCAACGCGATCGTCGCCGTCGAAGACGTCGAGAGCCACCTGGCCGCCGTCGACCCCGGCAAGAAGGCGGAGTTCGAACAGAACGCCGACCGCTACGTCGGCGAAGTCGAAGAGCTCGACGCGAACATCGCCAGGTGCATCGAGACCGTCCCCGCCTCCGAGCGCAAGCTGGTCACCGACCACGACGCCTTCGGCTACTTCGCCAACCGCTACGGGATCGAAGTCGTCGGCGCCGTGATCCCCTCGCAGACGACGCAGGCGCAGAGCTCGGCCAAGGAGCTGAGCGAACTGGCGCAGACGATCGAAGCAGAGCACGTCAAGGCGGTCTTCCCCGAGAGCTCGCTGAGCGCCAAGGTCGCCGAAGCGATCGCCGGCCAGACCGGTGCCAGCTCCGACCACACGCTGTACGGTGACACGCTTGGTCCGGCTGACTCAGATGGCGCCACCTATCTCGAAATGGAGGCCGCGAACGCGAACGCGATGGTCAGCGGCTTCACGGGCGGGCAGGACAGTTGCCGGGTGAGACCCTGATCGAGGCCGAGGGGCTGGCGGTCGGCTACGGCGGGCCGCCGGCGATCGCGGGCGCCAGCTTCGCGCTGGCGGCCGGGCAGCGGCTGGCGCTGCTCGGCCCCAACGGCGGCGGCAAGACGACCCTGCTGCGGGCCCTGCTGGGCGAGCTGCGGCCCGCTGCCGGCCGCCTCGTCGTCGCCGGCCGCTGCGGCTCGGTCCCCCAGACCGAGCGCTCGCGCCTCGACTACCCGGTCTCGGCGCTCGACGTGGCGACGATGGGGGCGCTCTCGCGGCTGCCCTGGTGGCGGCGCCCGAGCCGTCGCGACCGCGCCGCCGCCGCGGCGGCGCTGGCCCGGGTCGGCCTCGCCGACCGCGCGCAGACGACCTTCGGCGAGCTCTCCGGCGGCCAGCGCCAGCGCGTGCTGATCGCCCGGGCGCTGGTCCAGGACGCCAGCATCCTGCTCCTCGACGAGCCCTTCTCGGGCCTCGACCGGACCAGCGCGGCGGCGCTGGAAGCGCTGCTCGGCGAGCTCGCGGGGGAGGGGCGCGGGATCGCCGTCGCCACCCACGACCTCGACCAGGCGCGCCGCTCGGACGCGGTGCTCTGCCTCAACCACCGCCAGATCGCCTTCGGGCCGCCGGCCGCGGTCCTCGACCGCGAGACCCTCGAAGCCACCTACGGCGGCGCGATCGTCGAAATCCCCGGCAGCGAGGGCAAGGCGATCCTGCCCTCCCACCACCACTGAGATGCTCGAGCCGCTGCAGGAAGAGTTCATGCGGCGGGCGCTGGCCGAGATCGCGCTGATCGGCCTCGCCGGCGGCGCGCTCGGCTGCTGGATCGTCCTCTACGAATTCTCCTACGCCGCCGAGTCGCTGGCCCACGGGGTCTTCCCCGGGCTGGTGGTCGCGGCGCTGGCGGGGATCCCGCTGCTGCTCGGGGCGACGCCGGCGATCGTCCTCGCCGCCCTCGCGATCGCCCTCGCCTCGCGCCTGCCGGGCGTCTCCCGCGAGGTCGCCGTCGCCGTAGTCGTCACCACGATGTTCGGCCTCGGCGTGCTGCTGGCGCTGGCGCCCGACTCGCCGCCGGGGATCCAGACGCTGCTGTTCGGCGACATCCTCGGCGTCACCGACTCCGACCTGATCGCGGCGGCGGCGATCGCGGTGGCGGTGCCGGCGGCGCTCTGGCTGCTGCACCCGCTGCTGCTCACCACCGGCTTCGACCGCGGCTCGGCCCGCGGCCTCGGCGTCTCGCCCGGGGCGGTCGAAGCGGCGCTGCTGGTGCTGCTGGCCGCCGCCATCGTCGTCTCCGTGCAGGGGCTCGGGAACCTGCTGGTCGTCGCCGTCCTGGTCGGGCCGGCGGCGGCGGCGCGCCAGCTGACCGACCGGATCGTGCCGATGCTGGTGGCGGCCGCGGCGATCGCCGTCCTCGCCGGCGCCGCCGGGCTCTACGTATCCTACTACGCCGGCACCGCCGGCGGCGCCTCGATCGCCCTGGCGATCGTCGCCGCCTACCTGCTGTCGCTGCCGGCCGGCCGCCTGCTGGCCCTGCGCTCGCCGGGAAGCCCCCGAGCAGAGGCTACGATTGGCTAGTGGCGACCTCGGTCGAAACCAAGTGGTCTGAGCACGCCCTGGAGGCCCTGCAGCGGGCCGGCCTGAGGCGCGGCGGCGCCCGCATCGCCGTCGTCGAGGCGCTCGCCAACCACGACTGCGCGGTGACCGCGCTGGAGCTCGACGACGAGCTCGGCCGGCGCCAGCCGCGGGTCGGCCGCGCCAGCATCTACCGGGCGCTGGAGCAGTTCGAGCAGCTCGGCCTGGTGCGGCGGATCGAGATGACCCGCGGCACCGCCGGCTACGAGCGGATCGAACCCGACGGCCACCATCACCACCACGCGATCTGCAACGCCTGCGGCAAGACGGTCAGCTTCGAGGACCGCGGCCTGGAGCGGACGATCGGCCGCATCTCCGGCGAGGTGCCGTTCGAGGTCTCCGAGCACGAGGTCGTCCTCCGCGGCCTCTGCCCGAAGTGCAGCCGCGTGGGGCGAAACTAGCGCTGCCGGGTAGGGCCTTCGCGCTTCCGCGGTAGGGCCTCTCCTTTTCCCTGCCAGCAAGCCGTTTCCGGGCTCTGGGTTGCGGCTTGGAAACGATTGCGGTAACGTAACCGAAATCGCTTCCAGGAGGGAGCGATCGCGATCAAGTCAAGCCCTGGGAATCGAGGAGGAGAAGGTGTCGACCGAGGACACGGTTCGTCCGGCGCGTGAGCCAGTCGCCGGTTTTGGGGTCGAGGAGGTCTGGGGCTTCGTGCGGGCTCACCGCTCGAAGCTCGCGCTGCTGGCGGTGATCGGGCTGATCATGGTGATCGCGGCCACCGGCTCGGACGTCTTCTTCACCTGGCAGAACTTCGAGAACATCCTCGTCCAGGTCTCGATCGTCGGGATTCTCGCCTGCGGCACGACGATGCTGATGGTCTCGGGCGGGATCGACCTCTCGATCGGCTCCGCGGTCTCGCTGACCGGCGTCGCCGCCGGCTACCTGATGACCCACGGCTGGTCGGTCGTCGCCGCGATCGGCGCCGGGGTGCTGCTGGCGATCGTCGTCGGGCTGGTGATCGGCACCCTGGTCTCCTTCTCCACCTCGCACCCGTTCATCCTCACCCTGGGGATGCTGACCCTGCTGCAGGGGGTGGCGCTGCTGATCTCCAACGTGCCGATCAGCGAACTGCCGGAGTCCTACCTGGAATGGGTCGACGGCCACGTCTTCGGCCTGCCGCTGCTGGTCGTCGCCTTCATCGTCTGCGCGATCGCCGTCCACCTGGTCCTGACGATGACCAGCTTCGGCCGCTGGCTCTACGCGATCGGCGGCTCCGAAAGCGCCTCGCAGCTGGCCGGCATCCGCGTGCGGGTGGTGAAGATCGCCCTCTACGGGCTCAACGGCCTCTTCGTCGGCATCGCCGCGGCGCTGATGGTCGGCCAGCTCTCCGCCGCCTCGCCCGACATGGGGTCGGGCCTCGAACTCTCGGCGATCGCCGCCGTCGCGGTCGGCGGCACGCCGCTCGCGGGCGGTCGCGGGGGAGTGCCGGGGACGATCCTCGGCGTCCTCCTCCTGGGGCTGATCGCCAACGCACTGAACCTTTTGTCGATCACCGGGAACCTGCAGTACGTCATCCAGGGGATGGTGATCATCGTCGCAGTAATGGCACAGCGAGGCTCTCGCTAGAGGGCGCGCTCACTGGACGCTAGGTCCGGGACAAGTCACGTCCCTTTCCGAACAACAAGGAGGAGAGAAGTTGCATAGCAAGCTCAAAGAGAGCGCACGCTGGGTGTTCGTCCTGGCGGCGGTTGTGGCGTTCGCGATCGCCCTCGCTGCGTGTGGGTCGTCGTCGGACTCGTCGAGCCCTTCGTCGACGGAAGCGAGTAACACCACGGAAGAAGAACCGTCGGGCAGCGCCTCGACCGAAAAGCCGCTGGAAGGCATGACCATCGCCTACATCCAGACCGGTTCGCTCGAATACTACGAGTACTCCGCCGAAGGCGCGAAGATGGCCATTGAAGTACTCGGTGGCACGCCCGAGGTGCTGAACTCCGAACTCGACCCGAGCAAGGAGCTCGCCAACGTCCAGGACGCGATCACCAAGCAGG
>CAZHLT010000294.1:0-10046 GCA_964533285.1 uncultured Conexibacteraceae bacterium | reverse complement strand
GCTATTCGGGCTCCCTGCGTCCTTGCCCCGCTTGGTCCGGCGCTCGCCGGATCGCACACGCGGGTTTCGCCAATCCCTCCTAGCCAGTCCCAGCGCCCTTTCAGCTTCCTCCCAGGGTCGGCGGGCAGCCTCTCCTGGATGGAGAGCGCAACTCACCCCCACGGTCCCGCCAACTGGAGCCTTCCCCGGCTCCGCGATCGCCTCGGCAGCCTGCCATTGCCGCGGCCCGAGCTGGCGGCGCTGGCGGTCCTCGCTGGAGTCCTGAACCTCTGGGCACTGAGCCAGAACGGCTGGGCCAACGAGTACTACAGCGCCGCCGTCCGCTCGATGAGCGGCAGCTGGCACGCCTTCCTCTTCGGTTCCTTCGACGCGCAGGGGCTGATGACCGTCGACAAGCCGCCGCTGGCCCTGTGGGTGCAGGCGCTCTCGGTCAAAGCCTTCGGCTTCAACTCGCTGGCGATCCTCGTCCCGCAGGCGCTGATGGGCGTCGCCTCGGTCGTCCTCGTCTACGACCTGACCCGGCGCCGCTGGGGCCGGGCGGGCGGCGCCGTCGCCGGCCTGGGGCTGGCGACGACGCCGATCGCGGTCGCCGTCTCGCGCCACAACAACCCCGACGCGCTGCTCGTCCTCTGCTGCGTCGGCGCGCTGTGGGCGTTCGTGCGGGCGCTGGAGGACGGGCGCACGCGCTGGCTGGTCCTCGCCGGCACCTGCGTCGGGCTCGGCTTCGAGGCGAAGATGGGCGCGGCGCTGATGGTCGTGCCGGGGATGGCCCTGGCCTGGCTCTGGGTCGCGCCGCGGGGCCGGGCGGCGGCGCTGCGGCAGCTGCTGGCGGCCGGCGCGGCGCTGGCCGCGGTCGGCCTCGCCTGGCCGCTGCTGGTCGAACTGACGCCGGCCTCGAGCCGGCCCTGGGTGGCGGGCACGACCGACAACAGCGTCTTCTCGCTGATCCTCGAATACAACGGCTTCGGCCGCCTCGACGGCCAGGCCGGCGGGCCGGGCGGTATCGGCGGCGGTGGCGGCCCGTTCGGCGGCGCGACCGGGCCGCTGCGGCTGCTGAACGAAGCGCTCGGCGGCCAGGCGGGGTGGCTGCTGGGGACGGCGCTGGCGGGCGCGATCGGGATCGCGCTGCTGAGCCGCCTGCGGCGCGGGGACGAGCGGACCGGCTGGATCCTCGCCGTCGGCGGCGCCTTCGCCGTCATCGCGGTCGCCTTCAGCTTCGCCGGCGGCATCTTCCACCCCTACTACGTCTCGCTGCTGGCGCCGTTCAGCGCCGCCCTGATCGGGGCGACCGTCGCCCAGGCGCGCACGGCGGGGCGGTTGGGCTGGATCCTCGGCGGCGTCGCGATCGGCGCCGGCGCCGTCACCGAGCTGATCGTGATCGGCAATTCGGCCGGCGACCTCGGCTGGCTGGTGCCGCTCGTCGTCCTCGTCGCCGGCGCCGCCGCGGCGGTGCTGATCTTCCCCGACGTGCCGCGGGCGGCGCGCGGGCCGGCGCTGGCGGCGGGCCTCGCGGTGCTGCTGGTCGCGCCGGCGATCTGGTCCTTCGCGACGCTCGGCCACGCGACCAGCGGGACCTTTCCAGCCGGCGGCCCCGAGTCGGCCTCGGCGATGGGCGGCCCCGGGGGCGGGATGGGCGCGCCCGGCGGCGGGGGCGAAGGGATGCCGGGGTTCGGGGCCGAAGGCGGCGGGACGCCTGGGCTCGAAGGGCCTGAAACGAACGGGCTGGGTGGGGAAGAAGGCATGCCGGGATTCGGCAGTGGCGAAGCGGTCCCCGGCGGGGGAGGGATGCCGGAAGGGCTCGGGACTGCTCCGCCCGGATTGGAAGGCGGGCTCGAAGGGATGGTGCCGCCCGGGATGGAAGGCGCGATGCCCGAAGGCGGGTCTGGCCAGGTGCTGCCGGAAGGCCTTGGCGAAGGCACGTCGCCGGAACGCTTCGGCGAAGGCGCGTTGACCGAAGGCCTCGGCGAAGGCCGGATGCCCGAAGGCGGCGGCATGGCGGGCCGGCCCGGCGGCTTCGGCGGCGCCGACCTGAGTGGCGTCCTCGAGTACACCGAAAGCCACGGCGGTGGCGCGGTCGCGGTCCAGAGCCAGTCGGAGGCGGCGCCCTCGATCATCGAATCCGGCGCCGAAGTCGTCGGCATCGGCGGCTTCTCCGGCAAAGAGACCTCGATCAGCGCCGAGTGGCTGGAAGAGCGGATCGAGAACGGCGAGATCCGCTGGATCGTCAGCGGCGGCGGCATGGCCGGCGGGCCCGGCGGCGCGATGGCCGGCCCGGGGAGATCTGGTGGCGGCCTCCCCGGCGACGACCGCACCGGCAGCGAATCCGCGATCGACACGGTCACCGCCAAGCTCTGCACCGAAGTCTCCGCCGACAGCCTCGAAACGAGCGCCGGCACCCTCTACGAGTGCGGCGACTGAAGCGTTATCGACTTTGTCCGGGCTATAGCCCGGACAAAGTCGATAACGGTGAGCTGGCGAGTGGGCTCGCGAGGGGCGTGCGGTCGAATAGCCTTGCGAGAATGGGAGTGGCGGTGGTCACGGGGGCGTCGAGCGGGATCGGGGAGGCGACCGCGATCCGGCTCTCGCGCGAGCCGGGGACCGAGCTGGTGCTCGTCGCCCGCCGCGAGGAGCGGCTGCGGGCGCTGGCCGAGTCGCTGCCCTGCCCGGCGACGTTCCTCGCCGTCGACCTGACCGAGGCCGACGCGCCGGCCAGGGTCCGCGCCCACGTCGAGGCCGTGCACGACGGCCGCCTCGACCTGCTCGTCAACAACGCCGGCGCCGCCTGGCGCGGCTCCTTCGCCGAGAGCGGCTACGCCAACGTCCACCGCCACATGGAGCTCAACTTCGATGCCGTCGTCCGCCTCACCGAGGCGCTGCTGCCGCTGCTGCAGGCCTCGGCGCCAAGCGCGATCGTCAACGTCGCCAGCACCGCCGGCCGCGTCGCCCGCGCCCGCTCCGGCGCCTACTCGGCGAGCAAGTTCGCGCTGATCGGTTGGACCGACGCGCTCTACGCCGAGGAGCGCGCCCACGGCGTCCACGTCGGCATGGTTCTGCCTGGCTTCGTCGAGACCGAGGGCTTCCCGGCGACCGAGCTGAAGGCCAAAGCGCTGACCCGCTGGGTCGTCTCCAAGCCGGAGAAGGTCGCCGCGGCGATCTACGAGGTCGGCCCCGGCGGCAAGGCCGAGCGCTACGTACCGCGCCCCTACGCGCTCGCCGCCGTCGCCCGCATCCTCTTCCCGCGCCTCGTCCGCCGTGTCCTCGCCGGCGGTGCGGCCGCCGATCTGACGACGAGCACCGGTGCCGAACAGCGCACGCCTTAAAGAGGTTGTCGCAAAACCCCCGCTCGGTCCGGCGTCCGCCAGTCGCACACGCGGGTTTTGAGACAACCTCATAGGCTGCGCCGGTGCCGACCATCCTCCTCGTCCGCCACGCCCAGGCCTCGTTCGGCAGCGAGGACTACGACGTGCTCTCGCCGACCGGGGTCGAACAGGCCGAGGTGCTGGCGGCGGCGCTGGCGCGGCGCGAGCTCAACATCACCCGGGTCGTCTCCGGCCCGGCCCGGCGCCAGCGCGAGACGGCCGCCGCCTGCCTCGCCGCCGGCGGCCCCGAGGTCGCGGTCGACGAGCGCTGGGACGAGTACCTGACCGACGACATCATCGCCGTCCACGGCCGCATCGTCGCCTCGCTCGACGGCACCGCCGCCGGCGGTGAGCCGATCACCTCGCGCCAGTTCCAGGAGGTGATCGACGGCGCCCTCGACGCCTGGGTCGCCAGCGGCGAGGGCGGTGGCACCCGTCAGACCTGGCCCGAGTTCAGCGCCTCGCGCGGCGCCGCGCTGGCCGACCTCGCCGGCGCCCTCGGCAGCGGCGAGACCGGCCTCGCCTTCACCTCCGGCGGCACGATCGCCGCGATCGTCGCCGGCCTGCTCGGCCATCCCGACCTCTTTCCCCGCCTCAACCGGGTCCTCGTCAACACCGGGATCACCAAGCTCGCGGTCGGCCGCGCCGGTACCACCCTGATCAGCTTCAACGAGCACACCCACCTCGACGACGGCGGCGGTCAGCTCCTCACCTACCGCTGATCGCGGCTCGCGGCGAGCCAGGCCAGCCCCAGCAGCGGCAGCAGGAGCGGGAAGAAGCCGTAGCCGCTGCCGAACCCCGACCAGACCGTCGGCTCGGGGAAGAGGCCGGGGTCGAGCAGGCTCCAGGCGCCGACCGCGAGGACCCCGACCAGCTCGGTGCAGCAGCAGGCGGTGGCGAGCCGGCGCGCCCCTGCGCCCCCGCGCGCGAGCGAGAGCGCAGCGAGCAGGTAGATCGCGCCGCTCGCCGCCGAGAGGGCGAAGGCGAGCGGCGCGTCGGCGAAGCGGGTCGCGATCTGGACCGCCGAGCGGGCGCAGGCGGCAAGCGCCATGAACGCATAGGCGGCGACCAGCGCCCGCCCCCAGCCGGGCGCCACCCCGATCGCGGTCGGCTCGACGGCGCTCACGCCGTCGCGTCGACGCGGACGATGACGACGGCGAGGGCGAGCAGGCAGACCGCCAGCGGCGCCGCCGCGATCCCGCCGCCCTCGGAATCACGCGCGATCAGCAGGCCGAGCGGCAGCAGCAGGACGGAAGCGAGGAGGTAGGCGGCGTGGATGAGCGTGAGGGAGCCGGCGAGGCCGGTCAGCCCGAGCGCCGCGCCCAGGACCAGCACCGCCTCGAGCAGCGCCGTCCCGAGCGCCAGGTAGGGGCTCGGTGCCCGCCGCCCCAGCGCGTCGCCCAGCGCCCAGCAGGCGAGAAACCCGGCGTAGAGCGCGCAGGCGGCGGCTGCCCGGCCGGTCACGCCGCCGCGGCCTCGCCGCCGTTTCCGCCCGGCGGCCGCTCGCGTCGCCGTCCCAGCCGCCGGCGCAGCAGCCAGGTGGTGACGCCGGTGACGGCAAGCAGCAGTGGCGCGAGCCCGAAGGCGACCCAGCCCAGGCGCGGCAGCCAGCCGACAACGAACCCCATGTGGAGCGGGCCGGTCCAGTTCTGCCAGAAGCCGGAGGTGACGCTGCCGTTGGCGGGGTCGGGCCAGTAGCGGACGGCGCGGCCGCTGTAGCGGTCGACGTAGACGCCGTAGTTGCCGGGGAAGGTCCCGTAGGCGTAGGGGTCGACGCCATGGCTCCACCAGAGTTCGTAGTAGGAGGTCTTTTCGCCGCGGTTGGGTGAGTTGACCGAGACCAGCTCCGAGCCGGCGGGGAGGGCGGCGCGGGCGCTGCGGATCGCCGCCGGGATCCCGATCCCGGGGCCGGATCCAGGCCGCGATTCGAATTCGAAATCCGACTCGGGCTGCGGGTCGCCGGGGGTGAGGGCGTACCAGGCGGCTTCGGTCTGCTTGGGCAGCTCGAAGTTGATCCCGGTCAGCGCCCACATCGCGAGGAAGGGGAGCGCGACGAAGCCGACGACCTTGTGCAGGTCGTATTGGAACTTGTAGCGGCCGCGGCCGCGGCGGACCGTGAGGCCGCGTCGCAGGCGGCGCCGTCCCGGCCACCAGAGGACCAGGCCCGAGAGCACCAGGGCGAGCAGGAGGACGGCGGTCAGGAGCAGGATCAGGCCGCCCCAGGTCCCTTCGTTGCCGAGGCTGAGGTCGAAGCCGTCGATCTGGGCCGGCTTGCCGAGGAAGGGGACGTAGCCCGACATTTCTTCGCAGCCGAGCGCGCACTCGTGGAGGTTGGCGAGGAAGCCCATCACCCCGTGTTCGCGGTCGACCGTGCCGAGCAGACGGCCGCTGGCGTCGTCGACCCGGGCGATCTTGCCGGCGCTCGTCCAGACCTCCCAGGCGCCGCGGTTGCGGACCGCGGTGGCTCCGGTCAGGTCGAGGGCCGGGGCGTCGGCGCGGACCGTCGCCAGCGCTTCTTCCGGCCGCACCCGCGCCGGGCCGGGGTCGTTCTCGTAGAGCTCGGGCCGGGTGACCTGCTCGATCTCGGGGGCGAGCAGGAGGACGACTCCGGAGAGGACGATGACGAGGAGCAGCAGGCCGAGCGCCAGGGACGCCCAGCGGTGGCCCTTGGCGAGGATCAGCCGCGGGCGCCAGCGGGGCAGGCGCCGGCGGCGGGGACGGCTGGCCGCGGCCTCGGCGGAGGGCGGCGTTACGACGAGATCGGACACGGTGCAGGCACCTCCCAAGGTTGTTGTTAGGCTTCCCTAATTCCGACGGGGGCCCGGCACGCTACCTAATTCCGACCAGGAGCGTCGGATATGGGCAGGCAGATAACCTTCGCCGCGCGATGCAGGTCAGCACCAACCAATTCAAGAACGGGTCTCACATCGAGATCGACGGCAAGATCTGGAAGATCCTCGAGTTCCAGCACGTCAAGCCGGGCAAGGGCGGCGCCTTCGTCCGCACCAAGCTGCGCCGCATCGAGGATGGCTCGGTGATCGACAAAACCTTCCGCGCCGGCGAGAAGTTCCGCGCCGTCCGCACCGAATCGAAAAAGATGCAGTTCCTCTACGACGCCGGCGACTCCTCGGTCTTCATGGACTCGCAGGACTACGACCAGATCGAGATCCCCAACGAGTCGCTCGGCGACGCGATGAAGTGGGTGCTGCCGAACTCCGAGGTCGAGGTCCTCTTCGTCGACGAGCAGCCGAGCGACGTCCAGGTCCCGAGCGCGATCGAGATGAAGGTCACCCAGACCGACCCGGGCCTGAAAGGCGACACCGCCTCCGGCGGCGGCAACAAGCCGGCGACGCTGGAGTCCGGCGTCGTCGTCCAGGTGCCGCTGTTCATCGAGGAGGGCGAGACGATCCGCGTCGACACCCGCTCGGGGGAGTACGTCTCGCGCGCCTGAGCGCGGCGGCGGGCGGCGCCGATGGCCTCCGACCCGACCGAGTGGCACGACCTCTTCGTCGCCACGGCCGGCGCCTCCGCGGCGCTGGCCGGGCTGGTCTTCGTCGCCGTGTCGATCAACCTCGAGCGGATCCTCAGGTACGAGGGGTTGCCGGAGCGGGCGCTGGAGACGGTCGCGCTGCTGGTCGGCGTCCTCGTCGTCTCGATCGTCGGCCTGATCCCGGGCCAGTCGCACGTCGCCCTCGGCCTCGAGCTGCTTGTCGTCGGGCTGGTGCTGGGGGCGCTGGTCGTGCGGCTGCCGTCGGGCTACACCGGCCCCGACGAGGAACCGCGCGCCTGGCTCTTCTGGCGCTGGGGCCTGCGGGTGGTGGCGATCGCGCCGATCGTCGTCGGCGGCGCCACCGTCCTCGCCGCGAGCGGCGGCGGCCTCTACTGGGTGGTGGCGGGGATCGTCGCCGCGACGCTTGCCGCGGTCGCCAACGCCTGGGTCCTGCTGGTCGAGATCCTGCGCTGAGCCGGGCCGCCCGGCGCTCACCGCGCTCCGCCGCGGCGAACCGCCAGAATAGGCCGATGCGCAGATCCGACCAGCGCCGCGACGCGGTCTTCGCCAGCTACCAGCGCGACGTCACCGGCCGCCCGCTGGAGGAGCTGATCGCCGACGCCCGGCCGCTCACCCGCGAGCTCGCCGCGGGCGTCGACGCCGAGCGCGAAGAGCTCGACGAGACGATCGAAGCCCACGCCCGCGGCTGGACCGTCGACCGCCTGGCGCCGCTCGACCTCAACGTCCTGCGGGTGGCGCTGTACGAGATCGAGCACGAGCTGGTGCCCTACGAGGTGGCGATCGACGAGGCGGTCGAGCTGGCCAAGGAGTACTGCGGCGCCGACGCTCCCGGCTTCGTCAACGGCATCCTCGGCGCGATCGTCCGCGAGCGGGAGCCCTCGGCGCAGTGAGGGCCGCGGCTTGAGCGCGCGGCTGCGCGAGATCGCCTCGCGGCTGCGCGAGATCGCGGCCGAGCTGGAGGGCGAAGCGGCCGACGACCAGCGCGCCGCCGAGCTCGCCGCGGAGGCGGCGGACCTAGCCGCGGAGGCGGTCGAGGAGGCCAACCGCCAGGCCCGCGAGGGCGCCTCCCAGTGATCCCCCCATCGCGTGGTTCGGAAGTCGCGCCGCGCGCAACCAAGGAACCGCGAACTCGATGAGCTACCCCGACGACCTGCGCGCGGCGGTTGACGCCGCGCTGCGCGGGCTGCGGTTCTCCGCCGCGCCGGCCACCGCCGGGCTCGAGGAGGCGATGCGCTACTCGCTGCTGGCCGGCGGCAAGCGGGTGCGCCCGGTGCTGGCGCTCGCCACCGCCCGCGCCCTCGGCGCCGAGCCCGAGCGCTTCCTCCCGGTCGCCTGCGCGATCGAGCTGATCCACACCTACTCGCTGATCCACGACGACCTGCCGGCGATGGATGACGACGCGCTGCGCCGCGGGATGCCGACCGCCCACGTCAAGTTCGGCGAGGACGTCGCGATCCTCGCCGGCGACGGCCTCTTCGCCGAGGCGGTGCGCCTCTTCTGCACGCAGCCGGGGGAGCCGGCGCGGGTGCTGGCGGCGCTCGCCGAGCTGGCCGGCGCGACCGGCGTCGACGGCATGGTCGGCGGCCAGTACGTCGACGTGATCGGGGCCGAGAGCGACGCCGCCGGGCTGCGGGCGCTGCACGCGCTGAAGACCGGCCGGCTGATCGCCGCCAGCGTCGGCGTCGTCCTCGAGTTGGAGGGAGTTCACGAACCTGAGACAATCCCGTATCGCCGCTTCGCCGACGAGCTGGGCGTCCTCTTCCAGATCGTCGACGACATCCTCGACGTGACCGAGAGCGACGAGCAGCTCGGCAAGCCACATGGAAGCGACGAGCGACATGGCAAACTCACCTACGTCAGCCTCTTCGGGCTCGACCGCGCCCGCCAGCTGGCCGCCGAGTCCCACGCGAAGGCGACAGCGGCCCTCGCCGAGGCGGCGGGGGAGACCACCGACCTGAGGCGAATCGCCGACTACATCTTCACCCGCAACGAATGAGCGACCACAAGCCACCCCAAGAGAACGCCGCTGCCGAGCCGCTGCTGCCGACGATCAACGGCCCCGCCGACCTGCACGGGCTCGATGAGGCCCAGCTGCAGCAGGTCGCGCAGGAGATGCGGACGTACATCATCGACACGATCGGCGAGATCGGCGGCCACTTCGGCGCCAACCTCGGCACCTGCGAGCTCGCCGTCGCCCTGCACAGCCTGCTCGACTCGCCGCGCGACAAGGTGCTGTGGGACGTCGGGCACCAGTCCTACCCGCACAAGATCCTCACCGGCCGCCGCGACCAGCTGCCGACGATCCGCCAGTACGAGGGGCTGGCCCCGTTCTGCTCGATCGCCGAGTCCGAGCACGACATCATGGGCGCCGGCCACGCCTCGACCTCGATCGGCTACGCGGTCGGGCTGAAGGAGGCGATGCGCAAGGGCCTCGGCGCCGACGGCCGGGTCGCCGCGGTGATCGGCGACGGCGCCCTCACCGGCGGCGTCGCTTACGAGGCGCTGCACGCGGCCGGCGGCCTGCAGACGCCGATCGTGATCGTGCTCAACGACAACGGGATGTCGATCTCGCCCAACGTCGGCGCCCTCTCCCGCTACTTCAACCGGATCCGGCTCAACCCGCGCCTCTGGCACGCCCGCGAGGGGGTCGAGGACCGGCTGACGAAGCTGCCGCTCGGGCTGGGGCGGCGGATCGAGCGGCTGGGGCCGGAGATCAAGGCGGCGATCAAGGCCTACTGGGCGCCGGGGCTGTTCTTCGAGGAGCTCGACCTCGCCTACATGGGCGTGATCGACGGCCACGACGTCCACGCCCTGCGCGAGGCGCTGACCGAGGCCTTCGAAGCCGACCGCCCGGTGGTCGTCCACATCCACACCGTCAAGGGCAAGGGCTTCGCCCCGGCCGAAGCCGGCGGCGAGCAGACGATGGAGGAGTGGCACGCGGCGAAGCCGAACTCGATCGTCAACGGCAAGCCGGCGGCGGCGAAGCCGGTGCCGGTGACCGAAACCGACTCGCCGGAGGGGATCGAGCGGCTGGAGAAGCCGCCCGCGGCCGGCTCGCCGCCCCAGTACACGAAGGTCTTCGCCGACGCGATCGTCGCCGAGGCCGAGCGCGACCCGCGGGTGATCGGGATCACCGCGGCGATGGCGGGGGGGACCGGCCTGCAGAAGCTGGCCGA
>CAZHLT010000293.1:0-7214 GCA_964533285.1 uncultured Conexibacteraceae bacterium | reverse complement strand
GCGGCGGCGGTCGCGGCCCTGCGGGGCAAGGCGGAATCGGTCCGCATCCTCGGCTCCTACCCGGTCGGCTGAGCGGGGCCGGGGGGCCTCCCCTCCGCCCGAATCCCCTTGTCCAAGCGCCACGCTCGCCTGCGCCGGGGCGGCTGTCCCTACAATTCGCGGGCAGCATGGCACGCGTCCTTGTACTCAACGCGACGTACGAGCCGATCAACGTCTGCACGCTGAGACGCGCCACCGTGCTGCTGCTGAAGGAAAAGGCCGAGCTGCTCGAGCGCCGCGAGGGCGCCGCCCTGCACTCCGAGCACATGACGCTCGAGCGTCCCGACGTGATCCGCCTCGTCAACTACGTCCGCATCCCGCGCGAGGCGCACCGGCGCAAGATCACCCGCCGCGCCGTCCTCGCCCGCGACTCCTGGACCTGCCAGTACTGCGGCTCGACCAAGTCCGGCCTCACCGTCGACCACGTCATCCCCCGCTCCCGCGGCGGCCTCTCGGTCTGGGAGAACATCGTCGCCGCCTGCGCCAGCTGCAACCGCCGCAAGGGCAACCGCCTCCCGCGCGAGATCCAGATGCACCCGAAAAAGACCCCCAGGGCGCCCGCCCCGACGGTCTTCATCCAGGTCGCCAGCCCGAAGATCCCCAGCAACTGGCAGCAGTACTTACCGGCGGCGGCTTAGCCGCCTACGTGAGTTCCACCCAGGCCCGTTCGCGGGCGCGGGGCGGCGTTAGGGTGGCGCGCGATGAAACGGACGCTGCTGTCTCTCGCCCTCTTCCTCGCCCTCGGCCAGGCCGCGACGGCCGCGGCCGCCCCGCTGCCGAAGCCGGACACGAACCTGATCGTCGTCCCGACCTCGATCGGCGGCATCTCGGTCGACCTGCCCGAAGGCAAGGCGAAGGCGGCCTGGGCCAACCGCGGCAAATGCAGCGACTCCGACTTCGCCGGCCGCTGCGAATACGGCTCCTACGAAGGCGGGGGCGGCTACGCGGCGATCGAATTCGTCAAACACAAGGTCGCCTCGGTCAACCTCGTCGCCGGCCGCAGCGCCAAGGGCGAGCAGCTGACCACCGCGGCGGCGGCACTGGCGAACCTGCGCACCAGCGGCGGAATCGGCCTCGGGACCAAGTTCTCGAAGCTGAAGTCGAGCTACCCGCGGGGCGAACGGCAGGGCTCGACCAGCGACGAGGTCTTCTTCTGGACCGTCAAGGGTTCGGGCAAGAGGGCGATGACGTTCGCCCTGCTCGGCTCCTCGAAGAAGGTCTTCCAGATCGTCCTCACCAACGGCATGCAGGGCTGACGCCCGGCCGGGCGGGCGCTGCTCGGCGGCGAGGCGGCGGCGAGTGGCGGGCGGCGCTACTCGCCCTCGGCCGCGGCGCCGTCGGCGCTCGCCTCCGGGGCGTTGCCGTCGGCCTCGGGGAGCTGCTCGGTCTGGGGCGGCTCCTCGGCGCCGGCGGTGGCGTCGGACTCCGACTCGACCACCAGGGCGACGGCGCTGACCGAGTCGTCGTCCTTGATGTTCATGACTTTGACGCCCTGGGTGGAGCGGCCCATCTGCGAGATGCCGCCGACCGAGGTGCGCTGCACCATCCCGTTCTGGGAGATGAAGAGCAGGTCCTGGTGCTCGCCGACGATCAGGGCGCCGGCGAGGCCGCCCTTCTTCTCGGTCAGCTTGGCGGTGAGGACGCCTTTCGTGCCGCGACCCTTGACCGGGTACTCGGAGACCGGCGTGCGCTTGCCGTAGCCGTTCTCGGTGACGACGAAGAGTTCGGTGTCGTTGCGGGCGATGTCCATCGCCAGCACCCGGTTGTCCTTGCCCGCGACGTTCATGCCTTTGACGCCGCTGGTGTCACGGCCCATCGGCCGCACCAGCTCCTCGGAGAAGCGGGCGGCGTGACCGGAGTGGGAGACCATCAGGATGTCGTCTTCGCCCGAGGTGAGGCGGACCTGGACCAGCTCGTCGTCGTCGCGGATCTTGATCGCGATGATCCCGTCGGCGCGGATCGGCGTGTTGTAGGCGACGAACTCGGTTTTCTTGACCAGGCCGTCGGCGGTGGCGAAGACCAGGTACTTGTTCTCTTTGAAGTCGCGGGTCGGGATCACCGCCATCACCCGCTCGCCTTCGCGCAGCGGCAGCAGGTTGCGCAGGGAGCTGCCTTTCGAGGTGCGCGAGCCCTCCGGCAGCTCGTAGACCTTGAGCCGGTAGACCTTGCCGCGGTTGGTGAAGAAGAGCAGGTAGTCGTGGGTCGAGCTGATGTGGAGGTGGGCGATGTAGTCGTCCTCTTTCAGGTTCATCCCCATCACCCCGACGCCGCCGCGGTGCTGCTGGCGGTAGGTCGAGAGCGGCAGCCGCTTGACGTAGCCGGAGGCGGTCAGCGAGATCACCATCTGCTGGTCGGCGATCATGTCCTCGATGCCGACGTCGCCCTCGAAGTTGGCGAGCTCGGTCCGTCGCTCGTCGCCGTAGGACTCGACGATTTCGCCGAGCTCGTCCTTGACCAGGCCCATCACCTTGGCTTCGTCGCCGAGGATCGCCCGCAGCTCGCCGATCCGCTCCATCAGGTCGGCGTGCTCGGCGCGGACTTTGTCGGCCTCGAGCGCCGTCAGGCGCTGCAGCCGCATGTCGAGGATCGCCTGCGCCTGCTCGCGCGAGAGGTCGAATTTCTCGATCAGGCCCTCGCGGGCGGTGTCGGGGTCTTTCGAGGCGCGGATCAGTTTGATCACGGCGTCGAGGTTGTCGAGCGCGACCAGCAGCCCCTCGAGGATGTGGGCGCGGGCCTCGGCGCGGCGCAGTTCGTACTGGGTGCGTCGGGTGACGACCTCGCGCTGGTGTTCCACGTAGTAGTGGATCAGCTCGCGCAGGCTCAGGGTCCGCGGCACGCCGTCGACCAGCGCCACCATGTTGGCGCCGAAGGTCGACTGCATCGCGGTTTTCTTGTAGAGGTTGTTGAGGACGACTTTGGCCGGCGGGCCGCCGCGCTTGAGCTCGATCACGAGCCGCATCCCGGAGCGGTCGGTCTCGTCGCGCAGGTCGGAGATCCCCTCCAGCTTCTTGTCGCGGACGAGGTCGGCGATCTTCGTGATCAGGCCGCCGTCACCGCCCTTTTTCACCATGAAGGGCAGCTCGGTGACGATGATCGCCTCCTTGCCCCCCTTCAGCGGCTCGACGTGGGCGCGGGCGCGGACCCGGATGCTGCCGCGGCCGGAGGCGTAGGCGTCACGGATCCCCTCGCGGCTCATGATCCCGCCACCGGGGAAGTCGGGGCCCTTGACGTGCTGCATCAGCCCGTCGAGGTCGATCTCCGGGTCGTCGATGTAGGCGGTGACCGCGGCGGCGACCTCGCGCAGGTTGTGCGGCGGGATGTTGGTCGCCATCCCGACCGCGATCCCCGAGGTGCCGTTGACCAGCAGGTTGGGGAAGCGCGCCGGCAGGACCAGCGGTTCGCTCGCCTTCTCGTCGGAGTTGGGGCCGAAGTCAACGGTGTCGGCGTCGATGTCGCGCAGCAGCTCGGTCGCGATCCGGGCCAGGCGCGCCTCGGTGTACCGCATCGCCGCCGCCGGGTCGTCGTCGATCGAGCCGAAGTTGCCCTGGCCGTCGACCAGCGGATAGCGCAGCGAGAAGTCCTGCGCCATCCGCACCAGCGTGTCGTAGATCGCCGTGTCGCCGTGGGGATGGTAGGTGCCCATCACCTCGCCGACGACGAAGGCGCTCTTGCGGTACGAGCGGGTCGGCTGCAGGCCGATGTCGTGCATCGCGTAGAGGACGCGGCGGTGGACCGGCTTGAGCCCGTCGCGGACGTCGGGCAGCGCCCGGCCGACGATCACGCTCATCGCGTAATCGAGGTAGGACGAGCGCATCTCCTTCTCGAGCTCGCGCTCCTCGATGCGGCCGGTGAGGGCATCTAGCGCCATCAGAAAGTCATCCCTTCAGAAAATTCGGGTGCGAAAACCGAGCAGGTCGGGGGACGCAGGGGAATGAGGTGAGGGGAGCGCGCTCCAGCGCGTGACCCGATCCGAACGACCGAGGACCCCGAGATACGACAGTCTGCAGCTCCCAAATCAGACATCGAGGAACTTGACCTCTTTGGCGTGCGTCTCGATGAACTCGCGGCGCGGCCCGACTTGATCGCCCATCAGCATCGAGAAGATCGTGTCGGCGGCGGTCGCGTCTTCCAGCGTCACCCGCGCCAGGGTGCGGCTGGCCGGGTCCATCGTCGTCTCGCGCAGCTGGTCGGCGTTCATCTCGCCGAGCCCCTTGAACCGCTGCATGTCGACGCCGTGGCGGGCCCGCTCCAGCACCGCGCCGCGCAGCGCCTCGAACGAGAGCGCGGCGGCGCGGCGGCTGCCGAGCTCGAGCTCGAAGGGCGGCCGACCGACCTGTTTGAGCAGCGACTCGTGGACCTCGACGAACTTGCGGTAGTCGTGGTGGGCGAAGAGCGCCGCCGGCAGCCGGTGGGTGCGGGCAAGCCCGGTCTTCCGTTCCACGGCCTTGACCACCAGCAGGTCGTCGCTCGCGGAGAGGACCTCGGTGTCGAACGGCTCGCCCTCCGGCGCCTTCTTCGCCAGCAGCGTCGCCGCCGCTTTCAGCGTCGCGACCTGCTCGTCGAGCAGGTTCGACTCCTCGAGGAAGCGCACGGCCTCGTGGCCGAACTCGGCCTGCAGCGAGGAGCCCCAGCCCTCGTACTCCTTCGAGCGCCGGATATAGGCCTGCCAGCGGCTCGAGGTCAGCTTCTTGGCGGAGCCGGTGGCGTCGGTCAGCTTGTAGTCCTCGAGCTTGTCGCGCAGCAGCAGCTCTTCGAGTTCGGAGTCGCGCTCCAGGTAGGTGACCTGGTTGCCCTGTTTCACGCGGTAGAGCGGCGGTTTGGCGATGTAGACGTAGCCGGCGTCGATCAGCTCCGGCATCTGGCGGTAGAGGAAGGTGAGGACGAGGGTGCGGATGTGGGCCCCGTCGACGTCGGCGTCGGTCGACATCACGATCTTGTGGTAGCGGGCGTCGTCGAGGTTGAACTCGTCGTGGACGCCGGTGCCGATCGCGGTGATCAGTGCCTGCACCTCGTTGTTGGCGAGGACCTTGTCGATCCGGCTCTTCTCGACGTTGATGATCTTGCCGCGCAGCGGCAGCACCGCCTGCGTGTTGCGATCGCGCGCCTGCTTGGCGGAGCCGCCGGCGGAGTCGCCCTCGACCACGAACAGCTCGGCCAGGCTCGGGTCCTTGACCGTGCAGTCGGCGAGCTTGCCCGGCAGCGTCGAGTTCTCCAGCGCCGACTTGCGCCGGGTCAGGTCGCGCGCTTTGCGCGCCGCGTCGCGCGCGCGGGCGGCGTCGACCGCCTTGCTGATCACCCGGCGGGCGTCGCCCGGGTTCTCCTCGAAGTACTCGCCGAGCTTGCGGTTGACCGTCTCCTCGACCAGGCCTTTGATCGGCGGGTTGCCGAGTTTGGTCTTGGTCTGTCCCTCGAACTGGGGGTCGTGGAGCTTGACCGAGATCACCGCGGTCAGCCCCTCGCGGACGTCCTCGCCGGCGAGGTTCTCGTCTTTCTCTTTCAGCAGCCCTTTGTTGCGGGCGTAGGCGTTGAGGGTGCGGGTCAGCGCGGCGCGGAAGCCGGAGAGGTGGGTGCCGCCCTCGTGGGTGTTGATGTTGTTGGCGAAGCTGAAGATCGACTCCTGGTAGGAGTTGTTCCACTGCATCGCGATTTCGACTTCGCCGGCCTCCTCGGTGCCCTCGAAGAAGATCACCTTGCGGTGCAGCTCGTCCTTGTTCTCGTTGAGGTGACGGACGAAGTCCTCGATGCCGCCGTCGTACTGGAAGGTGACGCTGTTGGTGGCGCCGCGCTCGTCGACCAGCTCGATCTTGAGGCCGCGGGTGAGGAAGGCGGTCTCGCGCAGGCGCTCGGCCAGGGTCTGGAAGTCGAACTCGATCTCCTCGAAGATCTCGAGGTCGGGGAGGAAGGTGATCGTCGTCCCGTGCTCCTTGCTGCCGGCGCCCTTCTCCAGGTCGGTCTGCGGCTTGCCGCGCTCGTAGTCCTGCGACCAGACGTGGCCGTCGCGCTTGATTTCGAGGTGGAGCCGCTCGGAGAGGGCGTTGACGACCGAGACGCCGACGCCGTGCAGGCCGCCGGAGACCTTGTAGCCGCCGCCGTCGCCGAACTTGCCGCCGGCGTGGAGGACGGTGAGCACGACCTCGGCCGCGGGCCGCCCCTCCTTGGCCATCGTCCCGACGGGGATGCCGCGGCCGTTGTCCTCGACGGTGCAGCTGTTATCCGGATGGAGGACGACGCGGACGCTGTCGCAATGCCCGGCCAGCGCCTCGTCGACGGAGTTGTCGACGATCTCGTAGACCAGGTGATGCAGACCGCGCGGTCCGGTCGAGCCGATGTACATGCCGGGGCGTTTGCGGACGGCTTCGAGGCCCTCGAGGACGGTGATGTCCTTGGCGCTGTAGGAGTCGCCGCTTTTGCCGCTGGCTTTTTTGTCAGGCAATGAGTCCCTTCCGGTTGACACAGAAAGCCCCGGGCGCATGAAGGGTCGCTACATGCGGCTCGGGGCAATAAGCGAGTTGCCATAAGAATACCAGTTCGGCGCTTCGGAACCCCCGGGTAGAAAGTTAAAAAACCCTGCAAATCGTGTACAAAAGCGCGCTAGAAGCGGTCGCCTTTCACACGGAATCGCAGCGCTTTCGGCGCCGCCTCGCCGAGCACCTCGCGCAGGCGCCCCAGCAGCGCCTCCTGCATCAGGTCGAGCTCCTGCGCCCAGACGCTGTCGGCGCAGTCGACGGTCAGGGTGCCGCCGCGCTCAGAGGCGGGGGCGGTGACGTCGGCGAGCTGCTCGCCGACAGCCTCGGCCCAGGCCGACTGCACCGAGGCGAGGCCGGTGCGCGGCGCCGCCAGCTGGCGGGCGGCGCGGAAGGCGGAGCCCGCCGGGCGCGGGGCGCGGCGGTGGGTCATGCGGCCACCGCGTCGGAGACGGTCGGCGGCTGCGGCATGCGGACGATGGCGCGCAGCGCCGGTGGCGGCAGCGACTCCTCATCGGCGGCGGTGATCAGGGCCTGGCCGCCGTCGTCGAGGCGGGCGACGAGGCGCTCGCCGGGTACTGCGACGCGGTCCGCGTCATCCTGCACCCGGACAACAGCTGCACGGTCGCCGACAACGGTCGCGGCATCCCGGTCGAGACGATGGCGAAAGAGGGGAGGCCGGCGGCCGAAGTCGTGCTGACTGTGCTGCAC
>CAZHLT010000292.1:0-4525 GCA_964533285.1 uncultured Conexibacteraceae bacterium | reverse complement strand
TCGGCCCGCGGGTAGAAGTAGAGGACCACGGTCTGTCCCTTGAAGTCCGAGAGCTTGACCTTCTCCCCATCCTGGTCGGGGAGGGTGAAGGCGGGCGCCTTGTCACCGGGCTCGAGCACAGGCAGCTAGTGGCGGCGCGCGGGCTCGATCAGCCGCAGCTTCTCGAGCGGCGCGACCACGATCCGATCGAGGATCGGCTTCGAGGGCAGGGAGGTCAACTCGACCATCACGTGGTCGGAATCAAGCACGTCGGCGATGCCGCCTCTCGCTCCTGCGGGGGCTCCTTCGACCGGCTCACGCAGTTCAACCAATCCGCCGACTGCAATCTCACGAGTTGCCGCCATGCACCTGATTGTAGGCGGTGGGGTAGGCAGTGACCAACCGCGGTGCAGCGCCAGGCGGGCGCAGCCTACTGACGAACCCCCGCTCGCCCCACCCGGGCCGAGCGCGCTGCGCTCCTGAGCGCGCCCTCCCAGTCCGCGCCGGCTGGCGCGGCAGCCGCTAGTCCTCGCGGCCGGGGTCCTGGCCGTCCTCGTCCTCGTCGACCTCGTCGTCGCCCTGTTCGAGCGCGGTCTCGGAGACGGAGCCGGCGGAGCCGGGGTGGTAGTGCGTCTGGAAGGCCTCGAGAGCCGCGTCGCGGGCGTCCTCGTCGATCGGGACGTCGTCGGAGATGCGGACCCACTCGGCCCCCTCGTAGGCCTCCATGTTGAAGACCTCCTGGTCGATCGAGGCTGAGTCGTCGACGACGACCACGACCTCGGTCTGGGGGTTGAAGTAGGTCCCCGGCTGGTTCAGCAGCTCCTCGACCTCGTAGAGGTTCTCGTCGGGGGCGGATGGCATGACGCGATCCTACGAGATCGGCGCCCGTCTGCGGGACGATCCCCGTCAGCCGGCGAGGTCGGCGATCTGGCGCGCGGTCTCGGCCTCGACGTCGAGCGGGCCGAGCCCCTGGCGGCGGCGCCGTTCGTTGCGGGCGAGGACCAGCTGACGGACTTCGGCGCGCAGCTCGTCCTCCATCCGCGCGCCGGCCGGCGGTCGCTCGCCCGCTGTCTCCAGCAGCCGCGCGGTCTCCGCCTCGACCTGGATCGGGCGCTCGCCGCGGCGCCGCTGGCGCGCCGCCTTGGCCTCCAGCATCTGCCGCACCTCGGCCGCCTGGATCGCCGGGTCGACCGGGGCGGGGGAGCCGCCGCCGCGCCGCGGCCCCGGCGCCTCGGGCTCGATCGCGAAGGGGCCGCGGCCCAGCTGGCGCCAGGCCTCGCCCGAGCGCAGGAACCAGAAGCCGGCGATCGGCGCCGCGACGCCGGTCACCAGCAGCAGGACCACCCCCTTCTGAACCGCGGTCAGCGCCAGCGCCAGCTGCATGGATTCAGCCTAGACGGCCCCGGCGGGGCCGTTTGTTGCGCTAACCTTGGCTTGGTTGACTGACCAGTCAATCGGCGGAACGCCCGCCAAGCAGGGGCGCTCCATGACAGCTTGAAAGCGCCGACCAAAAGGAGCACCCGGTGGTTGACTTCACCCTGACCGACGAACAGAAAGACCTGCGCGAGCTCGCCCACAGCTTCGCCGAGAAAGAGATTCGCCCGGTCGCCTGGGAGTACGACAAGGACGGCACCTGGCCCCAGGACGTCATCGACAAGGCCTGGGAGGTCGGGTTGATGAACACCCACATCCCCGAGGCCTACGGCGGCCCCGGCCTCGACTACCTGACCGGCTGCCTGATCGAGGAGGAGATCGGCTGGGGTTGCTCCGGCATCGGCACCTCGCTGATGGCCAACGGCCTCGCCTCCGCCCCCGTCAGCCTCGCCGGCTCCGAGGAGACGAAGAAGAAGTACCTGGGGATGCTGACTGAGGAGCCGAAGCTGGCCTCCTTCTGCCTGACCGAGCCCGACGCCGGCTCCGATGTCTCCGGGATGAAGACCCGCGCGGTCAAGCAGGGCGACAAGTTCGTCCTCACCGGCTCCAAGTGCTTCATCACCAACGGCAGCTACGCCGACTGGTTCACGGTCTACGCCAAGACCGACCCCGAGGCCGGCCACCGCGGGATCAGCGCCTTCGTCGTCGACGCGAAATCCCCCGGGGTGACCGTCGACAAGAAGGAGGACAAGATGGGCCAGCGGGCGTCCAACACCGCGACCATCTCCTTCGACGAAGTCGAGGTCCCGGCCGAGAACATGCTCGGCGAGGAAAACCACGGCTTCAAACTGGCGATGATGACGCTCGACCGCACCCGCCCGGGCGTCGCTGCGATGGCTACCGGGATCGGCCGCGCCGCCTTCGAGTTCGCCACCGAGTACTCCAAGGAACGGGTCCAGTTCGGCGTCCCGATCGCGATGCACCAGGCGATCCAGTTCATGATCGCCGATATGTCGACCAAGGTCGACGCCTCGCGGCTGCTGATGTGGCAGTCGGCCGTCCTGCTCGACCAGGGCAAGCGCAACACGCTGGTCTCCTCGCAGGCCAAGCGCTTCGCCGCCGACTCGGCGATGGAGATCACCGTCGACGCCGTCCAGGTCTACGGCGGCTACGGCTTCATCAAGGAGTACCCGGTCGAGAAACTGATGCGCGACGCGAAGATCATGCAGCTCTACGAGGGCACCAGCCAGATCCAGCGCCTGGTCATCGCCAAAGAAGTGCTGATCCCGCGCGCGATCGGCGACACCACGCCAGAGGCCGAGGAGAAGGCAGCCGACGCCGCCCGCGACGCGCAGTCGGAGACGGCCGCCGCCAGCCTCTGAGCAGCGCCGCGGTGCCGACGGGCCGGTTCACCGCCTCCGGGCGGACGAATCGGCCCGTCGGTCGAAGTGCCCCGGTTTCGGGGAGGTGATCGGCTCGCCGCAGCGATAGCGTCCCGCCCGTGGACAAGCGCGAGCGAGCGGCAGCGGGGAAGGCGGCGCGGAACAGCGCCCGCCGCTCCGCCCACGGCGAGTGGGAGCCCGCGGCCGACCGCGAGGACCCGGTCGCGATCCTCGAGCGCCAGGCCGTTCCCCGGGTCCCGGAGCTGGTCCCGATCCGCTACGGGCGGATGGCGGCCTCGCCCTTCGCTTTCTACCGCGGCGCCGCCGCGGTGATGGCCGCCGACCTCGCCGCGACCCCGGTCTCGGGGCTGCGGGTGCAGGCCTGCGGCGACGCCCACCTCTCCAACTTCGGCGTCTTCGCAGCGCCCGACCGCCGGCTCGTCTTCGACCTCAACGACTTCGACGAGTCGCTGCCCGGGCCCTGGGAGTGGGACGTCAAGCGGCTCGCCGCCAGCTTCGCGATCGCCGCCCGCGAAAACGGCCTCGACGCCCGCCGGCGCGAGACGATCCTGCTGCGCCTCGCCCGCACCTACCGCGAGGCGCTGCGCGACTTCGCCGCCCAGCGCAACCTCGACGTCTGGTACGCCCGCTTCGACGTCGAGGAGGCCCTTGCCGAGGTCGAGCACGACGACCCGAAGGAGGTCAGGCGGGTCCGCAAGGGGGTCGGCAAGGCGCGCGCCAAGGACAGCCTGCGGGCGCTGGAACGGCTGACCGAGACGGTCGACGGCGAGGTCCGGTTCCGCAGCGAACCGCCGTTGCTGGTTCCCGGCGAGCAGCTCGTCGCCGAGGAGACCGGCCGCTCGCCGCAGGAGCTGGTGCGGGCGGTGCTCGACGCCTACCGCGCCAGCCTGCCCTGCGACCGCCAGCGCCTGCTCGACGGCTTCGAGTTCCGCCAGATCGCCCGCAAGGTGGTCGGCGTCGGCAGCGTCGGCACCCGCGCCTGGGTGGTGCTGATGACCGGCGTCGACGACGGCGACCCGCTCTTCCTCCAGGCCAAGGAGGCCGAAGCCTCGGTGCTCGAGCCCTACGCCGGCGCCAGCCGCTTCGCCAACCACGGCCAGCGCGTGGTCGAGGGCCAGCGGCTGATGCAGGCGGCGAGCGACATCTTCCTCGGCTGGTGCCCGGCGGTCGGGATCGACGGCCGCCAGCGCGACTTCTACGTGCGCCAGCTCTGGGACTGGAAGCGCTCGGCCGACGTCGAACGGATGAGCCCGGCGGCGCTGGAGGTCTACGCCCGGATGTGCGGACATACGCTGGCCCGCGCTCACGCCCGCTCCGGCGACCGCGTCGCGATCGCCGCCTACCTCGGCGGCGGCGACTCCTTCGACCGCGCGATCGCCGCCTTCTCCGAGGCCTACGCCGAGCAGAACCTGCGCGATCACGAGGCGCTGGTCGCCGCGATCGAGTCGGGCCGCGTGCAGGCCGAGGATCTCTAACGCCGGCGACTCAGGCGGGTGCCGGTGGCGGCGCCGCAGCCGCTGCCTGCTCGCCGCCAAACGGCTCGCTCGGCAGGTTGCGGGCAAAGAAGAGCGAGGCCGTCGCCAGCAGCGCGGCGCAGAGGAAGGCGGTCTTCAGCGCCTTCAGCTGCGCGTCTTCGTACTCGCCGACGAGGGCTTCGACGGTCGCCGGGTCGGCGCCGGCCTTGGTCGCTCCCGCCTCGACCTCGCTCGCCGACACGAAGCTGACCCCGGAGCTGAGCCGCACCTCGACCTGCTGGCGCACGTCGGCGG
>CAZHLT010000291.1:0-3804 GCA_964533285.1 uncultured Conexibacteraceae bacterium | reverse complement strand
CGCCGCCGTTTCGGCGGCGCCCGCGGCCGCCGCCGGTTCGCCCGCCTCCGGGTGGACGCGGGCGCGCCGGTAGTACAGCTGCCAGTTGTGGTCCTCGCGTTCGATCGCCTGCGTGAAGCGCACCGCGGCCGCGTCGTATTCGCCCTGCAGCTCGGCCAGCAGCCCGAGCTGGACGTAGGGCGAGGCGGCCCAGGGCTCAATCGAGCGGGCGGTGTCGGCGTGTTCGATCGCGTTGCCGATCTTGCCGGCGAGGGCGTCCTGCTGGCTCTGCTTGATCTCGCGGTCGACGAGCAGCGGCCCGACCAGGGCGATGGCGGCGATCCAGGCGACGACGAGGCCGCCGATCGCCAGGCCGTAGCGGCGCCCGTCGGCCTGTTCGGTCGGGCCCTCGGCCGCCGTTGCCAACTGCACGCACCTCACACTGACGACGACACCGCCGGCGAGGAAGAAGACCGCTCCCAGTGCCGCTATCTCCCAGAACCAGTCGAAGGCGGCGCCGACCGCGAAGGCGACCATCACCGCGAACAGCGCCGCGTAGCGCTCGCGCTCGGGGTCGGAGGAGCCGCGCCAGGCGGCGAAGCCGCACCAGAGCAGGAAGCCGACCATCGCCAGGACGAGGACGCCGCCGACCACGCCGAGCTCGGCGAAGGCCTCGAGGTAGAGCGAGTGGGCGTCGTGGACCGGCATCTCGATCGAGCGGTGCTGCTCCCAGGAGAACTCGTAGGTGCCGGCGCCGGTGCCGACGATCGGGTCTTCGGCGAAGGTCTTCAGCGCCACCCGCCAGAAGTCGTGGCGGCCGGCGCCGGAGAGCTGGCCGAAGTGCTGCGCCGGGTTGTTCGGGAACTGGATGTCAGAGCTGGAGAACTGGTCCCAGGCACGGCCGCCGACGGCGACGACGAGGGCGACGACGACCACCGCCGCGGCCAACGCCAGCCGTCTCAGCAGGGTCGGGTTGCGCGAGAGGTCGAGCGCGCGCCCGGTGAAGCGGCCCTGGCGGCGCTCGACCCGGCGCAGGCCGGCGAACAGGGCCAGCGCCACCGCGGTGCCGGCGAGCAGGACCAGCAGCACGGTCACGCCCTGGTCGACCGCGGCCTGGTTGGGCAGGTTGTCGGCGAGGCTGTGGCGCGACTGGACCGCGAGCACCGCCGGCAGCGTGCAGAGCAGCGCCACGGTCGTCGTCAGCATCAGCCAGAGGCGGTCGTGCGAGAGGGTGATCAGCACCCCGGCGGCGACGACCAGCGAGAGCAGGCCGCCGCGCGAGTAGGTGAAGTAGAGGCAGAGCAGGACCGCCGGCATCGCCGCCACCGAGAGCCAGCGCAGGGCGGTCCAGGTGGCGCGGCGGCTGGTCCAGAGCAGCAGCGCGAAGGCGATCCCGCAGACGGCGCCGTTGGCGTTCCAGTAGCCGAGCGGGTAGCGCAGGCGGGGGCCGGTGCCGAGCGAGTCGCTGACCGAGAGCACGTGGGGCAGCAGGCGGCTGCCCAACCCGGCCAGGGCGACGAGCGTCACGGCGATCGCCAGGCCTTCGGCGAAACCTTGGCGCCTTTCGTTGGTTTGGGCGATCAGGAACGCGGCAAGGAAGAAACCGAGGTAGGCGAGGACCCGGTCCGCCTCGATCACGCTGAGCTCAATCGACCCCGACCAAAGGGATGAAAGTGCAGAAAAAAGCGCCAGTCCACCGATCAGCCCGCAGGTCCAGTACAGGGGGCGGCCGATCGTCGCTCGCGACGCAGCCCCGAAGGCGAGCAGGACGACGATCACCAGCCACGCGGCCAGTCCCGCGATGTGGCGATCGCCGACGTCAAAGCCCCCCCCGGCAAGCGCCAGGCCGAAAATCAGCAGCACTGGAGCGCCCAGCGCCGCGGCTTGGGCTAACCTACCGCGGAATGCGTCGTCCCCGTCACCGCCGGAACCCGCGACTGGGCCGCTCGATCCGGGTGCTCTTTGCAGTGTCAGCTCTGGTCGCGTTTGCATCTTTTCCGGCTCTCGCTCACGCCGATTCAAGCGGCATCCAGTATTCCGATGCGCCGCCGACCGCCACCGGCACCCCCAGCACGGGGTCCACGGTGAAGCAGCCGTCGACCAAGCCGAAGTCCGAAAACGGCACGGCGACTAGCTCCAGCGCGGAAACGCCGTCGAGCGGGGGGACGGAAACTGATGGAGAAACTTCTGAATCGACGGGCTCATCTTCCTCTTCCGGAGGTGGCTCGGGCGGCGGCGGCAACAACGGCGGCACCGGCCAGGGTAGCCAAGACTCCGGCTCCAGCAAGGCGCAGGCGTCGAACCCGCAGCCGGCCGACCAGCAGCAGGCCAGCCCCGCCAGCCACTCGAGCGATGGCGGCTCCTCCTCGCCGCTGGTGCCGATCGTGATCGCTGTCGCCGTCCTCGCCGCGGCTTCGGTCGGGATCCTGATGTGGCGTCGCCGCCGCGCCGGCGGCAGCGGCACCGGCTCGGTCACCCCTGAGGCGAACTGACCCGATGCGACGCGCGGGAGTGGGACCGATGGGAAAGCTGCGTGCCTGGATCGCGACGCTGACCGTCGCCGGGGTGGTCCTCGGCGTCAGCGCCGCGACGGCCTCGGCGGTGCCGAAGACGTTCTGGGGCGTGGTGCCGCAGGCGACGCCGACGGCCGAACAGTTCCAGCGCCTGAAGCGCGGCAAGGTCGGCAGCATCCGCCTGCCGCTGGCCTGGGCGGCGCTGCAGACCGAACCCGGCGTCGAGCCGGGGTGGGCCCCGGTCGACGCGGTGGTCGAAGGCGCGGCGCGGGCCGGGATCGACGTGCTCCCCTTCGTCTACGGCGCTCCGCCCTGGGCGGTCGCCGTCGACAACTCGATCTCCAGCCACCCGCCGGTGACGCTGCCGGTGCGGACCGGCGCCCAGCGCTCGGCCTGGACCTCGTTCCTGCGCCTCGCCGTCGAACGCTACGGACCCGGCGGCAAGTTCTGGAGCGAGCACCCGGGCGTGCCGGTGCGCCCGATCCACTCCTGGCAGGTCTGGAACGAGCCGAACTTCTTCTACTTCGTCGCCCGTCCCAACCCGGTCGACTACGCGAAGCTGGTGCAGATCTCGGCCAGCACGATCCACTCGGTCGACCCGGCCGCCGAAGTCATCCTCGCCGGCATGTTCGCTCGTCCCGCGCAGGCGACCTGGAAGCGGAAGCCGCCGCTGGCCTACTTCGCGACCGACTTCCTGCGCCAGATGCTGAAGTCGAAGCCGTCGCTGAAGAACCAGTTCGATGCCGTCGCGCTGCACCCCTACACGCGCGAATGGCAGAGCATCGGGCCCGAGGTGGAAGAACTGCGCGCCGTCCTCAAGGCGGCCCACGACCCGGCCGAGCCGCTCTGGGTCACCGAGCTCGGCTGGAGCTCGAAGAGCGGCTCGCGGGCCAACTTCTCGGTTGGCCCCCAGGGCCAGGCCCGCGAACTGACCGGCGCCTTCAAGCTGCTGCGCGACAAGCGCAGCAAGTGGCGCATCGGCCGCGTCTACTGGTTCTCGGTCGACGACCAGAAAGGCGTCTGCAACTTCTGCGACGGCAGCGGCCTGTTCGGGCCGGGCTTTAAGCCGAAGCCGTCCTGGAAGGCGTTCGTGAAGCTGACCGGCGGCGTCTACTAGGGCGCCGGGCGAGGGACGAGCCGGGGCTCGAGCGTTGGCCAGGCAAGGGCTTGAGCGCCCGCCGGGCGAGGGACGGGGCCGGGCCGAGGGACGGCCGAGGGCTCAGGCGTGGCCGTGGGGCCGGGCCGAGGGACGGCCGAGGGCTCAAACGCGGCCGCAGGGGGAGGGTGGCGGCCACCCTCCGTAGGCAGGTAG
>CAZHLT010000290.1:0-1665 GCA_964533285.1 uncultured Conexibacteraceae bacterium | reverse complement strand
GCCGCGGCCGAACAGCTTCATCCCGGCGGCGAAGACGAGCGGCCAGAAGAGGTAGAACTGCTCCTCGACCGAGAGCGACCACAGGTGGGTGAACAGCGACGGGGCCTGGAACTGTTCGAAGTAGGAGACGTCGCCGAAGATGAAGTGCCAGTTGGCGAAGTAGAAGAGCGAGGCGATCGCGTCGCCGCGCAGGGCGTCGATCCGGTCGGGCTGGAAGATCGCGGCGGCGATCATCGTCATCGCGATGAGGACGCCGACCGCCGGCAGCAGCCGCTGCGCGCGGCGCAGCCAGAAGCGGCCGAGGCGGACGTCGCCGGACTCGCGGAACTCGCGCAGCAGCAGCGAGGTGATCAGGTAGCCGCTGATCACGAAGAAGAGGTCGACGCCGAGGAACCCCCCCGGCATCCAGCCGACGTCGGCGTGGTAGAAGAACACGGCGAGCACGGCAAGGGCCCGGAGGGCGTCGATTCCCGGCAGGTAGGGGAAGCGGCTGTCCTGCGGTCTGCTGATGAGTTGCATAATGGCGAGCGATGTCCACGACCACGGTCGAGCGGACGCGCAGTGCAGGACCTGGTTCAGGTCTGGGCGGGAACTGGCGCGTGATCGTCCGCAACGACAACCACAACACCTTCGAGCACGTCGCCCAGACCCTGGCCCGCGTGCTGCCCGGCGTCAGCCTCGACCAGGGCCACCGGATCGCCGACCGCATCCACAACAGCGGCCAGGCGATCGTCTGGTCGGGCCCGCGGGAGCCAGCCGAGCACTACTGGGAGCAATTGAGCGCCGCCGGGCTGACGATGGCGCCGTTGGAGCGGGTCTAGGTGCGGGGCAAGGGACGGCCCAGGGCCTCAAGCCGCTGCGGCGAGGGACGGCCCAGGGCTCAGGCCCCCGCGCGGCCGGGCCGGAGGTTGGCCGGGCCGAGGGACGGCCGAGGGCTCAGGCGTGGCCGTGGGGCCGGGCCGAGGGACGGCCGAGGGCTCAAACGCGGCCGCAGGGGGAGGGTGGCGGCCACCCTCCGTAGGCAGGTAGGGCGGCCGCCACCCTCCCCCTCCCGAGCGCGCCGAGGGCGACGGGCGGGCGAGGGACGCGAGCGCCGAGCGCGGGCGAGCGCCCAGGCCCCAAGCGAGCCCCAGACCCCAAGCGAGCGCCAAGCGCGAGCAAGCACCGAGACCACCCTTCTCTCCACCAAGGGGCCGAGACCACCTTTCTCTCCGCATAGCGGGGAGAAAGGTGGTCTCACGCAGACGCCGGAGAGAACTGTGGTCTCGGCAAGGGAACAGGGCGCCGAAGGCGCTGTTGAGCTTTGTCTCGCCATAGGCGACAAAGCTCAACAGCAAGCGCTAGCACCAAGCGTGTGGCAGTCCTTTTCCGGACATATTCCGGAAAAGGACTGCCACACGAGACACGGAGCGCTTCGTCCCTCGCGAGCTCTTGGCGAGAGACGGTACGGCCCCGTCCCTCGGGAGCTCTTGGCGAGAGACGGTACGGTCCCGTCCCTCGCGAGCTCTCGGCGAGAGACGGCACGGCCCCGTCCCTCGGGAGCTACACGCCCCATCGCTGGCCGAGGCTTGACTCGGTGGCGCCTGCGACGGTCCCGAGGGTAGGAGCGGACCGTTCCGTGGGGAGGGGTGGGGTGTCCCTCTGAACGTTTTGCGCCGCTGGCCC
>CAZHLT010000289.1:0-2608 GCA_964533285.1 uncultured Conexibacteraceae bacterium | reverse complement strand
GGCGAGTTCGAACGCGGCCTCGAGCTATCCCGGGGCGAGTACGAGCGGCTGGCCGCAGCCGGGCTGGGGGAGGAGGCGCCCTACGCGCTCAGCCTCGCCTACCGGATCCGCTACACGCTCGACCTCAACGCCCGCGAGGCGATGCACCTGATCGAGCTGCGCTCGGGCCGCGAGGGGCACCCCAGCTACCGCGCCGTTGCCCAGGCGATGCACGAGCGGATCGCCGCCGTCCATCCCGGCATCGCCGCCGCGATGAGCCACGTCGACGACTCGGTCGAGCCGCGGCTGGAGCGGATCATGAGCGAGATCCGCACCCACCGCAAGCGCGCCGCCCAGGCCTAGGGACTCTCTCAGGGCGACGCGCACCGTCGACGTTCGGCCCGCCCGCGCGGGGCGACTCCGGCAGCGCGTCCGCGCCGCTCAGTCGCGCTGCTTGCGTTTGCGCGGCGGGCCGTCGCCCGGCTCGCCGGCGCCGTTGCCGTTGCTCTCCGCCGGCGGCTCCTCCTCGACCGCCTCGACGTCGATCACGTCGCCGTCCTTGGGCTCCATCTGGGCGGCCATCTTCTCGCCCGGGCTGGGCCAGGGGATCGCTTCGCCGGCGGCCCAGGCCGGCGGCCGGCCGCCGGGCAATTTGCCGATCAGCAGCAGGGCGAAGTAGATGAAGAAGATCATCGTGAACTGGACCAGGAGGAGCAGGGCGGCGACGGCCAGAGCCATCCCCAGCGAGCCCCAGAAGCGGGTCAGCAGGCCGGTCCGCATCGCCCACAGGCAGCTGTAGAAGAGGGCGACGGCAAGGCCGAGCCGGGCGGCGAGGCCGAACCCGACCGAGGCGCTGCGCAGGCTGGCGTCGCTGATCGCGTTTTCGGCTTCGTCGTCGGCGACCTTCGTGTCTTCGCAGTCCTGCGCCGGCGTCTTGCCGGCCGCGTCCCACTTTGCATCGAAGTCTTCTTTGCCTTCGTCTTTGAGGTCTTCGCGGCATTCCTTGGCCGCTTCTTTCGGCGTCAGCGTCGACTTCGCTTCGCCGGCGGTGAACTGGTCGGCGGCTTCGCTGGTTGCGGCCGCGTTGAGGCCGGCGGAGACGGCGAAGAAGAGGGGGGCGATGATCGCCAGCCCGACCAGCTGCCGTTTCATCCGCTCGCTGCGCGAGGCGGCGGCGCGGAAGAGGAAGTACATCGGCGCGACCAGGCAGACGAAGCCGATCACCTGCAACACCGCCGAGAAGGTGACGTCGGAGGCGTTTTCGTGGGCCGAGGTGAGGATCTCCGCTTCGCCTTCGCCGCTGACGCTGCCGATCACGAGCGCGGCGGCGATCAGGAGGACGACGGCGACGAAGGTGACGACCCCGGCCGGGAGCGACCACTTCGACTCCCAGGCGAGGATCTGACTGCGGGTCCTGTTCACGCTGCTCTAGCCCCTCTCGTGGAAATAGAACTGGGGCAGGGCCCCTTCGATCACGTCCTGGGTCATCTTCTGCGCCAGCTCGAGGTCGCCGCTGCGGACGGCGATGTCATCGAGGGTGACGATGCCGGCCAGCCTATCCGCAGCGACGACCGGCAGGCGGCGCACCCGGTGCTGGACCATCAGCGCCGCCGCCTCGGCCAGCTCCATCTCCGGGTGGCCGCTGACCAGCGGCCGCGAGGCGTGGTCGATCACCGGCGAGTCCGGGCTGAGCCCGGCGGCGAAGACGCGGATCGCCAGATCGCGGTCAGTGACCATCGCCACCGGGCTGCCGGCGGAGTCGACGACGACGACCGAGCCGACCGCGTTGTCGCGCATCAGGCGGGCGACGGCGGCGGCGCCGGTCTCCGGGGTCGCCGTGATCACCCCCGCGGTCATGAGCTCGCTGAGCCGCATGCACGTACGCTACATAGCGTGAGCGAGTCCCTGCCGACCCGTGTCGTCCCGCTCGAGGCCGGCGCCAGCGCCGAGAACCCGCCCTGCCCCGCCTGCGGCGAGCCGCTCTTCGGCTGGCTCGACACGCAGCCGGGCCTGGCCGGCCCGGTCGGCCGCTGCGAGAGCTGCGGCCTCGGCGTCGTCGGCGAGGACGCCGACCCCGACGAGGCGCTGCGCGAGCTCGACCGCCTCGCCGACCGCGAGGGCGCCCGGATCGCCAACCGCGCCAGCTACGCCTGCTCGCTGGGCAGCGCCGGCTGGGCCGGGATCGAGCCCGGCGCCCGCTACCTGTTCACGGTCGAGGCCGTGCGCCGGCTCGTCGCCCGCCGCGACCAGGTCGTCAAGCGCGCCCGTTGGCGGCCGGCGGCGGGCCTCGCGGCCACCTGGCAGACCCTGCTGAACAGCGTCACCTTCGGCCACAACGTCGCCCTGATGGCCCTCGGCCGCGTCACCGGCGTCCGCGCCGACGCCCCCTGGAAGCGCTTCATCGACGGCCTCGCCAGCGTCGTCCTGGCGATCCCGGCGCTGGCGATCGCGCTGCCGATCGAGCTCGCCGGCGGTCTCTTCCGCCGCGGCGCCGTGATCTCGCTGCGCTTCGAGCTGCTCTAGCCGGCTGGCCGCAAGCGCGTCCGACATCGACCACACCAGAGTGGGGTCAAGGTCGGAAACGTTCAGGAAGGCGAGCCGAGACGGACGGAGGCGAGCCGAGACGAGC
>CAZHLT010000288.1:0-1860 GCA_964533285.1 uncultured Conexibacteraceae bacterium | reverse complement strand
CGCCCCCGCTACGAGGGCGAGCTGCCGCCCGGCAACGACGGCCTCGGCCTCGGCCTGCTCGGCGTCACCGGCGCCGACGTGCTCGACGCCGAGACCTACGCCCGGATCAAGGCCGAGACCCTGCGCACCGTCCGCGGCACCGTCCAGGCCGACATCCTCAAGGAGGACCAGGCGCAGAACACCTGCATCTTCTCGACCGAGTTCGCGCTGAAGATGATGGGCGACGTCCAGGAGTACTTCGTTGCCAACGAGGTGCGGAACTTCTACAGCGTCTCGATCAGCGGGTACCACATCGCCGAGGCCGGGGCGAACCCGATCTCCCAGCTCGCCTTCACCCTCGCCAACGGCTTCACGATCGTCGAGTACTACCTGGCGCGGGGCATGGGGATCGACTCCTTCGCCCCCAACCTCAGCTTCTTCTTCTCCAACGGGATGGACCCCGAGTACGCGGTGATCGGCCGCGTCGCGCGGCGGATCTGGGCGCGGGCGATGCGCGAGCGCTACGGCGCCAACGAGCGCAGCCAGATGCTCAAGTACCACGTCCAGACCTCGGGCCGCAGCCTGCACGCGCAGGAGATCAGCTTCAACGACATCCGCACCACCCTGCAGGCGCTCTACGCGATCTTCGACAACTGCAACAGCCTCCACACCAACGCCTACGACGAGGCGATCACGACGCCGACCGAGGAGTCGGTGCGTCGCGCGGTCGCGATCCAGCTGATCATCAACCGCGAGCTCGGCCTCAACTTCACCGAGAACCCCTGGCAGGGCAGCTTCGCGATCGACGCCCTCACCGACATGGTCGAGGCCGCCGTCTACGAGGAGTTCGACCGCATCTCCGAGCGCGGCGGCGTGCTCGGCGCGATGGACACGATGTACCAGCGCGGCAAGATCCAGGAAGAGAGCCTCTACTACGAGCGGCTCAAGCACGACGGCACGCTGCCGCTGATCGGCGTCAACACCTTCCTGCCGAAGGAGGGCGAGGGCGAGACGACCGAGAGCCTCGAGTTGATGCGCTCAACCGACGCCGAGAAGGACGCCCAGATCGCCGCCGTGCGCGCCTTCCAGGAGCTCGGCGCCGTCGCTCGCTCGGCCGCGCTCGAGCACCTGCGCGAGGTCGCCCGCCACCGTGAGAACGTGTTCGAGGCGCTGCTCGACGCCGTCCGCGTCGCCTCGCTCGGCCAGATCTCCGCCGCCCTCTACGAAGTCGGCGGCGAGTACCGGCGCAACATGTAGAAAGGAGCGATGGCCGCCGAGCCGCGGATCGTCTGCCTCGTCCCCAGCATCACCGAGCTGATCTGCGAGCTCGGGCTGGCCGAGCGGCTGGTCGGCCGCACCGGCTTCTGCGTCCACCCCTGGGAGACCGTGCGCACGATCCCGAAGGTGGGGGGGACGAAGGACGTGAAGCTGGAGCGGGTGCGGGACCTGGCGCCGACCCACGTCGTCGTCAACGTCGACGAGAACACGAGGGAGACCGCCGCGGCGCTGGCCGAGTTCGTCCCCGAGGTCGTCGTCACCCACCCGCTCGGGCCGCGCGACAACCTCGCCCTCTACCGTCAGATCGGCGCCGCCTTCGGCCGCGAGCGGGAGGCCGAGCGCCTCTGCGAGGAGTTCGAGCGCGCCTACCAGCGCGTCGTCGCCGCCGAGCGCCCCGCCCGCGACGTCCTCTACCTCATTTGGCGCGACCCTTGGATGACGATCTCCCCCGACACCTACATCTCCCAGACGCTCGCCCTCTTCAACTGGCGCACGATCCCGGCCGCACCCCCGCCCCCCGCTCGACCTCATGACCTTTGTAACCCTCGGGGTTACAAAGGTCATGAGGTCAGGTACCCGGAGGTGGGGGAGGGGGCGCGGACG
>CAZHLT010000287.1:0-3724 GCA_964533285.1 uncultured Conexibacteraceae bacterium | reverse complement strand
GATATTGACCACACCAGAGTGGGGTCAATATCGCGAGCGCCTCGGGGAGACGGCCGATGGCCCGTGCGCGGGGAGAGCGGGCGGGACGGCGGTGGGCGGGACGGCGCACCTACCTGCTCTTGGGTGCGTCGGCCCGCCCACCGGCGGCCGGCGCCTGGGCCGTTCGGGCAGACCTGGCCCGCCTGGGCCACTCGGGCGGGTCCGGGCGCCCGGCCGCACGGGCGGTCGGCCCCCCTGGGCCGTTCAGGCGACCTGGCGGGGATCGGTGGTCTGGTCCGGAGCGCGATCTCGGACCGACCGGCGACGATCCAGCTGGGTAGTCGAGTGGGCGAGCGAAGGGGATATCCACCCTCTGGACAGACCCCGAACTTCGCTCCGGTTCGCCCCGACTTGCCGGCCAGCCAACCCACCCGGTAGGGTCTGCTGAGCGGTGTGGGGGCGCCGCGAATGGAGAGGAGAGGTTCTTGCGAAGTCGAGTCTGTGGGCGCCTGGCGCTTCCGCTGGTTCTGTCCGCCCTCGTCGCCGCCGCGTTCGCGCAGCCGGCAGTCGCCGCCGTCGAACCGTACGGGGCCAACGACGCCGGTGGCTTCAGGAACGTGCTGCCGCCGGGGGAGAACGGGATCGACACGCTCAGCCAGCTGCTCCAGTTCAAATCGAACGGCGTCCTGCCGCCGCACGCGGCCGATCAGCAGGCTCTCTACGAAAACCTCGTCTACGGCGCTCCCGGGTTGACCGAAGCGCAGATCCCGAACTACTACAAGGACGCCACCTTCGGCGTCCTCCCCGGCGAAGTCGAATCGTCGATCGAACCGCGGCCGGGGGTGACGATCGTCCGCGACAAAGCCTTCGGCATCCCGCACATCTACGGCAACACCCGCGCCGACACGATGTTCGGCGCCGGCTACGCGGGGGCCGCCGACCGCCTCTTCCTGATGGACGTCCTGCGCCACACCGGCCGCGCCGAACTCGCCTCCTTCCTCGGCGGCAGCAACGCCGGCGCCGACGCCAGCCAGTGGGCCTTCGCCCCCTACACCGAAGCCGACCTCGAAAAACAGATCGCGCAGATGCCGCAGATCTACGGGCAGGCGGGCCAGCGGGCGGTCGAAGACCTGCAGGCCTACGTCGAAGGGATCAACGCCTACGTCGCCGCCGCCAAAGCAAGCCCGCAGACGCTCGAACCGGCCGAGTACGGGCTGCTCGGCAAGAAAATGGAAGCCTGGAAACCGACCGATGTCATCGCGATCGCCTCGCTGGTCGGCGGCATCTTCGGCCGCGGCGGCGGCAACGAGCTGAGCTCGGCGCTGACCATGCAGTCGTTCGTCAACCGGATGGGGAAGCAGGCCGGGCGCAAGGCCTGGCTCGGCTTCCGTGAGAAGAACGACCCCGAGGCGCCGACGACGATCGCCAAGAAGTTCCCCTACGAGACCCGCAGCGCCTTCGCCAAGCAGGGCCTGGCGCTGCCGGACCGGGGCAGCGTGCGGGAAGTGAAGACCGCGACCGCCTCCTCCGCCACGGCCGGCGGCGAGGGCCTGAACAGCCTCGGCGCCCGCCTGCAGGCGGCGATCGAGGCCGCCGGCCACGCCTCCAACTGGGAGCTCGTCTCCGCCGAGCACTCCGCCAGCGGCCACCCGATCGCGGTGATGGGGCCGCAGGTCGGGTACTTCGTGCCGCAGATCCTGATGGAGGAGGACCTGCACGGTCCCGGGATCGACGCCCGCGGCGCCTCGTTCGCCGGCGTCAACCTCGTCGTCCAGCTCGGCCACGGCCGCGACTACGCTTGGAGCGCGACCAGCGCCGGCTCCGACAACACGGACACCTTCGCCGAGGTCCTCTGCAAGGACGACTTCCACTACATGTACCGCGGCAAGTGCCGGCCGATGGAAAAGGTGCAGAAGACCGAGAGCTGGACGCCGAACGCGATCGACAGCACCCAGCCCGGCTCGCAGACGCTGACCACCTACCGGACCGTTCACGGCCCCGTCTACGCGCGCGGCAAGGTCGGCGGCAAGAAGGTCGCCTTCGCCCACCAGCGCAGCACCTACTTCCACGAGGCCGACTCGGTGATCGGGTTCTCGCAGCTGAACGAACCCGGCGTCGTCACCGGCGTCGCCGGCTTCAAACAGGCCGTCTCGAACATCAACTTCACCTTCAACTGGGCTTACGTGGACTCCGAAGACATCGCCTACGCGCTCTCCGGGGCCTACCCGCAGCGGGCCCGGGGCACCTCGCCCGACTTCCCGGTGCTGGGCACCGGGAAGTACGACTGGCAGGGCTTCGACCCGACCACCCAGATGGCGACCTACCTGCCCTTCGCCAAGCACCCGCAACAGGTCAACCCGCCCTACCTCGTCTCCTGGAACAACAAGCAGGCGCCGGAATGGGCGGCGGCCGACGACAACTACGGCTACGGCCCGCTGCAGCGCTCGCAGATGATCGCCGACAAGGTCAAGGCCGGGACCAAGGGCAAGAAGAAGATGACCGTCGTCCAGCTGATCCAGGCGATGGAGGAACCGGCGACGCAGGACCTGCGCGGCTACCGGCTGCTGCCGATCCTCTTCGAAGCGATCGGCAAGCCGAAGTCGCCGCAGCTGAAGCAGGCGCTGGCGACGCTGCGCACCTGGCACCGCAACGGCGCCCACCGCCGCGACCTCAACCGCGACGGGGTCGACGAGGAAACGCCGGCGATCGAGATCATCGACGCCTGGTGGCCGAAACTGGTCACCGCCGAGTTCCAGCCGGCGTTGGGCGCGAAGGCGTTCGAACAGCTGCAGGGCATGCTGAAGATCGGCGACCACACCGGCGGCTCGCCGGACGCGCCGGACTTCTACGACGGCTGGTGGGGCTACGTCTCCAAGGACCTGCGCAACGTCTTCGGCAAGCAGCCGCGCGGCGCCTTCAGCCGCAAGTACTGCGGCGGCGGCTCGCGGAAGCAGTGCCGCCAGCTGCTGCAGAAGACGCTGACGCAGGCGCTGAAAGTGACGCCGCAGCAGCTCTACGGCGGCGGCAACGGCAAGTGCGCCGCCGACCCGCAGCCGGCCTGCTTCGACCAGAACCGGCCGCAGGTGACCGGCGGCATCGAACTGGGCCCGTTCCCGTTCCAGAACCGACCGACGTTCCAACAGGTCGTGACGCTGAGCCAACGGCTGCCACGCTGAGCTCCCAGGGAGGGAGGCCCGACCGACGGCGCGGTGGAGGTGAGTCCCGGCGAGGGGCGCGCCTCCACCGCCCGGGTCGCGATCAGCCGCGCCGCATCAGCCGGCCCACCGCGCCCATCAGCTCCTCGGTGCGCTCCTCGCGCAGGTCGCCCTCGGTGCCCATCACGCAATGCCGCGCGTGCCCGTCGAGGAGGCCGAGCGCGACCTTGTCGAGCGCGGCCTGCACGGCCGAGATCTGGGTGAGGACGTCGATGCAGTAGCGGTCGTCCTCGACCATCTTCTCGATGCCCCTCACCTGACCCTCGACCCGGCGCAGCCGTTTCAGCAGCTGCTCTTTGCTCGCGCTGTAGCCGCGGGTCGGCGTCATCGCCGCCTCGTCGCCGTCGCTTGGTGCCATCCGCCATCCCTTCTCTCGAGTCCTCTCACTATACCCCCCAAGGGTATCTGCTACGGTTCCTGTGTCAATACCCCCGCCCCGTATACTGGAGGAGCAGTGATGAGCGACCGGAGCAAGCGCGAGTACGTCGTCACCGGCATGACCTGCGACCACTGCGTCGCCTCGGTCTCCG
>CAZHLT010000286.1:0-6726 GCA_964533285.1 uncultured Conexibacteraceae bacterium | reverse complement strand
GCCTGGAACAACCGCGACGCGACGACCGCCGAGGAAGTGCCGGCGAGCATGGTCGTGCTCGGCGGCGGCCCGGTCGGCTGCGAGCTGGCGCAGGCCTGGGCCTCGCTGGGGACGAGGGTGACGCTGGTCGAGGGCGGCGAGCGCCTGCTCGCCCGCGAGGAGCCGTTCGCCGGCGAGGAGGTGGCGGCGGCGCTGGCGGCCAAGTTCGGCGTCGAGGTCCGCCTCGGCACCCTGGCCGAGCGGGTGCGGGAAGCGGGCTCGGAGATCGTCGTCTCGCTCGGCGGCGGCGAGGAGGTGCGGGCGGCGCAGCTGCTGGTCGCGGTCGGCCGCGTGCCGCGCACCGGCGAGCTCGACCTCGCCGCGGCCGGGGTCGAGGCCGACGAGCACGGCTTCCTCGCGACCGACGCGACGATGCGGGTCGGCGGCCGCGAGTGGCTCTACGCGATCGGCGACGTCAACGGCCGCGCCCTCTTCACCCACGCCGGCAAGTACCAGGCCTGGATCGCGGCCGAGAACCTGCTCGGGCGGCCGGTCGAGGCCGCCTCGGAAGCGATCGGGCCACCGCGCGTCACCTTCACCGAACCGCAGGTCGCCGCGGTCGGCAAAAGCCTCGAGCAGGCGCGCGAGGCGGGGATCGACGCGGTCGCCGTCGACGTCGCCACCGACGGCACCGCCGGCGCCAGCTTCCAGGGCAAGGACACGGGCGGCACCTCGCGCCTGGTCGTCGACCGCGCCGCCGAGACGATCGTCGGCGCCACCTTCACCGGCTTCGAGACCGCCGACTTCCTGCAGGCGGCGACGGTCGCGATCGTCGGCGAGGTGCCGCTCGCGCGCCTGCGCCACGCGGTCGCCGCCTACCCGACCCGCAGCGAGATCTGGCTGAAGCTGGTCGAGAAGTGGGAGACGACCGGCTAGCTGCCGCGGTCCAGGGTCCTGGGGCCGGCAGCTAGGAGAGATTGGCGAAACCCGCGTGTGCGATCCGGCGAGCGCCGGACCAAGCGGGGCAAGGACGCAGGGAGCCCGAATAGCAGCGCTATTTGGGCGACCGAGGGACGCCGCCCCGCGCCGTGTCCGCCGCCGCCGGGCGTGCGCGGGGGCTTCGCCAATTCCTCCTAGAAGAAGAGCAGGAAGAAGAGGAAGCCGGGGGTGGCGGTGCGGCCGGCTTGGGGTTCGTAGTCGGGGCCGGTGAGGGGGAAGCCCGCGAGGCCGGGGAAGTCGACGGTGAGGCTGCCCTCCCAGGTCCGGTGGCCGTCGGCGGCGGCGACGTAGCGGCCCTGGCCGGCGAACGGCGCCGGCACGCCGTCGAGCCAGGCTCGGGTCAGGGAGTCGTTGGTGCGCAGGCTCTTGGCGCCGGTTTCGGCGAAGGCGAGCCGGGTGATCGACATCGCGCCGCGGATCGCTTCCTGGGTGGCGATCAGTTCCGTCTTGCCCTGCCGGCTCTTCGAGGCGAGGACGGCGGCCGAGGAGCCGGCGTGGCGCCAGGAGCCGAAGACGTAGCCGTATTCGGGCCGCTGCTTGACCCCTTCGCTGTGGGGGACGCCGGCTCGCGCCGCGCGGGCGGGGCGGCGGCCGAGGCAGCTGGGGGCGACTTCGCGGGCCGTGCCCTTGGCGCGGCGGGCGGCGATCGAGACGTAGCCGCCTTCGCCGCGGAAGCGGAAGCTGCCGACGAAGGCGCCGTGGCGGATCAGGAAGCGGTGGCGGCCGTGGCAGCCATGAGGCCGGGTGACGGTGCCGCCTTGGAACCGCATCGAGATCGAGCCGAGATCGCCGAAGCGGGCGCGCAACCGCTCGCGGGCAACCGTGCCGTGGACGAGGTAGCCGGTCATAGCTTCGCCGCGGCTCCGCGGCTTGCGCACGTCGACCTCGACCTGATCGCCGTGGCCGACGACGAAGACGCGGTAGCCGTCGGCCCGCAGCTCCAGCCTCGAGAGCAGGCCGGCGGCGCCGGCCGGGGGCGCCCAGGCCGCCGCCAGCAGCGCCGCCAACAGCGGCACGAGCGCCAGCCGCGCCCTCACCGGACCCTCCCGGCGGCGTGGAAGAGCCGCGCCACTTCCTTGCCGAAGTAGGGGCCGAAGACCGTTGTCGGGTCGGCGGGATAGTCGTAGGCGGTGACGCTGTTGAGGCGGCCGCCGGCGATCGTCCAGCCGCCGCCGGAGGCGCCGCCGGTGACGTTGCAGCCGGCGGCGAGGCTGAGCGGGCCGCCGAACCGCAGCGACTGCGGGTCGCGGCCGAGGAACCCGGCGGCGGCGCAGACCTGCTGGGTTTCGCCGCTGAACGGCGCTTCCGCCGGGTAGCCGTGGACGGCGAAGTCCTGGCGCGGCTCCAGCCCCGAGGCGAAGCGGGCGCCGCCTACCGCCGCCCCCAGCCGCTGCCCGGCCGCGTTGCGCCCGACGACGGCGACGCCGACGTCGGCGCTCTCGCTGTATTCGGAGCGCCAGCGGGGCGTCGTCCCCAGCCACTTCGCCGGGAAGGCGCCGAACGGCCGCTGCCCGTAGCGGTAGGCGGGGACGAAGATCCACTGGTTGCCGTACCAGCTGCCGTGGCGGCCGCCGCTGTTGACGCAGTGCCCGGCGGTGAAGACGACGCTGAGGTTGGGCGAGTTGACCGAGGTGCCCGAGCAGCGGCCGGGGCCGAAGAAGGTTTCGAAGAAGACGACGCCGTTGACGCGGTAGGCGGGCGCCGTCGGGTCGGCGACCGCTTCGAAGCTGGAGCCCGGGGGCGGCGCCGACTTCGCGAGCGGCGCGACGCTGACCGGGCGGCCCCTGGCGCCCCACGACAGCGGCTCGGCGGCGGGGATCCCGTCCGGGCCCGCCGCGACCTCGATCGGCCGCGCCAGCGCCATCCGCGCCGGCGTCCAGAAGGCCGTCGCGGCGCGGGCTTCGGCAGCGGGGATCCGAACCGAGCTCGGCCCCGCGGCGGCGGCCGGAGCGGCGATCACGATCGAGCTGAAGACGAGCGTCGCCAGCACTGCGAGCCGGCGGCGCAACCGCGATGACCCCCGGCCCGGCGCGTCCATTGCCGCCAGTCTACGCACGCGCTCCAACATCGGTCGCTTTCTACCGAACATTCAGTAAGCACCACTCATTGTCTCGCGCAGTTATACCCTTGACGTCATGCGACGGGAAGCGGTCATCCATGCGTTGGCCGTCCTCGCGGCAACCCTGGTGGGTCTCGCGTCTTGCACGGCCTTCGTCTTCGCCGTTGCTGTGGAAACCCAAGATTGCGGTGAGGGGTATCGAATGGGCTGCCAGCAGGGGCTGGTTACGCTCCAAATCGTCATCGCGGTGCTTGGACTGCTGCCCGCGTGGACGCTGGTATGGGCGGTCGTCCGCAGCCGCTGGAAGCTATCCGCGACGCTTCTGCTCGTGACCGCGATGGTCTACCTGGCGTGGGGCGTCTTGAACGATGCGGCAGTCCATGGATGGGGTGATCTCAAGGTCTTCTGACCGCCCAGGTCTTCACCACCGGCGAGCGTCGGTGCTTCCCAATGAGACTGGCACTGACCCGCCAATGCTTCTTTGGATCAAGGCGAAGCGGGAATTTCAAGCGACCTTGGCGGCGAACCCGCTTGACGATGATCGCCTTGGGCGCGAGATGATCTGCAGGATCGTCGACGGAGAGAAGTATCCGCGGACGCCGGCCCCGCGAAGCGAGACCGCTAGCCGTGTACCCGATATGCAACCGTGACCCCCGCATTACAGCCCGCCGGAGACTCACCCTCGGTGCGGTCGATGATTGTGGTGCGGAAGTAGAGCGTTCCCCGAAACCTTCGAAATTGTCGTAGCAGCCTTCGGCTTCTTCCGCCCAGACCGTGGGTTCTTCGAATTTCGTGCCCTGAAACTCAGGTCCCGCAGGGCTGTGGCCCGAGGCTCCCCAGCTCCCTGGCCAGGCCAGCCACGGCAGGCCTTCAGAGGCTGAATCGACGATATTTGCCTGGATCGAAGGCCGCGATTCGAGGTCCGGAAAGACTGAGTCCGGGAACAAGAAGGCGCCGGATTCCCATTCCCCTTCGGCGGGATACGAGGCATGGTCACCGTTGGCCACATAGACGACAGGGGCTCCGCCCCAGCCAGGCGCTGGCCCTTCGGTCTCGTATTCCCCTTCCTCGCACCGGCTGGCCCAGGAGTGCTCCGCGAAGACCACTTCGTCGAGCAAAAAGCCGCTGTCTTCCTTGAGGTGGACCTGAATCATCTCCCAATCCCCCTCGTGGTCCTCGAATCCGGCGACCCCATTGTTGTAGTAGTAGAACAACCAGTACTGGATCCAGATTCCATCTGGAGATGGCAGCGCGAAGGCGACGGCACGCTCGGAGCCGGGCGAATAGGTACGGGCCCCGTCGACCTGGTGCGTGTCGTTGTGCTCGTCGAGATAGTCGTCCGCTTCGGCGTCGGCCGACACCGTCGGTGGGATAGCGGTGGGGTAAGTCGGGCCTAGGGTTGTCAGCGACAGCTCGAATAGCGCTTCTTCGTTTGGTTCGTAGGCGATGCCTTCTTCGGCCATCCATTCTTCGTAGGGCCGCGCGGCCAAGACCCTGTTCCCGCGCTTCAACTCGTTCGTGTACTGGATTTCCGTAAAGTCTTCGTTCCAACCGATGAGGTCCGTGATTGCCGATGGTTCGGTGGCGCCGTAAGGCTCCTGTGAGTCGTATTTGAGGTAAGGCGCGAAGTTGCGGATCAACTCCCCGACTGGAATCGACGCGTGCGGGATCGTGGCTTCGCTGCCGGGCTGATTGGTCCTGACGTATTGGATCAGGAACACGCCCGCTGGCGTGGTCCCGAGAAGAGTCTGTCCGCCAGAAACACGCTGCACTTCGTAGACATCGCGGAGCTGCGGTTCCAAGAAGGAATCCATCTGCATCGTGTTCCACTCCATACGACCATGTTTCGTGTGGTCTTCGAGGAAGATTTCCCCGGTTTCAACGTTGAATACATATGTGTCTTCGGGACCGGTCTGGTAGAGGAGGAGTTCAGTTTCTTCTTCTTCGAGTCCGCGTGCAACCGGGCCGCGATTCGCTTCGCATTCCGGGTCGTCTATGCAGGTTTCGACTTCGGTCGGCGGCGGAATACTCCCGAAGGAAGGCGGGTAAGCAGTCACCGCTTCCAGTTCCTCGCCACTCGCGATCAGACGCGGGACGGAAGCTTCACCGCCGCTCGTCGGATCCAGCACCATCAGGTCGTTTTCCCCATCCACGTAAGCCAGGTAACCGCCCTTCGACATCACCGGCCACTGTGGCTGTCCGGCTTCGCTCGTGAGTCGGCGAAGGTCGGTGCCGTCGATGTCGATGGCGTACAGCCCTTGGTCCCCCCTGGCGATGATTTCGGTCCCGCTGGGGGCGAAACGTGGCTGCGACCAGTGCATCCCTCCTTCGTCATTTGAAGAGATGGTCGTGGTTTCTTCGCTTTCAAGGTCGTAGAGCATGAGGTCGCCGCTGTGGTCGCCGGAGTTCGGAGTGAAGACAACCTTCTCTCCGTCCGGTGAAACCCCCATCCCTTCCGTGGAGCCTTCGAACAGCATTTCCGGCGAGTATCCGTTGATCCGATACAGACCATCGCCACGGGAGGCGACGGTCGTGGCGTTCGCACCGACGGCGAAATAGAGCAGCGCTACAGCGATCGTGGCAAGAGGCAAGGCAAGACGTCGCATATCGCCTCCCGGCGCGTCGGGTCTGCCTCAGCGCCTCCGTAGAAAAGAGGTTGGAGAAAGGCAATTAAGCAGAAAAGACTTGAATAAACAAGCTCTAGCTCGCCATGACCAGGGCCGCCTCGATCGCGGCGGCGTAGACGCCGTGACGGCTGTGGCGGGGGCGGACGTCGGCGAGGCCGTAGGCCTCGGCCATGGCTCGGGCGAGGGTGCGCTTGAAGGTCGGGCCGTGCCAGGCGTGGGCCTCGGCGGCGCGGCCGACGTGGAGGTGGGTCAGCTCGTGCAGCAGGGTCTCAAGCACGTCGCCGGCGCGGATCCCCGGGTAGACGGTGACCGAGAGGCGGAACTCGCTGGGGACGGCGAAGCCGAGCCGGTTCGGCTGGCGGCGGGCGCGGCGCACCTTCAGCTCCGGCGCCCGCTCGGCGAGGGGGCCGTCGGCGAAGACCGGCAGCGCCCGCAGCCGCTCCATCTCGCAGTCGAGGGCGACGCCGGCGACCGCGTAGTAGGCCGGCGGCCGGGGCCGCGGCGGCGCCGGCGGCGCCGGGCGCCGCGTCCGACTCGGGCGGCGCAGCCTCATCGCTGGCAGCGCGGGCACCAGTAGGTGGTGCGGTTGGCGTCGCCCTGGCCGCGGGCGGAGATCGGGCCGCCGCAGCTCGGGCAGGGGCCCTGGCGCCGGTAGACGGCGAAGCGCTTGCGGCCGCCGGCGGCGACCGCGGCCAGCATCTGCTCGCGGGCGGCGGTGAGCGCCGCCGCCAGATCCTCGTCGGCGAGCTCGGCGAGCGGGCGCCAGGGGTCGAGGCGGGCGGCGAAGCAGGCCTCGCTCTTGAAGATGTTGCCGATCCCGGCGACCGCGGTCTGGTCGAGCAGGGCGTCGCCGAGACCGCGGCCGGGGTCGCGGCGCAGGCCGGGGATCGCCGCCGCCGGATCGAAGTCGTCGGCGAGGTCGTCGGGGCCGCGCCGGGCCAGGTCCGGGTCGCGCCGCGCCCGCGCCGCCGGCAGCAGCCGCAGGGTCGGGCCGCCGAACTGGACCGCCTCCTGGTCACCGCCGCCGAGCACCGCCCAGGCGGCGCCGCGCGAGCGCCGCCA
>CAZHLT010000285.1:0-4130 GCA_964533285.1 uncultured Conexibacteraceae bacterium | reverse complement strand
GATCGACCACGTCGTCCTGGTCGGCGGCATGACCCGGATGCCGGCCGTCCGCGAGCGGGTCAAGGAGCTGACCGGCAAGGACCCGCACCAGGGCGTCAACCCGGACGAGGTCGTCGCCGTCGGCGCCGCGATCCAGGCCGGCGTGCTGGCCGGCGACGTCAAGGACGTGCTGCTGCTGGACGTGACCCCGCTGACGCTGGGGATCGAGACCAAAGGCGGCGTGATGACGAAGCTGATCGAGCGCAACACGACGATCCCGACCAAGAAGTCGGAGGTCTTCTCGACCGCCGACGACAACCAGCCGTCGGTCGAGATCCACGTCCTGCAGGGCGAGCGCGAGATGGCCAGCGGCAACAAGAGCCTGGGCAAATTCCAGCTCACCGGCATCCCGCCGGCGCCGCGCGGGATGCCGCAGATCGAGGTCGCCTTCGACATCGACGCCAACGGGATCATCAACGTCACCGCGACCGACAAAGGCACCGGCAAAGAGCAGAAGATCGAGATCAAATCCGGCTCCGGCCTCTCCGACGAGGAAATCCAGAGCATGGTCACCGACGCCGAGGCGCACGCCGAGGAGGACCGCAAGCAGCGCGAGCTGGCCGAAGCTCGCAACCTCGCCGAGAACTCCGCCTACCAGGCCGAGAAAGCCCTCGAGGAGGCGGGCGACAAAGTCGACGCCGTCACCAAGCAGGAGGCCGAAGCGGCGATCAAGGCGGTGCGCGAGGCGCTCGACTCGGGCAGCATCGACGAGCTCAACGCGAAGACCGAGGCGCTGAACACGGCGATGACCAAGGCCTCGCAGCAGATCTACGAGGCGGCCCAGGCCGAGTCGCAGGCGTCCCCCGACGGCGGCGAGGCTGGCTCGGCCGACGAGGAGGAGGTTGTCGACGCCGAGGTGGTCGACGAGGAGGGCAAGTGAGGTTCGCTGACGATCCGGCTCAACGGCCCGCGACCGACGAGCTCCGACCCCGGGGGGAGCAGGGGGAGGGCTCGTCGGAGCAACAGCGGGGAGGCTCCGCCGAGCCCTCCCCCTCCTCCCCTGGGGCAGGATCCGCGCCAGCCGACGCCGAGGAGCGGGCGGTCGAGAGAGACCTCAAAGCCCTCCTGGCAGAGGCCGAGCTGAAAAGGGACGAGTACCTCGAACTCGCACGGCGCACGCAGGCGGACTTCGAGAACTACCGCAAGCGGATGGCGGCCGAAGTCCAGGCCGCCGCGCTGCGCGGCAAGGGCGAGATGGCGCGCGAGCTGATCGAGGCCGTCGACAACCTCGAGCGGGCGCTGGCGAGCGCCGGCGAGAGCACCGACGGGCTCGCCGGCGGCGTCGAGATGGTGCTGCGCGGGATGCGCGAAGCGCTGTCCCGCAACGGCATCGAGGAAGTCGACCCGCGGGGAGAGAAGTTCGACCCGACCCACCACGAGGCGCTCTCGACGCTGCCGGTCGAGGGGACCGAGCCGGGAGTCGTGGTCGAGGTGATGCAGAAGGGCTACCGCTTCGGCGAGCAGCTGCTGCGGCCGGCCCGTGTCGTGGTGAGCGCCTAGGAGACGAGTGGCGGACGAGCTCTACAAGACCCTGGGGGTGTCGAAGGGCGCCTCCGACGAGGAGATCAAGAAGGCGTACCGCAAGCTGGCACGGAAATACCACCCCGACCGCAACCCCGGCGACAAGGAGGCCGAGGAAAAGTTCAAGGAGATCTCCGCCGCCCACGACGTCCTCAGCGATCCCGAGAAGCGCAAGGAATACGACGCCGCCGGGCAGTTCGGCGGCTTCGGCGGCGCCGGCGGCAACCCGTTCGCCGGCGGCCAGAACCCGTTCGCGACCGGCGGCGCCCAGGCCGGCGGCTTCGGCGACATCTTCTCCTCGCTGTTCAACCGCGGCGGCGGCCGGGCCCAGCCCCAGCAAGTGCGCGGCCGCGACCTCGAGACCGAGATCCAGCTCAGCTTCGACCAGGCCGTCAACGGCGACCAGGTCAAGGTCACGGTGCAGAAGGCCGAGCGCTGCACGACCTGCCACGGCAGCGGCGCCAGGCCCGGCACCGCGCCGGCCACCTGCCCGCGCTGCGAAGGCCGCGGCATCGACGCCCAGAGCCAGGGCTTCTTCTCGATCAGCCAGCCCTGCCCGCAGTGCGGCGGCTCCGGCCAGGTGATCGAGGACCCCTGCCCGACCTGCGGCGGCTCCGGCGTCACCCAGCAGACCAAGACCTACAAGGTGAACATCCCGGCCGGGGTCAAGGACGGCGGCCGCATCCGCCTCGCCGGCAAAGGCGAGGCCGGCCCCCGCGGCGGCCCGCCCGGCGACCTCTACGTGATCACCCGGGTCGCGTCCTCGCCGGTCTTCCGGCGGCTCGACAACGGCAACCTCGAGGTGACGGTGCCGATCTCGATCCCCGAGGCGCTGAACGGCGGCACGATCGAGGTGCCGACCCTGAACGGGACGAAGAAGATCAAGGTCGCGCCCGGGACCAGGCACGGGACGATCCAAAGACTGCGCGGTGAGGGCCCGCCGAAGCCGAAGGGCCGGGGCAACGCCGACATCCGCTACCGCCTCGAGATCGCGATCCCCACCGACCTGAGTGAGGAGCAGAAAGAGGCGGCGGAGAAACTGGCCGAGGCCCTGAACGGGTCCGACCCGCGCGCCGAGCTGCTGCGCAAGGCGGGGGTCGCGTGATGCCCGCCTACCGGCGACAGGTGAAGGCGACGGCGCGGATCGACGAGGAGCGCGGCGTGTTCATGATCTCGGTCGCCGCCGAGCTGGCCGAGATGCACCCGCAGACGCTGCGGATGTACGAGGCGCGCGGGCTGATCGCGCCGAAACGCTCGCCGAAGAACACGCGGCTGTACTCCCAGCGCGACGTCGAGCGGCTGCGGCGGATCCAGCGGATGACCGCCGAGGGGCTGAACCTGGTCGGCGTCGAGACAGTGCTGGCATTGGAAGAGCGGATGGAGAAGCTGAGCGCGGAGCTGGAGCGGCTGCGGCAGCGGGCCGAACAACTGGAAGCAAAGCGGCAGACGAGGAAAGGCGAGCAGAGCTGATGCAGGCGGATCGATTCACTGTCAAGTCCCAGGAAGCGGTCGCGGCCGCCCAGCAGCTGGCGACGGCGCGGCGCAACCCCGAGATCACCGCCGCCCACCTGCTGGTCTCGCTGCTGGTCCAGGAGGACGGGCTCGTCGTCCCGATCCTGCAGAAGCTCGGCGCCGACGCCACCGCGATCGGCACCCGCGCCCACGAGGCGGTCGACGCGCTGCCGACGCTGAGCGAGGTGGGCGAGCCGCGGATGGCCTCCTCGCTGGCGCAGACGCTGCGCCAGGCGGAGACCGAGATGGCGAAGCTCGGCGACGAGTACATCTCGACCGAGCACCTGCTGCTGGCGCTGACCGAGCCCGGCTCCGGCGTCGCCGAGATCCTTCCCGACCGCGGCTCGCTGGAGAAGGCGATCGCCGAGGTCCGCGGCCCGCACAAGGTCACCTCGCCCAACCCCGAGGACTCGGTCCAGGCGCTGGAGAAATTCGGCCGCGACCTGACCGCCGACGCGGCCGCCGGCAAGCTCGACCCGGTGATCGGCCGCGACGAGGAGATCCGCCGCGTCGTCCAGGTCCTCTCGCGCCGGACCAAGAACAACCCGGTGCTGATCGGCGACCCCGGCGTCGGCAAGACGGCGATCGTCGAGGGGCTGGCGCAGCGGATCGTCAACGGCGACGTGCCCGAGAGCCTGCGCGACCGGCGCGTGATCGCGCTCGACATCGGCTCGCTGCTGGCCGGCTCCAAATACCGCGGCGAGTTCGAGGAGCGGCTGAAAGCGGTGCTCTCGGAGGTGCAGGAGGCCGAGGGGCAGATCGTCCTCTTCCTCGACGAGCTGCACACGATCGTCGGCGCCGGCGCCGCCGAAGGCGCGGTCGACGCCGCCAACCTGCTGAAGCCGATGCTGGCGCGCGGCGAGCTGCGCGCGGTCGGCGCCACCACCCTCGACGAGTACCGCAAGCACATCGAGAAAGACGCGGCGCTGGAGCGGCGCTTCCAGCCGGTGCTGGTCGGCGAGCCCGACATCGGCGACGCGATCGCGATCCTGCGCGGCCTCAAACCGCGCTACGAGGAACACCACGGGGTCCGCATCTCCGACGCCGCGATCGTCGCC
>CAZHLT010000284.1:0-4102 GCA_964533285.1 uncultured Conexibacteraceae bacterium | reverse complement strand
CCAGCGCCGCAGGCCCCCGCGCCGGCGCCGGCGGAAAGCGGCGAACCGGCGGCGCCGGACGCGACCCCCACGGCCCCGACGTCCACCACCCCGACCTCGACGCCCGCCGCCTCCGGCGGATCCACCGGCGGCCGCGGCGCCACCACCTCGACCGTCGAAGAAGAAGAATCCTCGGCCGGCTCGGAATCGGGCTCGGATAACGGCTCCGGCGGCTCGCAGGGCGGCGGCTCCTCGTCCTCTGGGCACGGCGGCGGCTCCTGGCACGGCGAATCGTCCTGGCACGGCGGCTCTTCGCACGGCGGCGGCTCCTGGCACGGCGGCTCGGGCTCCGCGCCCAAGCCGCCTCCCCCGGCGCCGGCGCCACCGCCTCCTGCCACCGCCCCGTCCCCGCCGCCCGCCCCCGAATCGGGCGACGAAGGGCCCGGGTCCTGGGGCGGCGGCGGTTACGGCCACGGCGGCGGCTGGGGCCGCGGCGACCGCGGCCACTCGCACTGGCGCTGAGCAGCCGCTCCAACCGGCCTGCCGGGCCGCTGTCTAGACTCGGCCCGTGGCCGACGGGATGCGATCGCTTTACCTGATCGGCGGCACCGACGAAGCGAAGATCGACGCGACGCGGAGCCGCCTGCGGGCACGCGCCGAACGCGAGGGCGGCGCCGCGGCGCTCGAGGTCTTCGAGCCCGGCGAGGGCCGCGGGATGCCCGATCACGAGGCGCTGCTGGCGGCGATCCCGGCGATGTCGCTGATGGAGTCGCGCCGCTACCTGCTCGCCGACGGGGTCGAGCGCTGGCGCGACAAGCAGCTGGAGCCGGTGGCGGCGGCGCTGGCGGCGCTGCCGCCGGATCTCACCGTGGTCCTCATCTCACGCGGCAAGGCGCCGGCGAAGCTGACCAAGGCGGTGCGGGCTGCCGACGGCGAGCTCCACGAGTTCGAGGCGCCGAAGGCGCGTGAGATGCCGCGGCAGCTGGTTGGCGAAGCGCAGCGGCGCGGCTTCCGCCTCGACCCCGCCGCGGCGCGGCTGCTGGTCGAACGGATGGGCGCCAACCCGGTCCGCCTCGCCAACGAGCTGGAACGGCTGGCGCTGTGGGCGGGGGAGGGGGGCGAGGTCGGTCTCGCCGACCTCGAAGCGATGGTCGCCGACACCCAGGAGGCGGCGGTCTGGACCCTCTCCGACGCCCTGCTCGAAGGCGACGCGGCGACCGCCTGCGCCGTCGGCGAGCGGCTGATCGACCAGGGCGAGAGCGTCACCGGCCTCGTCTACGGCCTCGCCTCGCGCCTGCGCAGCGCCTGCGCCGCCGCCGCCCAGCTCGCGGCCGGCGTGCCGCCGAAGCAGGTCGAGTCGTCGCTGAAGATGCACCCCTACGCGGCGAAGCTGCTGGTCGGCCGCGTCCGCGAAGCCGAGCTCGCCGACCTGCGCCGCGCCACCGAGACCCTCGCCGACCTCGAGCTCTGGTGCCGCGGCGAGAAGGACTACGGCGACGAGCTGGCGTTCACTCTGGCCATACGTTCCATGGCGAAGGCCTAACGACCTCTGGCGCGTTCGTAGGCGAGCGAAAACCAAGCAGGCGAAGGAGGAGCGAGGGAGCCTGCTCCCGCAGGTGACCGAACGACGACGCAGGCATGCGCCGGTTTGCAGCCGCCTACGAACGCGCCAGGCGGGCGGCTTTGGCCTTCTTGCGGGCGCCGGTGTTCTTGTGCAGGGCGCCCTTCTGGACGGCCTTGTCGATCTTCGAGACGAGGGAGCGGTGCTCGCTGGCGATCGCCTCGGCGTCGCCGCCCTCGACCGCGGCCTCGAGGCGGCGGAAGTGGGTCTTGACCGTGCTGGTCAGCAGCCGGTTCTCCGTGCGCTCGCGCTCGCTGCGTAGGATCCGCTTCTTCTGTGAGGCTATGTTGGCCATGTCTCTAAGGCCCCAGCGGGCGCCGTGCCGGCTGTGGGCGGCCGCCGACTATAGCGACTGAGGAGTTCGCGGGGCGCTCCCGAACTTGAAAGCCCGATGGCGAGGCCCGACGCACTGGATATCCACGAATTCGAGGAGCGGCCGATCAACGCCGACCTGCCGTTGGCGGAGGACGTCGCGATCCGCCGCGCGGAGGCGTTCGAACCGGGCGAGGAACCGTCCGCGGAGCCGGCCCCGGGGCGGCAGGCGGGCCGGATCGCCCGCTCGACCGCGTTCTTCTCGATCGCCACCGCCGCCTCGCGCGTCGCCGGCCTCGGTCGCGAAGTCGTCGCCGCCGGCTACTTCGGCGTCAAAGGGCCGGTGTCGGCCTTCACGATCGCCTTTCAGGTACCGAATCTGGTCCGCGCGCTGTTCGCCGACGCCGCCCTGCAGCCGGCCTTCGTCCCGGTCTTCACCGAACTCCTAGGGGAAAAGCGCTACAAGGAGGCCTTCCGGCTTGCCTCGACGCTGCTGCTGCTGGCGACGATGGTGCTGGGTGCCCTGACGGCGCTGTTCGTGCTGCTGGCGCCGGTGATCATGCCGATCTTCGCGCCCGGCTTCGAAGGCGAGCTCCTCGACCTCACCGTCACCCTCTCCCAGGTCCTCTTCCCGATCCTGATCATGCTCGGGATCAGCGGTGTCGTCGTCGGCATCCTCAACAGCTACGACCGCTTCGGCGCCTTCGCCATATCGCCGCTGTTCTGGAACCTGACGATCATCGTCGTCCTCGTCGTCCTCGAGCCGATGTTCAGCGGCCAGGACCGGATCTACGCCTACGCGATCGGGATCCTGGCCGGCACCCTGGTGCAGCTGCTGATCCCGGCCTGGGACCTGCGCAACACGCCGTTCAGGTTCAGCTTCAGCTTCGACTGGCGCCACCCCGGCGTGCGGCGGGTGCTGCTGCTGATGCTGCCGGTGACGATCAGCCTCGGCCTGATCAACTTCAACATGCTGATCAACAGCCTCTTCGGCTCGCTCGTCTCCGATGAGGCGCCCGCCGCGATCGACAAAGCCTTTCGCATCTACCAGCTGCCGCAGGGGATCTTCTCGGTCGCGATCGCGACCGTCCTCTTCCCGACCCTGGCGCGCTTCGCCAACGCCGGCGAGATCAACAACCTGCGGGCGACGATGGCGAACGGGATGCGGCAGATCCTCTTCGTCCTCGTCCCCGCGGCGGCGGCGATCCTCGCCCTCTCCGAGCCGATGATCCGGCTCGTCTACCAGCGCGGCGAATTCGACGCCTCCGAAACGGTGATCGTCGCCACGGCCCTCTTCTGGTTCGCGTTCTCGCTGCCCACCAACGGGCTCTACCTGCTGCAGACGCGGACCTTCTTCAGCATCCAGCGGCCCTGGCGGGCGACGGCGCTGGCGGTGATCGACCTCGTGGTCTCGGCGCTCGCGGCGCTCGCGCTCTACGCGCCGTTCGGGGTCGGCGGCATCGTCGCCGGGACCGGGATCGGGACGACGGCCGCGGTGGTCGCCCAGGCGGTGATGCTGCGGCGGGAGTTCGGCGGGCTGGAGCTGCGCCGCCTGTTCGTCACCTCGCTGCAGATCACGATCGCCGCGGCGGCGCTGGCGGGCGTTGCCTGGGTCGTCTGGGACCTACTCGACGAAGCGCTCGGCCGCGGCCTCGCCGGCCAGATCGTCTCGCTCGGCGGCGGGCTGACCTGCGGCGCGCTCGCCTACTTCGGGGTCGCCCGCCTGCTGCGGATCGCCGAGCTCGACCAGATCCTGCGCCTGGTCCTGCGGCGGCGGGGCTGACGGGGCTGCCGGATGCTCGGGCCTGGTCGGTACCTGCTGGGGGTCGCGGAGCTGGCCGTCCTGCTCGGCTGCGCCGGTCTCGGGGCGCGGCGGGTGCGGGCGTGGCTGGTGCCGGAGCTGCGTGGCGTGGTCGGGGGTCTGGCGAGCGCGGTGATCGCGCTGACGCTGCTGATCTGGTGCGCGGTGGCCCTCGGGACGTTCGGGGCCTGGGAGCCCGTGCCGTATCTGGCGCTGGTGGCCGTGGCGGGGCTGGGGGCGTGGTGGCTGGCGCCGCGGGACACCACCCCAAACCCGCCGCGCCCCCCACCACCCCCCCCGCCCCCCCACGGCCACCACCGCCCCATACGGCACGGGCTCCCACGCCCCCAAACTCCCCAGGGCCCCCCCCCACCACATAAGCCCCGTCA
>CAZHLT010000283.1:0-3494 GCA_964533285.1 uncultured Conexibacteraceae bacterium | reverse complement strand
TGCCGCGATCGCCGGCGGCCTGCGCGAGGCCGGGCACGAGGTGATCGAGGTGGCGATCGGCCGCGACGGCCGCTGGGCCCGGCCCGGCGGCGCGGTCGAGCTGGTCCCGGCCGGCGGCCTGCTCGGCGCCGACGCGGTCTTCCCGGCCCTGCACGGGCCGTTCGGCGAGGACGGCAGCGTCCAGGGGCTGCTCGAGTGGCTCGACGTCCCCTACGTCGGCTCCGACGTCCTCGCCTCGGCGGTCTGCATGGACAAGCTGACGCTGAAGCGGCTGCTCGCCGCCCGCGGCGTCCCCCAGGTCGAGTTCACCGCGGTCGAGGGCAGCGAGTGGTGGGGGCGCTGCGAGCGGCTCGGGCTGCCGCTCTGGGTCAAGCCCTCGCGCCTGGGCTCCAGCGTCGGCATCACCCGCGTCGAGCGGCTCGAGGACCTCGACGAGGCGGTCGAGCTGGCGCTGCGCCACGACCCGCGGGTGATCGTCGAGGCCTCCGCCCGCGGCCGCGAGGTCGAGTGCTCGGTGCTCGGCAACGAGACGACCGAGGTCTCGGTGCCGGGCGAGATCGTCGCCAACGCCGAGTGGTACGACTTCGAGGCCAAGTACACCGAGGGCGGGATGGAGCTGCGGGTGCCGGCGCCGATCGGGCCCGCGGAGGCGGCCCGGGTGCGCGAGCTCGCCGCCGAGGTCTTCGCCCTCGCCGGCTGCTCCGGCCTCGCCCGCTGCGACTTCTTCGTCGAGCCCTCCGGCGAGGTCCTCGTCAACGAGATCAACACGATGCCCGGCTTCACCGAGACCAGTGTCTACGCGAAGCTGTTCGAGGCCAGCGGCGTCCCCTACGCCGAGCTCTGCGACCGCCTCGTCACGCTCGCCGTCGAGCGCCACCGGCGCGAACGCGCGCACGAGTTCTAGGCCGGCGCCGCCGCGGGCGGCTCAGCTTTCGGTCAGCTTGATTTCGCTGATCTCGACCGCGTAGCTGCCTTCGCCGTCCTCGGCCGCCTTGGTGAACCAGAGCAGGAAGGTGCTCGCCCTGTTGTCGCCGAGGTTGAGTTCGATTTCCTCGAGCTTGCTGGCGCCTTCGACCTTGCCCACCGGTTCGCCCCATTCGTCGATCGCCTCCGGCGCTTCGCCTTCGACCGCGTAGACCTGGGCGTCCCAGCCGGGGGTCGGCGTGTGCACCACCATCACGTCGGGCGAGGCCGGTGCCCGCGTCGTCACGTAGAGGCCGACCCCGACCGGTTCCGGTCCGGTCTTGGTGCCGGCGAAGTCTTCGTCTTCGTAGTGCTCGGTGCTCCAGGCGCTGCTGAGGTTGCCGTCGGCGGCGAGTTCGACCGTTTCCGAGCTCTCGCGGCCGTCGCCCTCAGGGTCGTAGTCGGTTGCCGACTCGATCGCCACCGTCTTCCCCTTGCCCTGCTGGGCGCCGCCACCGGCCCCCGGCAGCTCGCCGCTGCCGGTCAGCTGCACGGCGACGAGGACGCCGGCGCCGACCAGCACCAGCAGCGCGATCGCCAGCCACGACCAGCGGGCGCGGCTGGAGAGCTTGCGCTTGGGCGGCGGCAGCGCGTCGAGGATGCTGGTCGCCTCGCCGGTCGAGGAGCCGGCCCGCGCCGCCTCGACCTCGAGCGCGGTCGAGAGGTCGTCGATCATCTCGCCGACGTCCTGGTAGCGCTTGGCCGGGTCCTTGCTCGTCGCCCGCTCGACCACCAGCGCCGCCGCGGCGGAGATCTCCGGCCGGCGCTGCTGCACGTCGGGCAGCTCCTCGTTGACGTGTTTCATCGCCACCCCGACCTGGCTGTCGGCGTGGAACGGGACCTGGCCGACCAGCATCTCGTAGAGGACGACGCCGAGCGAGTAGATGTCCGAGCGCGGGTCGACGCCGCGGCCCATCGCCTGCTCGGGGGCGACGTAGTCGGTGGTGCCGAGGACGCGGCCGGTCGCCGTCATCCCGTTCTGCTCGAGCTGGCGCGAGATCCCGAAGTCGGTCAGCTTGGCCCGGCCCTCGGCGTCGATCAGCACGTTCTGCGGCTTGATGTCGCGGTGGACCATGTTGCGCGAGTGGGCGACGGTGAGGCCGCGGGCGATCTCGATCGCGTAGGCGAGCGCTTCCTGGGGGTCGAGCGCCCCGACCCGGTTGATCCGCTGCTTCAGCGTCTCGCCTTCGACGTACTCGAAGACGATGTAGGGGTGGCCGCGGTCCTCGCCGGCGTCGATCACGGCGACGACGTTGGGGTGGGAGATCTTCGCCACCGCCCGCGCCTCCTGGCGGAAGCGCTCGAGCTGGTCAGCCTGCTCGGTCATCTCCCGGTGCATCACCTTCACCGCGACCTCGCGGTCGAGCGTCTGGTCGCGGGCGAGGAAGACCGTCGACATGCCGCCGCTGCCCAGCTTGGCCTGCAGCCGGTAGCGGCCCGAGAGAACGGTGCCGATCATCTGCGAGCTGGTCGAAGCGCGGTCGCTCATCGCGCTCCAACGTTATGAGGCGAGCGCGGCGGTCTCAATAAAGTCGTCGTCAATGCCAGTACAGGTTCGCTACTACACCGATCCCGCCTGCTCGTGGTCGTGGGGTGCCGAACCGCTCTTGCGCCGCCTGCTCTGGGAGTTCGAGGGCGAGCTCGAGCTGGTCCTGGTGATGGGCGGCCTGGCGCGCCGCTACGGCCGCTCCTACCGGGACGAGGAGGGCGCGATCGGCTCCGGCGCCGACTGCTTCGCAGACCTGATGTCGCACTGGCTCAACGTAGCCGGTCAGACCGGGATGCCGTGCGATCCGCGGATCTGGACGAAGAATCCCATCGACAGCACCTACCCGGCCTGCATGGCGGTCGAGGCGGCGAGCGAGCAGGGGTGGGAGGCCGGCCTGCGCTACCTGCGGCGGCTGCGCGAAGGGCTGATGTGCGAGCGGCGCAAGCTCGACAACCCGGCGGCGCTGCTGGCCGAGGCCGAGCCGGCCGGACTCGACGTCGCCCGCTTCGAGATCGCGCTCGGCTCGCACGCCGTGCTCGAGTCCTTCAGCGCCGACATCGAGGAGGTGCGGACGATCCCCGACGAGGCCCGCGCCGCCGGCAAGCTGAGCCAGACCGAAGGCCGCGAGCGCCTCTCCTTCCCCTCCTTCGTCTTCTTCGGCGCCGGCGGCGAGCGCCGCGGCGTCTGGGGCTGGCAGCCGCTCGAGGCCTACCGCGAGGCCGCTCTGGCCGCCGGCGCGACCGCGGTCAACTCCGGCCCGCTGGCACCGCTCGACGCCGCCGCCCGCTTCGGCCGTATCACCACCCGCGAGGCCGAAGTCCTCGCCGAGACCCCCGGCCCGCCGACCTGCGCCGAGCTCTGGCGCCTCGCCGCCGAATTCAAGCTGCGCCCGATCCGCGCCCTCACCGGCACGATCTGGGAGGCCGCCTAACCCGCGGTTCCTTTGTCCGGAGGGAACGGACAAAAGAACCGCGAAACGGGTGGGAACGCGGCGGCCCGGAAGTCGTGGTTCCTTTGTCCGGAGGGAACGGACAAAGGAACC
>CAZHLT010000282.1:0-9478 GCA_964533285.1 uncultured Conexibacteraceae bacterium | reverse complement strand
CGCGCTGCGCGGCGGCGGGGGCGACGACTCGACGCCGGCGACGCCGGCCGCGCCGGGTGGCCCGGTGCGCTTCCTGCGGCCGGTGGCGGGACCGATCGGCGACGGCTTCGGTGCCAACCGCGGCGACCACCTCCACACCGGGATCGACTTCCCGGTCCCCTACGGCACGCCGGTCGCGGCGGCCGGTGTCGGCACGGTGATCTTCGCCGGCTACAACAGTGGCGGCTACGGCAACCTGGTCGTGATCCAGCACCGGCTCGGCTACAGCAGCTGGTACGCGCACCTCTCCTCGATCAGCGCCTGGGTCGGCGAGGCGGTCGAAGGCGGCACCCGGATCGGCCTGGTCGGCTCGACCGGCCACTCGACCGGCCCCCACCTCCACTTCGAGGTGCGCCGCTACGACACCCCGATCGACCCGCTGCCGCTGCTGCTCGCCGAGGTCGCCCGCCGCCAGTTCGGCCGCGCCGAGCGCGGCAGCTCCGGCGGCTGCGACGGCCCCGGCTCCGGCGCCCGCCCGCACAGCGGCAGCCGCGACTGGATCGCCGCCGAGCACCTCTGCGGCGAGCGCTGAGCACGCCCCGCCGGGGTCGCCGCGGGCTGACACCCGGTTTCCCGGAGCCACCTACCATGGCGGCGTCTGATTACTCAGAACCGAGGGGAGAAAAACATGTCCTACGAGCCTGCAACTGCCGCCGGCCTCCCGTTCCCGGTCGGGGTCGAACTGGCGAGCCTCGGCGACGGGCTCCAGCGCTGGATCCGGCTGCGGCTGGTCTGGAAACAGGCGGTCCAGAGCGACGGCAACGAGAACCTGGAACCGCTGAGCAGGCTGCTCGACGAGGCGCTCACCGGGGCCGAAGCGGACGCCAGGGCGATGGCCGCCTTCTTCGAGGCCAACGGCCCCGCCGTCAACGCCCTGATCGCCAGCCTCGACCCGCCCGCTGGCGCCGGCGCCAAGTTCCGCGCGAAACTGGAGAACCTCGATGCCGATCCCGCCGCGCAGATCGCGGCTCGCGCCCAGAGCTTCCTCGACGGCTGTCCGTCCGACCGCGACCGAGTCGCCGACACCAGCGTCGACCCGAGCCTGTTCGAGCTCGCGCCCGATCCGCAGATGTGCAATGCCCTGATCCCCCTGATGCTCAACTGCTGGGCGGCCTGCGGCGACGGCTGCGAAGCCGCCTGCGGCAGCATCTGGAGTGAAATGTACGAACGGTGGTGCTGAGGGCCGCGAGTCGAGTCAGGCGAGCGACCGCCCCACGAGAAGCCCTTCGAAGGCCGCCTTCACCGGTTCCCTTTCGTCCCGGTCGAGATCGGGCTCGATCTGCCGCCAGACGTCGTAGATCGACGGCGGTCGCAGCACCGGCCTCAGTGCCGGGTCGCCGAACCAGAGCTCGCGGCAGTGGGCCAGATCGATGCGGTTCACCGTCACCTCGATCTGGTCGAGCGGGCCCGGCCGGCGCTTGGAGCCGACCAGCAGCCGCACCTGGTGCGTCTCCTCTTCCTCGCCACAGGTCGAGGTGTAGGTGAAGCAGACCCACCGCGGCTCCGCGACCGATTCGGGGAAGTAGCGGACCAGCGCGCGGTCGCGTCGCCCCGGCCAGCGTTCGATCCTCCCCAACTGCCCGTCGGCGGGCTGGGTCACGGTCCGCGGCGCCACCGCGCCGCGGCTGTTGCAGCGGCGCAGCGGCTCGGAGATCTCGAACTCGACCGCGGCCGGGCCCTCGCCCGCGGCCGGAGCCTTGCATTCGTGGTCGTGCCTGAGCAGGATCGAGTGCGGCCGCCCGGGCGCGAACCGCAGGACGCCGTCGCCCGCCGAGCCGTCCTCGCCGAAGCCGGGGAGATAGCGATGCAGGGCGTCGTCGAGGTCGGCGAGCAGGCGATCGACGAATTCGTGGAACGGCATCCCGTGGGGGACGATGCCGAGTCGGGCGTTGCGGGTGTAGGGCCCGAAGCGATAGATCGACCCCGGTTTTCTGAGGCCGTCCACGAGCTTCCCGAGCGCCCCGTGGCGGTCGTCGAAGGTGATCATGTAGGCATCGAGGTCGCGCACCTCCTCGTGCCCGGCGACGGGGACCGGCTCTGACGGCGGATAGCCGCCGTCCTCCCCGCCGACGCTGCGGCGGGTGGGCCAGACGCCGGCTTCGAGCCGCTGCGCAAGCTGGCTCAGGTCTGCGGCGAACCCTTCGGCAACCCTCCCGTCGAGATCCGCCTCGGCATCGCGCGACCATGTCGGCCAATCGCGGTCCAGTTCGTCGAGCGTGATCCGGTCGCCGGCGCGGCGGCCTTTGGCCCGCTGGTCCTTCTCCCAGAGGTAGGCCTGGAGGGTGCGGGTCGGATCCGTGGCGCCGCCGGCGGACAGCTCGAGCAGGACGGCGCAGGCCCGCGCCTTCAGCGGCCCGGCGTCGATGTCGCGCTCGGCGAGGAAGATGCCCCGGTGCACGGCGCCGAGGGCCTCGTCGTCGCAGCCTTCGATCGTCTTCATCAGCTCCAGGGTCTCGGCGGGGCTCTCGAGCCGGAACAGGGTCGAGGGGCCGGCGGGGAGCTCGCCCAGCTCCTGGGCGGCGATCAGCGCGGTGACGTCGGCGACCTTGCTTGCTCCGTCCGCCGCCAGGAACTCGGCATACCGCTGCAGCCGCCCGCCGATCCGGTTGACGGCACGAAGCTCCGCGGCGATCAGCTCGATGTCGAAATCGCGCAGGGCGTCGAGCAGGGCGCGAACGTCCGCGTCGGTGTAGGGGTGGACCGGGTCGGGAGCGGGCACTCGCCGGCTGCGCCGGATCAGCGGCACCAGCTCGTCGATCAGCTGTTCGCGGCGGGCCTGCCAGACGTTGATCGTGACCCCGCCGGAGCGCTCGTGGTGGAGCAGCTCGAGCGCGTCGGCGCTGGGCGGCGGCTCCTTTTCCCGCCCCCCGTCGGGGTGCTCCCTCACCCAGGCCAGCGCCAGCGAGCGGGTCGTCAGCGGGAACACGTGCCCCGCCAGCTCCTCGCTCCGCTTCGGGTCGAGCCGCTCGAGCAGGTACTCGTCGAGGGTGCGGTTGAAGTCGTCGACGAACGCCTCGTTCAGCGATTGCACCTCTTCGCTCGTCCGCAGCCACTTGATCGGCGGCCAGACCGTCGCCATGACGCCGACCGTCTGCGCCAGCCAGCCGGGGAAGCGCCTGCTCGACTCCAGGCGATAGAGCACGGCTCCGACCCCGTAGACGATCGTCAGCAGGATCGGCGGCCAGGCCCAGGACACCCCCTGTGCGATCAGCCAGCCGAGGACGCCGGTGATGAGAAGGACGCCAACGAAGACCAACCCACTGAACAGCCCGTGCGACGGCCGTCCCAGCCTGACGAGACGACGGGGAACAGAGGACTCAGCTCGAACCGCGGTTGCCACGACGACCTCCCTTTTTGCGCCTTGGGACCCCCGCCCGTCCTGATGCTCGCCCCCTCGCCACCTCCGCGCATCGGTAGAGAAACCTGGACCGAACGAGGCAAACTACCCAAAGCGCAGCGGGCCACGGATCCGGCCGGCCGGACGCAGTCTGCACCCGGGCGAGCCTCAGCAGGGTCGCTGCCCAGCCGCCTCGGCCAGCTGGGCGGCGGTGAAGGCGTCCTCCGCGATCCGCTCGACGACGTTCTCGACCAATGCAGTCGCCGCCCGGCAGGCCTCCTCCCCGACCTCCTCCACCTCGCGACAGGCGCTCGCGGTCAGCAGCTCGCGGATCGCTTCGGTCCTGTCCTCGCCAGGAAGCTCATCCTCAGACAGGTCCATCAGCGTCCGCAGCACGAAGTCGACCGCCACGACAGCACCCATCAGCTCTTCGATCAGCTGCTGGGAGGCGGCACGGACTGCTGTCTCGGGGGTGTTCATGGCCGGTCAAGGGCCGGTGGAGGGCAACCTCTCCCCCCTCCCGCGGACGGATCGCGCAAAACGCGGAAGACGGCGGGGCGCCCGACGGCTCCGATCGGGTCCAGCGAGCTTGGCTGGGCTCGATGGGACGGAGGAGGTCCGGACTGGGCTTCAGGGCCCCAGCCGATCCACGCCCCACGTGTCGTTCGGCAGGCCGGGCGCCGAGGTCGCCATCCACATCCCGCTTGGCTCGCTGGGTGACGATGACCTGCGCCACTCAGGCCATCCACTGAGCCCTCGCGGGCCAGGGCCGGTCGAGGCGTCATCGCCGCAGGGTCAGTGCTTTGGCTTGACGCGGCTGGCGCTGAAGGGAATCTTGGCGACGCAGTTGACACCGCGGTAGTCGTCCTCGACCGCGAAGACGATCCTCCCGGTCACCTTTCCCTTGGCCTTGAAGTTCCCGTTCACGGTGATGACCTCGGACCCGCCCCCGCCGACCTGCTCTTCCCGCAGAACGAAGTGCTTGCTGTTGATCGGGACCGGCCCTTCGATTCTGCGATTGCCGCCGGTGCTGTAGCCGTGGCAATCGACCGTGGCGACGACGAGGAGGACTTCCTTTCCAGTGGCGACGATCTTAATCGGTTCTTCCTGCTTCGTCTTGCCCTTGTACTTTCGGGCCCCTGCCGGGATCGCGAGCGGAAGCACGTCCACGGACACGATGTTCGACCAGACGACGGAGGGGTCGCTGTCGTTCGGGTCGTCCCCGCCAACCCGCACGTAGTAGGTGCCGACGTCGAGCTGGGACGGCGTCGTGAACGAGGTGGCTTCGGCCGGGAAGTCCATCGGCGCCATGAACGCGTAGCCAGGACCTTCTAGCCCGAAGTCATCGCTCGGCCTGTTTTCGCTCGAGATGAGCAGCTCCGTTCGCTGGATTCCGGGCGGTGAAGACCAGTTGGCGGTCAGGTGCCGGTTTTCGCTCGTGACGGACAGGAGCTGCGGAGGGGCCGCCGAAGCCGTCGCGGCGTACAGCGGCATCACGATTGGGATCGCCAGGAATACCAACGCCATGAACGGCCGTTTCGCGACCGATGCCTTGCGGTGCCGCGTTTTGACCCGGTTCTCGTGGCCCGCATTGATGCATTGACGAGGCATACCCTCAATCAAGCATCCGACGCCGCTCCGACCATCCGAAGTTCGCCACATCTAGTCACCGAAAGGGTACTCACGGGCGTTGCGCTGGTCCCCCGGGCAAGAGCCGGCTCTCCTCGCTGGGCTTCCCCCGGTTTCGGCGGCACTGATCTACCCCCGAAAATGGGGATTCGGGTTTCTAGCTGGGTGGCCACCGTGGATGCCCGGCTCCTTTTCCGCGGCCTCCTCGCGGTCGACGAAGGCCAGATAGCGCCTTGGTCGTCGTCAGCTCGACACGGACTTAGTGGGGCGGGCTGGACTCGAACCAGCGACCTACGGATTATGAGTCCGCTGCTCTAACCAACTGAGCTACCGCCCCAGCGGGGCGAGCCTAGCGCGCGGGGAGGGATGCGGTCAGCGCCCGGTGGGCGGCGCCCGTGTCGGCGCTCATCGGGTGTCGCGCCGGCCGGCGATGGTGGCTCAGGCGCTGAACAGCTGCGCCAGGGAGCGGCCGACGTCGGGCGGCTCTTCCTCGCCCTTGGCCGCGGCGGCGGCGCCCTCGGCGAGGGCCTTGGCGGCGTCGGCGATCTGGTGGTCGCGGCCGCCGCGGATGACGCCGGTCTTCTTCGCTTCGGCCAGATCGCTCTCCATCAGCCCCGCCAGCTCGGCGAGGCGGCGCAGGCCGACGACGCCGGCGGTCCCGCGCAGGGCGTGGGCTTCGGCGCGCATCGTCTCGAAATCGGTCGTCGCGGTCGCCAGGCCGGCCGAGATCACGTCGCAGCGGCGCCGCGCCTCCTCGGCGAAGGACTCCAGCAGCTCGGCGTTCTCGGGCTCGGTTTTGGCTTTGTCGGTCATTCCGCGATCACCTTCTCGGCAACTTCGTCCATCAGTTCAAGCCCGAAGGCCCCCTCGACCGCCGAGCTGACGACGCCGTCGCGGTCGATCGCGAACAGCCAGGGCTCGGTCGGGAGGTGGAACGCCCGGACCTGAGGCCGGACGAGCATGTCCGGGTCGTTTTGGTTGAAGATCTCCATGTGGATGAAAGCCGCCTTGTCTCCGTATTCCTGCTTGGCCTGCTCGGCCACGTCGACGACGGGCCCGCAGACCCGACTCTGGCAGAACTTGGGGGTCGCAAACAAGAGCAGGATCGGTTCTTTTCCTAAAGCATCCGCGTAATCAACTTCGTTCTGAGTGTCGGGAGGTTCCCGAGTCGTGATCTTCGCGGCGCCCCCCCCGACCTCCTGCGCGGTCGGCGTGTGGATCTCCGGCGCCTGCTGGCCGGGCCGCGGGACGTGGGTGTATTCGCCGACGTTGGCGGTCGCCAGCAGCGTCGAGGTGAGTTCGCCGTCTTCGCGGATCAGCGCCGCCAGCCGGTATTCGCCGTCGTGCGGGAAGGGGACGTCGGCGACGTAGACGACCCGCGCCGTGTCCGGGTCCTCGGCGGTCGCCGAGCGGAACTCGGGCTCGGTCCCCAGGCTTTCGATCCGCGCCGGGAAGGGGCCGACCGCCGGCTGGTCGAGCGCCTGCGCCTTCGTTTTCGCCACCGGCCCCTTGTTGCCCGGCGCCGACCTCGCCCCCGGCTTCACCGGCGGCGCTTCCGCGTAATAGAGCGCGACTTCGGCGTCGTCGACCTCGCGGCCCTTGCGCTCGGCGATCCCGAACGGGTAGCGGTTGTCGCCCGGGTAGAAGACCGAAGCGGCCGGCGAGACGACCAGTTCGGTCGGCCCGTCGGCGGCCTTGACGAACTGGCGCAGCGTCCGCCCTTCCGGCGCCGGGAACGCGCTCTGCGGCGGCGCCGGGCTGCTCGGCACCGTCGCCGCGCTGCCAGCGCCACCGTTCCCGCTGCCGCCGCAGGCGGCCAGGGCCGCCCCGAGCGCGAGCAGGCTGGCGCAGGCGAGGGCGAGACGGGCGGCGCGCATCCGCGCCATGTTATTCAGACTCACAGCCACGGCCGACCGCCGCGACCGTGCCCGATCGGTGCCAGATATGGTCCCCGTCCCAGCAACGAGGAGGAGGCGAGATGGCGGACCGCGCGGCAATCGTGACCGGAGGATCGGGAGGAATCGGGCTGGCGATCGCCCGCGCGCTCGGCAAACGCGGCTACGCGCTGACGCTCTCGGCGCGGCGCCCGGAGAAACTCGAGCAGGCGGTCGAGGGGCTGCGCGGCGAAGGCTTCGAGCTGCAGACGGTGCCGGCCAACGTCGCCAACGAGGAGGAGCTGGTCGCCGTCTTCGCCGCCCACCGGGAGCGCTACGGCCGCCTCGACGCGCTCGCCAACAACGCCGGCGTCGGCATCGGCGGGCCGATGGCCGAGATCCAGACCAAGCACCTCGACATGCAGCTGGCGATCAACGTGCGGTCGCTGATCATCGGCACCCGCGAGGGGCTGCCGCCGCTGCGCGAGGCCGGCGCCGAACACGGCAAGGCACTGATCCTCAACACCGCCTCGATCGCCGGCAAAGGCGGCCAGGTCTTCCTCTCCGTCTACGGCGCCACCAAGGCGGCGGTGATCAACTTCACCCAGGCGACCGCACGCGAAACCGCCGGCGCCGGGATCCAGTGCACGGCGCTCGCCCCCGGCTTCGTCGACACCGCGATGACCGACTTCGTCAAGAGCGAGGTGCCGGCGGAGAAGATGATCCAGCCCTCCGACATCAGCGCCGCGGTCGACTTCCTGCTCGAGCTGTCGCCGAACTGCCACGTCCCGGAGATCGTCTTCAACCGGCCCGGAGAGGGGCCCGACGCGCCCTGAGGGTCCTCGTCGCCGCCTTCGGCGACGCCGGGCACGCGTTCCCGGCGATCGCCCTCGGGCGGGCTCTGGCAGGTCGCGGCCACGAGGTCGTCGTCGAGACCTGGGAGGAGCGGCGGGCGGCGGTCGAGGGCGCCGGTCTGTCCTTTGCCGCGGCCGAGGAATACCGCATGTTCCCGCCGCCGGAGCCGGACTCCGACGACGGCCGCCACGCCGCCGAGGCGGCGCGGGCGCTGCTGCCGCTGTTCGCCGAGCTGCGCCCGCACGCCGCGGTCAGCGACATCCTCACCCTCGCCCCGGCGCTCGCCGCCGAGAAGGCCGGGGTGCCGCTGGCGACCCTGATCCCCCATATCTACCCGGTCGTCGAGCCCGAGCAGCCGTTCTTCGCGGTCGGCCTGCGGCGGCCGCGGACGCCACTGGGCCGGGCCGGCTGGCGGGCGGGGCAGCGGGCGCTGCGGGTCGGGCTCGAGCACGGCCGCCGCGACCTCAACCAGCAGCGGCGCCGGCTCGGGCTGGCGCCGGTGACCCGCTTCCACGGCGGCATCAGCCCCGATCTGGCGCTGGTCGCGACCTTCCCCCAGCTCGAGTACCCGCGTCGCTGGCCGCCGGGCGTGGAGGTGACCGGGCCGATGACCTTCGAGCAACCCTTCTCCGACGTCGAGCTGCCGCCGGGCGAGGCGCCGCTCGTCCTCGTCGCCCCCAGCACCGCCCACGACTCCGATAACCGGCTGGTGCGGACGGCGCTGGCGGCGCTCGCCGACGAGCCAGTGCGGGTGGTGGCGACGACCAACCGGGTGCGCCCGCAGCGGCCGATCGAGGTGCCGGCCAACGCCGTCCTCGTCGACTGGCTCAGCTACAGCCAGCTGATGCCGGCGGCCGCGCTGGTCGTCTCCCACGGCGGCCACGGCACCGTCGCCCGCGCCCTCGGCGCCGGCGCCCCGGTCCTCGTCTGCCCGATCACCGGCGACATGAGCGAGACCGCGATGCGGGTCGACTGGGCCGGCTGCGGCCTCTCCCTGCCCTGGCGGCTGTGCCGGCCCGGGCCACTGCGCTGGGCGGCGCGACGGCTGCTCGGCGAGCCGTCTTTCGCCGCCCGCGCCGGCGAGATCGCCGCCTGGGGGCGCGAGCACGACGGCGCCGCGCGCGGCGCCGAGCTGGTCGAGCGGCTGGCCAGCCGCTGAGAGGCTCCGGGGGTGGGACTCGAACCCACAACCCTTCGGTTAACAGCCGAATGCTCTGCCGATTGAGCTACCCCGGAACGCGCCGCCCGGCGGTGACCGGACCGACCGGAATTTACCGGGTCAGCCCCCGACCCGCTGCGCGTGGGCGATCCGTTCCACCAGGCCGGCGCGTTCGCGGCTGAGCGCGGCGCGGCGCTCGTAGTCGCCGCGCTCGCCGGCGGCGGCGATCTCGTCCTCGAGCCGGCGCTGCTCGAGCAGCAGGTAGTTGATCTCCATCGCCTCGTGCGAGGCGGGCTCGGCGCGGGCCAGCATCACCAGCTCGGTGATCAGGCCGGCCAGCTCGGGGTCGTCGGGGAGGTTGGAAGCGGGGTCGCCCGGGTGCTCGCGCAGCCAGGCGGCGGCGCGGACGCCGCTGCCGGAGAGGTGGGCGTCGGTGAGCCGGGCGAGGTACTCGCGGCCCTCCTGCGGCAGCGCGACGCACATCGCCAGCAGCGCCCGCTCGCGTCGATCGCGCGAGGTCAGCTCCGCCCCGCGCCGCGGCGGCGACTCGGCCTCGGCGCCGGCGCTCGCCGGCGGCGCCGGGCC
>CAZHLT010000281.1:0-7871 GCA_964533285.1 uncultured Conexibacteraceae bacterium | reverse complement strand
CTTCGACCTGGGCCGGCTCGAGCGGTTTCAGCTCGTAGATCTGGGCGCGCGAGAGCAGCGCCGAGTTGACCTCGAAGAAGGGGTTCTCGGTGGTCGCCCCAATCAGCGTCAGCACCCCGTCCTCGACCGCCGGCAGCAGCGCGTCCTGCTGGGCCTTGTTGAAGCGATGGATCTCGTCGAGGAAGAGGATCGTCGGCCGCCCGTTGGCCCGCCGCCGCTCCCGCGCCCGCTCGATCACGGCGCGGATCTCGGCTTTGCCGGCGTTGACCGCCGACTCCTCCTCGAAGGCGCCTGCGGCGCCGGCCGCCGCGATCCGCGCCAGCGTCGTCTTCCCCGCCCCGGGCGGCCCGTAGAGGATCGCGCTGTGGGGGCGACCCACTTCGATCGCCGCCCGCAGCGCCGACCCCTCGCCCACCACGTGCTCCTGGCCGATGATCTCGTCGAGCGAGCGCGGCCGCATCCGCACCGCCAGCGGCGCGTCGCGCGGCGGCGCCTGCGGCGCCGTGCCGGTGGCGCTCTCTTCGGGCCCGGTGTCGAACAGCTGCTCGGCCACTGCGTCGGAGTATGGAGGAGCGAGTGGCGGGGCTGGGTGATCTAGGCGGCGAGCGGCTGGCCGGCGGAGTCGCGGACCTCGACCCGAGCGGGCGTGCCGTTTTCGCCGGGGTCGATCACGACCTCGTCGCCGTTGGGGAAGACGAGGACGACGGGGTGGCCTTCGGCGAAGGCCCAGCGGCTGTGCTCGGCGTGGTGAGGGCTGTCGGCGGCGATGAAGTAAGCGCGGTTCGGGTACCGGCTCGCCACCTCGTCGTCCTGCCCCCACGCGATCACGCGCTCTTGAATCAGATCCATCGTCTCCTCGTAACTCATGATGCGCTCCATTGTCTCACGATCTGACCTGCCCTTTTTCTGCCTTTGTCGATCGCTGCGGCCATCGCTTCATTCGTGGAGCGAAACTCCAGGATGACCGGGTCCTGCTTTCCCCCGGAACAGGTGTAGGCGTGCTCATGGTGCTCGTCCAATCCGTCGGCGTTGTCCCAGAGCCTCACGGTGTGCAACTCGTCGCCGATCATCAGCTCGAGCGTTATGGCGTACGAGAAAGGGGGCGGCGCCTCGCTGCGGCGAAAGCGGATATGGGCGGCGGGAATGCTCGGAACCTCGTGAAAGGTCTCGCGCCAAGGCATACCGCGGGCTCTCGATCGGCTGGGGTTGATGAGGGTGAAAGGAGCGAGCGGCACCCATCTCTCCCCCATCCCCCCCTCCCCGCACCCCTAAACTCGCTCCATGGAGAGCGCCACGCAGGTAACTGAGTCCCTGTCCACCCTCGACTCGTTCAACCCGGCGACCGGCGAGTTGGTCGGCTCGGTGCCGACGATCGCGCCGCAGCAGGTCCAGGCCGTGGTCGACGACGTCGCCCGGGTCCAGCCGGCCTGGGCCGAGCTGCCGCTGCGCACGCGGGCGACCTACATGCGGCGCGCTGCCGACGCGCTGCTGGACGAGATCGACGAGATCGCCGAGCTGCTGGTGCGCGAGCAGGGCAAGCCGCGGACCGAGGCCTACACGATGGAGCTGCTGCCGACCGTCGACGCCCTGCACTGGTGCGCCAAGGCGGGGCCGAAGATCCTCGCCGACGAGAAGCTGGCGATGCGGCAGGCGATCGTGCTCTCCAAGAGCGCCCGCTTCAGCTACGAGCCGATCGGGGTGGTCGGGGTCATCGCCCCCTGGAACTACCCCTGGTCGATCCCCTTCGGCGAGGTCGCGATCGCGCTGATGGCGGGCAACGGCGTGGTGCTGAAGCCGGCCAGCCTGACGCCGCTGCTGGGCGAGAAGATCCGCCACGTCTTCGAGAAGGGCGGGGTCCCGGAGGGGCTCGTCCGCGTCGTCCACGGCGGCGGCCCGGTCGGCGAGGCGCTGGCCCGCTCCAGCGTCGGCAAGGTCTTCTTCACCGGCTCGGTCGAGGTCGGCCGCCACGTCGGCCAGGTCTGCGCCGCGGAGCTGAAGGGCTCGGTGCTGGAGCTCGGCGGCAAGGACCCGATGGTCGTCTGCGCCGACGCCGACCTCGACCACGCGGTTGCCGGCGCGCTGTGGGGCGGCTTCGCCAACGCCGGCCAGACCTGCTCGGGGATCGAGCGCGTCTACGTCCTGCGCGAGGTCGCCGACCGCTTCGTCGCCGGCGTCGCCCGCGGCGCCGAGCGGATGCGGGTCGGCGACCCGCTCGAGTGGGAGACCGAAATCGGGCCGATGACCTCCGCCGGCCAGTACGAGATCGCCAACGAGCTGGTCGACGACGCCGTCGCCGCCGGCGCGACGAAGCTCTGCGGCGGCCCGACCGAGGTCGCCGGTATGCCCGGCAAGTTCATCGCCCCGGTCGTCCTCACCGAGGTCAGCCACGAGATGCGGATCATGCGCGAGGAGATCTTCGGCCCGGTGCTGCCGATCGTCATCGTCGACTCCGAGCAGGAGGCGATCGACCTCGCCAACGACTCCGAGTTCGGGCTCGGCGCCTCGGTCTGGACCCGGGACCGCCAGCGCGGCGAGCGGATCGCGCGGCGGCTGGAATCGGGGATGGTCTGGGTCAACGACCACTCCTTCAGCCACGGCGTCTGCCAGTGCGCCTGGGGCGGCGTCAAGGACTCCGGCCTCGGCCGCTCGCATTCGAAATTCGGCTTCTACGAGTGCGTCAACGTCAAGCTCAACGCCTGGGAGCCGGGGCTCGCGCGCGACTTCTGGTGGCACCCCTACGACCGCACCCTGGGCGAAGCGGTGCGGGCCTCGGCGCGGATCCTCTACGGCAAGGGCGAGGTGCGGGCCAAGGCCCTGCGCGACGGCGCGGCGCCGCTGCTCAAGGTCGGGCGCCGCGCCCTGCGTGGGCGGGGCTGAGCGGCGCCGCGGCGCCGCCCTCCCCGCCGCGGCTCAGCCGCCGCTGATTTCGACGACCTTCGAGGTCGCCTGCAGGCAGCGGTAGATCGGCCCGGCGGTCGCCTGGGTGATCGGCTTGACCACGGCAAAGACCTTGGCCGGGATCTCGATCTTGTCGTTTAGTTCGACCAGGTCGGCTTCCCAGCGGCCGTTGGCTTCGGAGGTGGCGTGGCTGATCACCCCGTGGCCCTTCTGCTTGAGCACGATCTTGCGTTCGGCCAGGCAGTTGCTGTTTTTCGACTTGACGAAGCCTTTGTAGCCGTACTTGCTGATCGTCAGCGTCGTCTTCACCTTGACGACTTCGCCGGGGCCGTCGCCGGCCGCGGCGACGACGGGGACCGTCAGGGCGACCGTCGCCAGCGCCGCGACGGCGGCGGCGACGACTCGATTCCGCTTCCTCATGAACTCCTCCTGTAAGTGGTTGAGGCGGAGGACGAGGGTGCGCTCCGCCGGCAAATCACCTGCAAGTTCGCGCCGAACGGCGCATGACCTTCAGAATCCCCCCGAGTGGCCACCTCTCAGCTGACAGACGCGTCCGAGCGCCGCGAGCCCGCCCTGCGGGTCTCCGGCCTGCGCCGCGACTACGGCGAACGCACGGCGCTGGCCGGGGTCGACATCGAGCTGGCGATGGGGCGGACGCTGGTCGTGCTCGGCCCCAACGGAGCCGGTAAGTCGACCCTGCTGCGGGTGCTCGGCACGCTGCTGCGACCGACCGCCGGCGAGGTCGTCGTGCTCGGCTGCGCGCTGCCGCGCGAGGCCTGGAAGCTGCGCGGCCGGCTCGGTTACCTCGGCCACGAGCCGCTGCTCTACCGCGACCTCTCGGGCCGCGAGAACCTGCGCTTCCACGCCCGCCTGCACGGGATCGGCGGCGACGAGGCGGAGGCGCGGATCGAGCAGCTGCTGGCGGCGGTGGAGATGGAGCGCCGCGCCGACTCGCGGGTGGCCGAGCTCTCGGCCGGGATGCGGCAGCGGCTGGCGATCTGCCGCTGCGTCCTGCACCGGCCGGCGCTGCTGCTGCTCGACGAGCCCGACTCCAACCTCGACGCCGCGGGCCGCGAGCTGGCCCGCGGCCTGATCGGGCCCGGCGCCGGCGCCGCCCGCGTCGTCGTCACCCACGACCCCGACCGCCACCTGCCCGAGGCCGACCAGGTGCTGGAGCTGGGGATCTCCGAGCGGGCGGTGCCGGCGTGACCCCCTCGCGCGTCGCCTTCGCGGCGATCCTCGGCAAGGACCTGCGCTCGGAGCTGCGCACGCTGCAGTCGCTGCCGGCGATGGCGCTGTTCGCGGTCACCACCTTCGTCATCTTCCGCTTCGGGCTCGACCGCACCCAGCTCTCCGGCAGCCTCGCCGCCGGCGTCCTCTGGGCCACCCTGCTGTTCGCCGCCGTGCTCGGGATCAACCGCCTCTTCGTCGCCGAGCGCGAGGAGGGCGGCTTCGACGCGATCCGCCTCGCCCCGATCGACCGCAACGTGCTGTTCGCCGCCAAGGTGGCGGCGCTGCTCGTCTACCTGGTGGCGCTGGAGCTGGTCGCGGTGCCGGTCTTCGCCCTCTTCTTCCTCGACTCGCCCGCCGCCCTCGGCCCGCTCGTCGCCGTCCTCCTGCTGACCGACCTCGGCCTCGCCGCGACCGGGACCCTGATCTCCTCGATGGCGGTCAACTCGCGCGCCCGCGACCTGCTGGTGCCGCTGGTCCTGCTGCCGCTGGTGGTGCCGCTGATGATCGCCGCGACCGGCGCGACCGAGCCGCTGATGGCGCTGGGCGGTCCCGGTTACCACCGCTTCGGGACCTGGCTTGCCGTCCTGGGTCTATACGATCTGATCTTCACCCTGGTCGGCTACGCGGTATTCGACTTCCTGCTCGAGGACTGAACCGCCGGCGCCGATCCCCCCGCCCCAGCGGCATGTACGGCAAAGGACTGAAACCACTCTCGATCGCCACCGTGGCGCTGCTCGCGGTCGGCCTCTCGCTGGTCTTCTTCTACGCCCCGCTCGACGCCGACCAGGGCTTCATCCAGAAGGTCTTCTACCTGCACGTGCCGCTGGCGATCGTCGCCCTGGTTGGGTTCATCGCCGGCGGCGTCTTTGCCGTCTTCCACCTGCGCAGCGGCGACTCCAAGTGGGATGCCTACTCCTACGTCGCGATCCACATCTCGGTCGTCTTCGGCGTCGCGGTGCTGATCACCGGCGCGATCTGGGCCAAGGCCTCCTGGGGCCACTGGTGGGTCTGGGACGAGCCGACGCTGGTCAGCTTCCTCATCGTCTTCCTCCTCTACGCGACCTACTACCCGTTCCGCTACGCGATCGAGGACCGCGAACGGCAGGCCCGCTACGCCTCGGTCTTCGCCGTCACCGCCGGCGCCTTCGTGCCGCTCAACTTCATGGCGGTGCGAATGGCGCAGAGCCTCGTCCACCCGCGCGTCTTCGCCACCACCGACGGCGGCCTGCCGGGCTCGATGATGCTCACCTTCCTCGTCTGCCTGGCGGCGATGGCGGCGCTCTGGCTGACCCTGGTCAAGTTCGAGCTCTCGGCGAAGAGCGCCGCGGGCCAGGTCAAGCGCCTGCGCCGCGCGCTCGACGCGCCCAGCCCCCGCCCCAGCTCGCGGATCGCGCCGGAGGTGAGCTGATGGTCGGCCTGCTGCTCGCCGAGGCGCCGGCGCTGCCGCTCGACGAGGCCGGCAAGTACGTCGCCGGCGCCTACGTCGTCTTCGTCGTCCTGCTGGTGATCTACGTCGCGATCATGGCCGCGAAACTGGCGCGGATCGAGCGCGAACTGCGCGAGGTGGCGGCGATCGCCGAGGAGCGCAAGGCCGAGCAGGAGAAGGTCGGCGCCTGATGTCCGAGGTACTGGCCCTCGGCATCTCCCACAAGACCGCGCCGCTGGAGCTGCGCGAGCGGCTCTCGCTGACCGAGGGCCGCGCCGTCGGGGCGCTGAACGAGCTGACCGCGGCGAGCGGGATCCACGAGGCGGCGGCGATCTCGACCTGCAACCGCACCGAGCTCTACCTGATCGTCTCCGACCCGGTCGAGGCCGAGTCGACGGCGCTGCGGATCCTCACCCGGATGGCCGAGATCCGGCCGACCGAGCTGCTCGGCCACCTCTACTCGGCGCGCGGCGCCGACGCCTCCCGCCACCTGATGCGGGTCACCGCCGGGCTCGACTCGATGATCCTCGGCGAGGCCGAGATCCAGGGCCAGGTCAAACGCGCCTACGAGCTGGCGCTGGTCGAGGGCGCGACCGGCCCGATCCTCAACCGCCTCTTCCGCGGCGCCCTCTCGGCCGGCGGCCGCGCCCGCGAGGAGACCGGGATCAGCGAGACCGGCGTCTCGGTGCCGTCGGTCGCGGTCGAGCTGGCGCGGCGGACGCTCGGCGACCTCTCCGAGCGGCGGGTGCTGGTGGTCGGCGCCGGCGAGACCGCCGAGCTCGTCGCCCGGGCGCTGACCGCGCGCGGCGTCCGCACCGTTTTCGTCGCCAACCGCCACTACGACCGCGCGATCGGCCTGGCGCAGCGCTTCGACGGCACCGCGGTCCGCTTCGAGGAGCTGCCGACACAGCTGCTCGCGGCCGACATCGTCGTCTCCGCGACCAACTCGCCGCACCACGTGATCGAGCGCGACGGGCTCAGCCAGGTGATGGCCGACCGCGGCGGGCGGCCGCTGGTCGCGATCGACCTCGCCGTCCCCCGCGACATCGAGCCGGCCTGCCGCGAGGTGGCCGGCGTCACCGTCTTCGACATCGACGACGTCCAGCAGATCGTCGAACGCAACGCCTCCGGCCGCGAGGCCGAGGCGCGGCCGGCGGAGCTGATCATCGAGGCCGAGCTCGACCGCTTCGAGCGCTGGCTGGCGGCGCTGGAGGTGGTCCCGACGATCGCCGCCCTGCGCGAACGCGGCGAGGAGGTCGTGCGCCGGGTGCTGGCCGAGAACGAGAAGCGCTGGGAGAGCCTCGGCGAGGCCGACCGCCAGCGGATGGAGGCGATGGCGCGGGCGGTCGCCTCGCGGCTGCTGCACGAGCCGACGGTGCGGATGCGCCGCGCGGCCGGCGACGAGGACGCCTACGCCCACGTCAGCGCCCTGCGCGAGCTGTTCGGCCTCGACGTCGAGACGACTCCGGAGCGGGCCGGTGGCGCCGAGGTGACCGAGCTGCGCAGCAAGAAGGCTGAGTGAGGCGTGCTTGGCGCTGCGGATCGCCACTAGGGGCAGCGCCCTCGCCCTGACGCAGGCCGGCTGGGTGGCGGAGCTGCTCGGCGGGGCGGAGCTGGTCGAGGCGTCTTCCGACAGCGAGCCGGGCGACAAGTCGCGCTTCGTCCGCGGCGTCGAGCGGGCGCTGCTGGCCGGTGAGGCCGAGGTCGGCGTCCACTCGGCGAAGGACCTGCCGGGCGATCTGGCCGCGGGGCTGGAGATCGCCGCGGTGCCGGCGCGCGAGGACCCGGCCGACGTCTGGATCGGCGCCGGCGCCTCGCTCGACGACGTCCCCGAGGGGGCGCGGGTCGGCACCGCCAGCCTGCGCCGCCGCGCCCAACTGCTGGCGGCGCGGCCCGACCTGCGGGTGCGGGAGCTGCGCGGCAACGTCGACACCCGCCTGCGGCGGCTGGCCGAGGGCGAGCTCGATGGGATCGTGCTCGCTGCCGCCGGGCTGCGGCGGCTCGGGCGCGAGGGCGAGATCGGGTTCGCGCTGGCGCCCGGGGAGATGGTGCCGGCGCCGGGCCAGGGAGCGCTGGCAGTGCAGGTGCGGGCCGGCGACGAGGCGACTCTGGCCGCGGTCGAGCCCGTCACCGACCTCGCCGCGATGCGCGAGCTGACCGCCGAGCGAGCGGCGGTGGCGCCGCTGGGGGCGAGCTGCGCGACGCCGATCGGGGTCCATGCCCGGGTCGAGGGCGAGCGGCTCGAGCTGGTCGCCTTCGTCGGCCTGCCCGACGGCGGCGAGTGGATCCGCGACCGCATCGAGGGCGACGCCGC